>CAJBSZ010000159.1 GCA_903958395.1 uncultured bacterium | reverse complement strand
CAGGAGGAGTTTTAGAAAATTATTTCATAATTGCAGGCGGTGGTGCGACGTTGAACATGATGAACTTTTCGATGAATATCGGAGATACGAGTCTCGGCGTTTCTAACAACTGGATCAAAGTGGATCAGGGTGGAGTCGTGACAAATGGCTCGATAGAAGTGTCAAAGCTCGGTGTCGAAAACTATCTGATCATCACCAATGGCGGAAAAGCCTATGTCACCACATTGGTGGTGGGTAATGGCGTCAGCGCGAATGCCAACGGCTTGCGGCTGAGCAGCGGCGGTTTGCTGGAAGTCGCCTCTGCCATTACATTGGGCAACGCCGCCAGCTCCGGAAACACACTCACCAACTTGGGCGGTATCCTGCAATTCAGTTCAGCAACGCCTCCGATCACCATTGCGAATTACCCCAACAATGCGCTTGTCATCACCAATGGCACGGTGTCATTCCGCAACGTCAATCCTGTCAATCTGACCAACAACTGGGTCAATTCCGGGATTGGCACGAATACCGTGAGTTGGCAGGGCAATAACACGCTAAGGCTGGACGGCTCGACAGCGACGAATACGCTGGGGCGGCCGTATCAGTTCAATACGGGCTTCGGTCCGACGAACTATGTGAACCTGGAACTGCTAAACACCAGTTTCGTCAAGGGGAACGAGATCGTTATCGGCACGAACGGGACGATGACGCTGGTGTCGGGTGCCACGGCGGTGCTCACGGGGGTGACGACCAATTATGGAACCATTGCCGGATCGGGAATGGTCTCGGGCCGGGTAGCGATGGCAAGCGGTAGTATTCTGTCACCGGCGGGGACGGAAACGCTGTCGTTCAGTTCGAACCTGACCTTTGTCGGATCCGGCTCCATCACCTGCAACTGGAACTACACCTCCAGCACCTGTAGTGTGGTGCGGGTGGGTGGAACGCTTACGTTGCCGTCGGATGTGTACCTGAATGTCATTGGCATCGGAACGTTACCGGCGAATCCGGTGCTCTTCTCCTGGCAGGGGGCAAATCCCTCCACGACCTTCCACATTATTTCGACTCCGGCAGATATCTATACGGTGGGAGCGCCGGTCGGTAATACATACACCCTGAAATCGGGTTCGCGAGGTTGCATGATGATCATTCAGTAACATGAGCGGCATCGTGCAATAAATGGGGGGGAAGTATGAAAAGAATCTTCAACATGTATGGGCGGAGCGGGGGAAGCCGCGGTTGTGGGTTTGCCCTGCTGGTGCTAGGGATGGCCGTGACGCAGGCGCAAGCCTTGACCGACAGCTTCGAGACCTACACCAATGGCGCGACCTTTGAGGTGGCCACCAACGGGTGGCAGGCGACGACAAATTTAGTGCAGGTGCAGACCAATGTGGTCGCGGCGGGCGAGGGGACGAATGCCGTCATCCTGCCCCAGGTTTCAACCTTCACCAATTCCGTGTCACCGGATATCTCCGATATCAGGAGTGTCGTTTGGACGGACTATAAGATCCATCCCGCGCTGGGGCTCCCCCCCTCTGTGGGCGACATGACAAATTCCAGTGACAGTGTCCGTCTTTACTTCGACATCGGCGGCTATGTGGCGGTTGAAAGTAACCGGAACAACTGGGTCATTTGTTCGAGCAACGGGCTGGGATCCCCCGTCTCCACCCAGATCTCGAACCAGTGGGTCCGGATCAGCGTCTGCGTGGACTACGCGCGGAGCAACGCCGCTGTGTTTGCGGATGGGGAACTGCTCATCTCTTCCATCCCGCTGCCCGGAGTCGTGGCCACGAACTACAACCGGGTATTCTGGGATGTCCAGGTCTCCACAAGCTATCTGGATGCGGTGTCCATCACCAATGTCTGGCCCGACTTTGCGACCAACTCCATTACCGATCTGGACAACGACGGGATGCTTGATGCCCAGGAGCTCCAGGTGAACGGTAACCTGACGACCTATCACCGCCCGAATATCTACTTGGTGGCCACCAACCTGACCCTTGGGGGTACAGGCGGGGGAACCACGGTGCCCGCTGCTGATTTCACCGTGATGCCGAACTCGAGCACCAGCTTAACGTTTAATGCGAATACTGGGTATCATGTTTTTGATGTGCTGACCAACGGTGGCTCAGTCGGTGCAGCGTTGGTGAATCGGTTTGCCGGGCAAGCGACCTACAACTACACTGCCATTGCGACCGACACGACGGTGATGGTGCAGTTCAAAACCAATCCGGTCTTTCATGTGGTGTCGACCAACCTGACATTGGGCGTGCCGGGCGGGGGAACGGTGGCACCGACCACTAATGCCGACTTTGCGGTATTGCCATATACGGGCACCAATTTCACGATCGATGCGAATGCGGGGTATCATGTTTATGATGTGCTGACCAATGGGGGCTCGGTGGGGGCGGCAGCGCTGTTCGGGCAGTATACCGCTCACGCCACCTACACCAACAGCTCCATTACCGCCGACACGACGGTGACGGTTCAGTTCAGGACGAATTTCGTTGTGACTTCGTTGGCGGGGACAGGGGGCAGCATCACGCCTTCGGGGACGATGGTGGTGTATCCCGGAACGAACCTGGTCTTTGCCATCACGTCGTCACCCGCGTATGTGGTGGCGACGCTCACGACAAACACCACCCAGTATGCCATTTCTCCCGAACAAAAGGTTATTTCGTGCACGTTGTCCAATATTCAGACCAATATCAGCATGGCGGTGACTTTCAGTTATACCAGCAACAGGACGGTCGGTGCGGCGGGGGATTATGCGGATATTGGTCCGGCGGTGGCCGCGGCGCGGGCGGGTGACACGATACAGGTAGCGGATGGGTCATATGCGCTTACGGCTCCGGTGGTCATTACCAACGGCATGACCCTGCTCGGCAACACGAACTCACCCGCCAGTGTGAGGGTGGTGGCGCCGAACAGCGGCGCGGATCTGGACTGTTTCCAGGTGCGGACGAACGGGGTGGTGATCGAGGGATTCCTGATGACGGGGGCGACGAATGGTACGGGTGGGGCGGGGTCCGGCTACCTCAATGCGGGGATCATGGTGGGGAATGATGCCTCATCGAACCAGATGGCGGCGGTGCGGGTGCTGACGAACCTGGGGAACGGGTTATTCCTCTTTAACCAGTTCAGCAATTGTACGCACGGGGTCTATGTGATGGCGGCGACGAACTGTACGGTGGCCCAGAGTGAATTCCTGGGGAATATCACCGGGGTCTGGGCGAGCGTTTCGACGGAGGCGCGGTCGAACTGGTGGGGTGCGGTGTCGGGGCCCGGGCCGGTGGGGCCGGGAAGCGGCGACAAGGTCAGCCTGAATGTGGTGACGATGCCGTGGTGGGAGACCGCTGCCCGCGCGGCGCGGGTCATCTATACGAATGCACCCGGGCTGCAGGCAACGTTGGATCTGGCCGGGGCGGGCGATGTGATCTGGACGACGAACGGGGCGTATGCGGGTGACATTGTCATCGACCGTGCGGTGCGATTCATGACCGGTTTCTCGTTGGACGGAAAAATTACATTCAATCATTCCGTCACCCTGACGGAGACTTATTCCTGCACAAATGCCCTGGTGGCTAGCGGGGCGGTGGTCTCGCTCGCGACCAGTGGATCGCTTGCGACGACGAATCTGGTCATCCAGGGAAGCGGACAGGTGGTTGGGAGTGGCGGGACGGCCTGGCTGTCGGCGGATGGGTTTGTGATGAACGGTAATTTTATCGCGAACCAGACTTGGGCGTCGTTGGTCCCCACTACACTGGACTTCTCGGATAATTTCGAGAGCTATACGCTGGGAATGCTCCTGCAGGCGGCCGGTTTGCGTGGGTGGAACGCAACGATGGATAGCGTCCTGATTCAGACCAACTATGCCGCCACGCCCGGAACCAATGCGGTAATCCTGCCGCCTGAGACCGAGGTCAACAATACCGTATCCACCCTTGAGAAACGGATTTGGACAGACTGCCGTTGGTTGCCGATTCTCGGCGATTTAGCGACCAATGCCGCCTCCAGCAACCAGAGCATCCGGATCTCCTTTGACACGAATGGCTGGCTGGCTGTGGACACAACGAATGGCTGGCTGGTATGTTCGAACAACGCGAAGGCTCGGAAAGCCCCGTGTGCTTCGAATGAGTGGGTCCGGGTCAGCGTGTTCCAGGACTACGATGCGGGACAGCAGGCTGTTTTCCTTAACGGCATTCTGTTGCGTCAGCAACTGGCGTTTGTGGGTGCAAATGCATCAATCTATGAGAAACTCCGGTACCTTAACACGGGGACGATCAGCAACCTTTACGTGGACGCCGTGAGTATCGGAACGAATTTGCCGCCAGACATGACGGGTGACATCAACTCCAATAGCATCTCGGACGCCCTCGAAATACACCTGTCCGGAAGCCTTTACGTTGTGATGCACGGGTCCATCTTCAAAATCCGGTAAGTCAGTCACTGCTGCTTCCATCATTTGCCGCAGGCTATAACTCGGATGAGTCAACCAAGTGCAAGTCATAGCCGTATGTAAAATAGGACACAATAAAGTGGCTGAGTCAGACGTTATAATCACCATGGGTCATGATTCGAGATCGGGTAAACTGGAAATATGAACATTAAACTGCTCTCGTTTGCCTTTCTGGCCCGGGTTTCAGTGTTCAACCTCTTTGCGTCCGAAAAACTGAACGTCATCTGGACGGTGCCCCCAATCAGGCGGCGCGGGTGGCGGCGCTGTCCGCATTGATGAAGCGGAAGCTGGCAGAGGCCGGTGATGACCGGGGCGGGCAGTCTGGCGGCAAGCGCAATGACAAAAACGACACACCATGACTTCGCAAACATTAATGAAAGCCTTGCTGTCACTCGCGCTTCTGCTGTGTTCCTCCGTCTTCGCCGGCGAGGCTAAACCACCCAATATTGTGTTCATACTGGCCGATGACTGGGGCTGGGGGGATCTGTCGTGTCACGGGCATCCGTGGCTGAAGACGCCGCACCTCGACCGACTTGTCCGTGAGGGCATTGACTTCCAGCAATTCAATGTGCTCAATCCTGTATGTTCCCCAAGCCGCACCGCGGTGATGACCGGGAATTATCCGGCGCGGTATTCCATTCATCAGCATTTCGCCAACCCTGCCCAGAATCATGAGCGGGGCATGCCCGACTGGCTGGATCCGAAAGCGCCGACGCTGCCTCGTTTCCTCAAACAGGCTGGCTATCGGACGGCGCACTTCGGGAAGTGGCACCTGACTAACGCGCAGACAACGGGGGCGCCTCAGCCGGAGGCCTACGGGTATGATGAGTTTGCCGTCTTTAACGGTGGCAGGGGGTGGCCGGTAGCGAATCTGAAGGCCACCGCCTCCAATGCCGTGGCCTTCATCAAGGCGAACAAGGACAAACCCTTTTTTATCAACATGTGGATGCATGAGAGTCACACGCCGCACGTTCCCCTGGCGGAATCCATGGAGCGATGGAAGCATCTCGACGAGCAGAAGCAGGTCTATTCCGCCGTGATCACCGATGGCGATAACGCCGTCGGCATGATTCTGGATGCGCTGAAGGCCGAAGGGCTGGAAGACAACACCATCGTGATGTTTTCCAGCGATAACGGCCCTGAATGGACCGGGGCCAAGTCCGGTGACCACCAATACGATCCCGACGCGCGCGTCAGGGGCTACGCGACCTATTACAGCCTCGGCTCAACGGGCGGCCTGAGGGGACGCAAGCGCAGCCTGTTCGAGGGGGGTGTGAGGACCCCCTTCATTGTCCGCTGGCCCGGTCATACTCCCGCGGGCCTCACGAACAATACGACGGCGTTCACCGCCGTTGACTTGCTGCCCACACTCTGTGCCGCGGCGGGCGTGACGCCGCCCGACGATTACCGGAGCGATGGTGAAAATCTGCTGGAGGCTTTCCAGGGTAAAGCCGTCACCCGCACGCGCCCCATCTTCTGGCAGTGGCTTGGGACCAAGACGGACCCAGACTATTGGCCACGGCTGGCCGTGCGCGAGGGGGAGTGGAAACTGGCCCTCACCGAAGATGCGAAACGCGTTGAACTGCACCACCTCATCCATGACAGGGCCGAAGCCGTCGACGTCGCGAAAGATCATCCCGATATCGTCGCGCGACTGGCCAAGCTCGCGCTCGACTGGAAAGCGACGCTGCCGGTAGCACCCAATCCCGAGTGCATCAGTTCAATGCCCGACATCCCGGCGCAAAATAACAGGCAAGCCAAGCGGAAGAAAACCACGCCATGAAGAGATATGCCATCATGATAATGACTCTCTGTGCGTTCGCCTTGAGCGCAAGGGGGGGGCGAAACCCAATTTCATCGTCATCCTGATCGATGACATGGGCTATGGGGATATCGAGCCGTTTGGGTCAAAGGTTAACCGAACACCGCAGCTCAATCGGATGGCGGAAGAGGGGCTGAAACTGACCAGCTTTTATGCGGCAACGGTTTGTACGCCATCGCGCGCCCAGGTGATGACGGGGTGTTACGCGAAGCGGGTTTCCATGCCGAAGGTGATTGGCCCCTCCTGTCCCACCGGTCTAAGCAAGGACGAGAAGACCGTCGCGAGGTTGTTGAAAGACCAGGGGTATGCCACGATGTGCATTGGTAAGTGGCATCTTGGTGATCAGCCCGAATTCCTGCCGACAAACCACGGGTTTGATCATTATCTGGGTCTGCCCTATTCAAATGACATGGGTGCTGAGGGGCGTAAAGGCGTAAAACCGGGCTCAAGCCCGCCTCTGCCGTTACTGCGGACGCCCAGGGTAAGTGGAAGCTGACTCTTGATCCCATGCCCGCCAATTCGGAGCCGAGGAGCTTGATAATTATTGGTAAGCTGAATTCTGAAATTTCAAGTCTCATATGCACCAATGTACTCGTTGGTGAGGTCTGGATCTGTTCAGGGCAGTCCAATATGGCGTTTCGCAAGGGTAAGCTTAAAGCGGATGCTGCCTCTGAAAACTATCCCAAACTGAGGCTGTTCACGGTTCCCCAGAAGACTGCGCTCAAGCCCGAAACTGAGCTGATCGGCAATTGGTTGGAAGGCTCGGCGGAAGCAGCGAACAGTTTTTCTGCGGTGGGCTATTACTTTGGACGGAACGTCCTTAAGGAGACGGGCATTCCGGTTGGGATGATCCATAGCGCGGTGGGGGGGACATCAGCTCAGGCATGGACCAGTCTCTCCGGCTTGGAGAAGGATCCGTCATTGCAAAATTATGCTAAGCAGGTCCGGAGCCTGTTGGCGGATGAAACCGCGCCCGGAGTGACGAAAGCGCTGGGAAAAAGAGGCACAACGGTCCTTTATAACGGCATGATTGCCCCTCTTATTCCCTACGCCATCAGGGGGGTCATCTGGTATCAGGGTGAGTCCAATAACGGAAAACCCTTCGAGTATCGCACGCTTTTCCCGAGGATGATCGCGGATTGGCGGGAAAAATGGGGTAGGGGTGATTTCCCCTTTTTCTTTGTTCAGATTTGTCCATTCCAGGGGATCTCGCCTGAGCTTCGCGAAGCGCAAGTCCTGACTTGGAAGAACACGCCCAATACGGCGATGGCCGTAACGGTCGATGTGGGTGAGGCTGACAATATCCACCCCGCAAAGAAGGAGCCTGTGGGCGCACGGTTGGCGCTGGCGGCTCGGGCGCTGGTTTACGGGGAGAAAATTGAATACTCCGGCCCCGAGTATGATTCGATGAAGATCTCCGGGAACAAGGTGATCCTGGGCTTCAGGCATGTCGGCAGCGGCTTGGAGGCAAAAGCCGGCCCCTTGAAGGGGTTTGCCATTGCGGGTACGGATAAGAAGTTTGTTGATGCCAAGGCCGAGATCCAAGGCGATGCGATCGTGGTGATGGCCGACCAGGTGGCGGCCCCTATGGCCGTACGTTACGGATGGGCGAATGTCCCTGATGTGAATCTCTGGAACAAGGACGGGTTGCCAGCATCGCCCTTCCGCACGGATCCCGAATCGCTGAAACAGGATGCGTCGCCGACAAAGAATAAGAAGGCGCCCCGGGTGACAAGCCCGGAGTCCTGAAATAGGTGTAAAATGAGGCAGAAGATGGTACAGTGCAACTTTCGCCACCGAACAGGATGCTCATGCTGAACAGGTGTAACATCATCGCGCTATGTTTCTTTCTCGCAGGCATTGTCTCTGAGGGACACGCCGCTGACAGTACACCGCTGGACTCTCTGAAGGAGAAGTATGCAGCCGCAAGGGGGCAGATCGACCGTGTCGCGTTTGTGAATTACACCAATGGTCTTTTCCGCCTCCTTCAACAGTCCAAAACCCGGGGAGATGTGGATGCCTGCCTGCTGCTTCAATGTGAACAGAAAGAGGTGGCGTCCCTGCCCATTATTCCGACCGCGGGGATTCAGACCAATCTGGCGGCGTCCGTAACGGGCTATGGTGCTATGGTGGCCGCGAGCGAGGCCGACAGGGCTGATCAGCTGGCGAACCTGAACCGGTCATACGTCATCCGGCTTGATGCCTTGTTGCGTGAGCTTCTCATGGCCGACCGGCTTGAGGAGGCCAAGCGGGTCAAGGAGGAGAAGGATGCGGTTCTTTCGACCGCTAAACCGGTATTGGGCAAAGCAAAATCCGGTACAGAAGAAAATACAGTCAATGTTGTGACATCCATAAACCCCTCGGCGGCTGCACCCGCGACGATCGTTAGTCCGGCCACGATCAGCGTGTCTAGCAATACATTGAAGATCATCAAGGCAACGGTGACCGGACCGGGCGTTATCGAGGATGTCACCGATCTCATTCAAGAACGCGTGGTTGACTCGAAGCTGGAAATACGAGACTTGGCGTTTCTGCGGGGTAAATTGTCGAAGCGTTCCTGGGCAAAAGGAGTGCATGATAAAATGACTTTGGTTGTTCAGTATAAATACAAGAATGGTCCTCTAAAAACGCTCCGGTCTAAATTTAGCGAGCCTATTCGGATTGCGGAGTGAGTCCTTTCCCCTTTTTAAGTTGACGGACATAGTGGAGGAGCGTATTTGCTGGCCTACTCATCATGATGAGTATTCTCGATAGGATTGGGCAATGGGATGCAAAGTAGAAAGGCAAGATTGAATGAATCAACGATGGCAGTTGAAGGTTTGGATCTGTGTGGTCTGGCTGTCCTTGTGCGGTAGTTATGTTCTGCTCGCCCGCGAGGTGATCCTTCTTGATAAGGGCTGGCGGTTTATGCGCGAGGATGGGGTCGAGGCGGCCCAGCCGGTGTTTGATGATCAGAAGTGGTTGCCCGTCACGATTCCCCATAATTATGGCTGGGAGCAGGCGGAATCGGGCGGCGAGGACTGCAAGGATTACTATCGCGGGCCGGCTTGGTATCGCCTGAGTTTCATAGCTCCTGCAGCGGTGCCGGGTCAGCGTGTCTTTCTCAGCTTTGACGCGGTGAGTTTGGTGGCTGATGTCTATCTCAACGGGAAGCTCGTGGGTCAGCATCGAGGGGGATTCAGCGCCTTTAGTTTTGAGGTTACCGGGGTGATCAAGGCCGGTGAGGCCAATGTGCTGGCGGTGAGGTCCGATAGCGGCAGGATCAAGGATGTGTCTCCCCACGGGGGCGATTTCAACATTTACGGGGGCATCTACCGGACCGTGCGCCTGATGACAACCGGTCCGGTGTGTATTTCGCCGTTTGACCATGGGTCCGACGGGGTTGCCGTTTTACAGAAGAACGTGTCCCGCGAAAGCGCCGATCTTGAGGCCAGGGTGCAGGTGGCTGGCACCGGGCAACCGGTTCAGGTGCGCTTCACTGTGCAGGATGCGGCGGGCAAGGGGGTGGCGAGCCGCGTGAAGGAGGTGAAGGACTCCCCTCAGCCCACCCGGGATATTGCATTCCGCTTGAAGTTGACGCAACCCAGACTTTGGCAGGGCGTGAAGGATCCCTATCTCTACAAGGTGGTGGTCGAGGTTGTGGGGGCCGGTGACACCGTGCTGGACCGCGTGGAGCAGTCGCTCGGCCTGAGATCCATCACTGTGGATCCCGGGAAAGGCCTCTTCCTGAATGGGGATTTGTACCCGGTGCGGGGCGTCAATCGGCATCAGGAGCGTTTTGGCAGGGGATGGGCGGTGACGGAAGCGGATCTCAAGGAAGATCTCGACCTCATTCGCGAGATGGGTGCAACAGCCGTGCGGCTGGCGCATTACCAGCATGGCCATGCGTTTCTGGACATGTGTGACCGCGCCGGGATACTGGTTTGGTCCGAAGTGGCCATGGTGGGTCAGTTCGAGCCCGAGCCGGAGTTTGAGGCGAATGTAAAACAGCAGGTGGTCGAGTTGATCCGGCAGCAGATCAATCATCCCTCGGTATTTGCCTGGAGCCTCTACAACGAGGTTAAGAACACCAGTAACTTTGCAGAGGCACTGGTGCGCTTGAATGATCTCGCCCACAAGGAAGATCCGACCCGACCGACCATTGCCGCCACCTGCCACAAGGGGCCGCCGATCAATACGGTGACGGACTTGCTTGGCTGGAACCGCTACCCTCTCTGGTACTCGGAAGACACGCCCGCCATGATGCTGGACGCCTGCCAGGGCACGTCGCATGATGGCGGTATTGTCGTGAGCGAATATGGGGCGGGCGCCTGTGTTAAGAATCATGAGGAGGTTCCGAAAAAACCCGTGGCGAATAAGACTCCCTGGCATCCCGAAGAATGGCAGAGCCATGTCCACGAGCAATGCTGGGCAGCGATCCGCGAACGGCCATTTATCTGGGGCTCCTTTGTCTGGGCGATGTTCGAATTCCACTCGGCGCGTCGCAATGAAGGGGATCATGCCGGGCGAAACGACAAGGGGCTTGTTTCTGCCGATCGTCAGGTCAAGAAGGATGCCTTCTATTTTTACAAGGCTAACTGGACGGACGAACCCATGGTCTATATCAGTAGCCGCCGATTTGTGGAACGGCAGCAACCCAAGGTGGCGATCAAGGTCTATGCCAATGTCGATTCAGTCGAGTTGAAGGTGAATGGCGTCCCGCTCGCTACGGTCAAGCCGGACAATTTAATGATTGCCAAATGGACCGATGTGGACCTCGCGAAGGGTGAAAATAAAATCGAGGTGACCGGTTCACGTGGCGGGAAAAGCGTTTCCGACTGTTGTGTCTGGCGACGCATTGAGCCCAAGCCTGTGGTTGAGGGGGGGCTCCCCAAACGGTCCCGGCCAGCACTCACGGGACGCTAAACAAGGAGACAGATATGTTGATCGGAAAACAGAGGGTGGAGAGATTGGTTTGTGGTGTAATCGTGGCGTGGGGACTGTTTCACGGCGCCCAGAGTCTGCAGGCAAAAGGGCAGAAGCCGCCTGAACACGAGAAACCGTCCAAGATCGCAGATAAGCTGGCGTCGAATTTGGAGTTGCGTATGACCGCGATGACGGCGCCGGGAGGGTTGCAGGCCAACGGTTCTGATGTAGTTCTGATCGATGTGGAGGCAGTTGATGCGGATGGAAACCGGTGTCCGACCTTTTATGGCCGGGTGGATTTCGAGTGCGCGGGCCCTGGTGTATGGCGTGGTGGCTACAACAGCGGCAAGACCAATTCTATCAACAACCTGTTTCTGGATTTGGAGTGCGGCATCAATCGTGTTGCCGTCCGGTCCACGCTGAAATCCGGTACGCTCAGTCTGGGCGCACGAAGCGCCGGGCTTAAGGATGCTGTAATCAAGATCGAATCACAGCCGTAGAGATCACCCATGGTGCCCTGGCCGGGTGTCCGCCTGTGTCGGCGCAAAAGGCATTGGTTCTGCCGGCGCAGGACGCGATACGATCCATACAGGGGCACCTGAAAGACGGGAAGAACGAGATTTCACACCCATTACAAGATCAGGGGGTGGGTGGGGTGTCGAGTGTTCCGATGGAGAGGGGGCGTTGAGCCCGGTTTTCCTGCTGGAGGGTGGTCAGGACGCTGGATCCCCAGGCAACCAGGAGAATCAGGCAGAGGGTGCTCATGGCTTTCGCGGTTCTCCGGGCTCCCAGAATGAATAAAGTCCATGCCGGCCAGAGTCCGGAGAAGGCGGCCGCCGCAAGAACGGCCCGTGTCGCACAGTCCAATCCATAGTGCCAGAATAGAATCAGCCTGAGCCAGGAAACGACCGGAGTTTTCAGGTCGTCTTTTTTGGCCTGAGCGATGGCAAGGTTTCGCCGAATGTCCGGGGCGCTGCCTCCGTAGCGTTCGGCACGCAGAAGAACGGTGATGGCATCCGTCGGCTTATCAGCCATCAACAGGGCGGTTCCCTGATTGTAAAAGAGCGGGGCATTCCGGATTCCCAGATCAACCAGTTTCTGGCAGGTCTCGGCCGCCATCAGGAAATCCTTCGGGGACTGCGCCGAACCCAGTTCCGCAGCCGCCTCATCGCGGATGAAGGTTCGCTCCGCGGAAGTGGAGGCGGTGACCGGGAGGACGGCGAGAAGAATGAAAAAGAGGGACAGGATTTCAGGGGTAAGTGGTTTTGTCACGGGTGCATTGAGATGCCGCTCAATTTCGGCGAGCAGGGATTCCAGTTCCATCGTGCTGCCCGGTGAGTTTGACGGCGTGGTTTCAAAGGCGGCATTGAAGTGATGCTGCATCAGGGTGGCAAACTGTTCCGCCAGAGATGGGGGGAGGCCCCGTTCAATCAGAAGGCTCTTTGCATCCGCCGGGGTCATGGATTCGGTGCGGGTGTTAAACCGATCCGCAAGATACCCTCGCAGGATCAGGCAAGGATCGCTTCCGGTGCCGGATTTCAGGGCTGACTTGGCGCGTGCAAAGGCAGCCCGGCGGCGCCGTGCCTCCCGGAAGGCGGGACGATGACGGCGGAACAGAACCCACAGGAGGCTCAGGCCAAAGATCACCGGGCCGGCGAGGGCGATCGCCAGCAACCGGAGCGGGGAGCCCAGCAGGGGTGTCGCCTCGGCGATGGCCGGATCCATGCGCATTCCGGCGGGACGCATCGCGGCTTCCTCCTGGCGATGCAGGATGATGGTTTGATTGGTTGAGCCACCCACCACCTGGGCGGCGGTTACTTCAGCCGTTTGTCGAACCTTCAGGGGAATGGGCTCGGTTCTGACGGTTCGGTACTGGCGGGCGGTGACGTCGTAGAAAGAGACCTCCACCGGCGGCAATTCGAACGAACCGGAATGGCGGGGACGCAGGGTATAGGAATAGCGACGCTGGTTGTCCTGTTTCACGGTCTGGACGGATTCATCATAGAAGTCGAAATGATCCAGCAGGTTGGTTTGAAGGCTGAGTTTGGGCGGGGTCAGGTTTCGCATCTGGATGGCACCAGAAAGGGTCAGGGTCAGTTTGAGGGGATCCCCCACATTGCAGGTTTGCGCGTCCAGCATGGCTGCCGCCACGAGATTGCTTCCGATCGCCCCGCTGTAGGAATTGGGTCGGGTTTCCTCGGGCGGGGGAATGACCCGCACGATCGCGGCGTTGCCCACGGCAAAGATGGATTCCCCCGTGGCGTTGCCAGCCGGATTCACGGAGAGGGGGACATTCCCCTTGAAGATGACAGGGCCGAAGGTGTAGGACCCTTCCGAGAGCGGGGAGAAGGGAGCGGTGATGCTGTATTCCCAAAAGAATTTTCCGTTCTCCTCGATGGCCCGGCGATCCAGCTTGAAGCGGGCGGGCGTTCCCTGCTGCCCCATCATCGCGCTGAAGTCAAACATGTCGGCTTGAACGGTATAGTTATTCACCGTAAACCCGGGCTGATTACGTTGGACAAGCCGCTCATTCAGGAGACGCTGGTAATCGGGGCCTTTAAGTCCGTCAATTTCCCTGGCGTTGAGGTAGTTCGCTTCGAGATGCGGGGGATCGGCGGGAAAGAGCGGATCCGCCTCCGCAAATTGTCCGGGCAGTCGGCGTATTTTAATGGAGAGTCGGATTTCAAAAGGTTCATCGACGAGCACGGTGTCGCGTGACGCGATGACGGCGAGGGAGACGATGTCCTGCCGGGTGATGCCGGTGACCGTCACGGTCGGGCCGGTTGAGGTCAAGGGGGTCCCGGAAACGCTGGCGGTGATGGGGCCCGTGGTGACCGTGCCCTCTGTAGTGGGGGTCACTTTGTAGGTGAAGCGCCGTCCCGTGAAGCCGGTCCTGCTCATTCGCCCATTGACGATGGTGATGCTGTACTGGCTGGCGGATTGGCTTCCCAGCAGTTCAATGGCGCAATTCCGGATGGCGGAAAGATCAGGAGCGTCGGGATTGTCGGCCCCGCCGATCTTAACCTCCAGCAGAAAGGATTCCCCGAGATAAATCCGGTCGCGGTTGACATTGATTTCCAGGGTGGGTGGCTCAGCGAAGGCGACAAAGGGGGCAAGCAGGAAGAGCAGAAAGAGAAGACGGCGCATCCTCATCACCAGTCTCTTTCCGCAGGCGACATGGGGATTGAGTTGTTGCGCTCGCGCTTTTCCTGCTCGTGTTCCTTCTCACGCTGTTTGGCTTTCTCCAGCATCCGCTGCAGATCATCCTTCGACATCTCGCCTTTCTGAGGCTCCTGCTTTTCAGGTTTTTTCTGTTCCTTGGGCGGCTCCTTGGGCGGCTCCTTCGGTTGATCCTGTTTCTGCGGATTGTCCTTCTGATCCTGCTGTTGGGAATTATCCTGAGGTTGTTTTTCCTTGGGCAGGAGTTTCTCGATTTCCTTGAGCAGGGTGTAGGCCTTGCGTTGGTGCGGCAGTGCGACGGCGAGATTGGTGGAGGCGGCGTCGCGTGCGGAGGTTTGGGCGGTAATCGCCTGGTCTGTCAGGGTGACGATTTTGGCTCGATCTTCGGCAGAGAGAATGACTTCGGTGGTATTCGTGCCTGCAGGCTGGTTGGTGGAGGTTTGTTCAACGGGCTTGCTGATTCCTTCCGGCGGAACGGTCTGCTCGAATCGCTCCTTGAAAAGGCCGGTGAGGGTAAGGGCTTCTGATTGGTCATCCTGACGGGTCTTGCCTTCTGCCGCGATCATGGCATTCGTCTGGCGCTCGAGGTCTTCCCGGAGCAGTTGCGGATACCCGGCAATTCCTTTCCAGAGGGTGTAGAGCGATAATTCAGCCTGTGCGGCGGAGGGGGCGGCTGAGCGATCCAGGTCCCGCAGCGCGCTTGATACCCCGAAAAGCTGATCCCGTATGGCTTCGGCGAAGGCATTAACCTGAGCGAGTTGCTGTTGGGCATTGGTGTTGTTGCCCGAGGATTGCGACTGGGAAATAGCCTGGAGCAGTTTTCCCTTGAGCGGGATCATGAGGTTCGGCGGTTTGATCCTGTTCGTCTGCCAGGGACTCCAGATTCCCGATCAGGGCGGGGGTGGTGTTGGTGAAGGCGGCGGGAATGGATATGAGGAGTTTACGTTGCTGAAGCAACATGGTGTCGGCGAGGGAGCCGGGTTGTGCCTGGCCATGTTCAGCCATCAGGCGGGCGATTTTAGCCTCCTCTTTCGCGGCGGGAGCGAGACTGGCCATGACGGCCAGATTCTTCCGGGTATCCGGGTCGTCCAGCCCCTGATAGAGCGCCTTTTGGAAGGCTAAACCTGCCTGATTAACGAGTTTATCACGCTTTTCTGGCGCAGCCGGGTCGGGCTGTTTGGAGTCAGGTTTCGGGGGGGCGGAATCGGCGAAAAGTGCACAGCCCAGGTTATAGGCCGCGAGTGAACCGCGCTCCCCTTCCACGCTGGTCATGGAGCGGAAAACGTCGGCCGCCTCCCCGGCTTTTCCCGCCTTAAGGAAGGAACAACCGGCGTTGAAAAGATAGTCGTCCCGGGTGGCGCTGGCGGCCGTTTGTGCGGCGCTCTGATAAGCGGCGGCCGAGTCGTCATATTTGCCAAGGAGGTAGAGCTTCTGGGCCAGACGGGCACCGTCGCGACCGGGAGGCGTATTCGTAACAGCCGCGGAGGCGGAAAGTCCCAGACAACATACCAGTGCCACAACGGGGAGCGCCGGGGGGCGGGCGCCGGGTTTCCTCATGGCGATCTGGCCCCGGCTGAAGAAAGCGACGCCGAGGAAGCCGAGAATGGCCGGAAACAGGAACCACTGGTAACGCTCGACGGTGCGGCGCTGCACGGATTCTTCCAGGTCACGGGCCGTGATGCGGCTGAGATGATTGCGATAAAGATCGCCCAGTTTGACGTTCGCCAGGCCAACCGGAACATAGGCGCCACCGGTCTTCTCCGCGATGTCCCGGAGGATTTCATGGTTCAGCTTGGAGACCACAGCCTGTCCCTGAAAGTTCATCGTCTCCTTCTTGTCGGTGGCCGAGGGGACGGGTGCGCCTTCGGTGCTGCCGAAGCCGACGGTAAAGATGGCCACGCCCTGTTCCTTGGCCGTGGCGGCCGCCCCGGCTGATTTCCCCGCCAGATCCTCGCCGTCGGAAACCAGAACGATGGCTTTATGGGAGCCTGTGTCGCCCTGAAAGGTTTTAAGTGCTTCCAAAATGGCGTCCCCGATATCGGTTTCACCCGGAGGTGCTGAGTCCACTCCGGTGCCTTCCAGGGTTTGGGAGAGAAATCCATAATCGGTGGTGAGCGGGCAGAGCAGGAGGGGGCGGCCCCGGAAGGCGAGGAGGCCGACCCGGTCGCCGCGCAGTTGCCGGATCAGGTCGAGTAGATCCACCTTGGCCCGGCCCAGGCGGCTGGGATGAACATCGGTGGCGAGCATGGAGCGGGACACATCGAGCACCACCAGAAGATCACGGCCCCGCTGATAAACGGCTTCATCTTTCGTGCCCCACTGGGGACGGGCGAGGGCAATGAGCGCCAGCAACAGGCCGGTCATCAGAAAGGCCAGTTGCCAGTCCCGGCGGACGGGTGATGACGGGGGTGCGAGTTTGGCCGCCATGAAGGGGGAGACGAAGGCCCGACCCAGGGTTTGGCGTTTGGACAGGAGGCGCCAGATGAGGCCGATCACAGGAACGACCCAGAGAAGGAGTAAAACCCATGGATATTGGAACTGGAGGGTCATAAGATTTGCCTCCCAAGCCAACTATTGAGGGCTGCGCCGAGCAACACAAGGGCGAGGCCGGGGATGAGGAAGAACAGGAAATGCTCATCGTACTTGTTGAAGAGTTCAGTATTGATGGTTGTTTTTTCAAGTTTGCTGATGGTGTCCAGAGTTTGGGTCAGGCCCTTCGGGTCAGTGACACTGAAATATTGGCCGCCGGTGGTGGTGGCGAGACTGCGGAGCTGATTTTCGTCCAGCGTGACATCTCCATAGCCGATGGTCTGGCGGCCGAACATGTCGCGTGTCAGGAAGGGTGCCCTTCCGGTGGTGCCGACTCCGATGGTGTAAACCTTGATCCCCATGGTTTTGGCAGCCTTGGCGGCGTCCTCGGGCTTGATGAGGCCGGTGTTGGATTCGCCATCCGACAGGAGCACCATGATTTTTGATTTAACTTCAGCATGTTCCATCCGGGCGCACCCGGTTGCGAGTGCATCGCCGATGGCCGTCAACATGTCCTCCTGATTCAGAAGCTGGCCCCCTTTATCGAACTGTTCACGGGCGGTCTCAACGCCCTTCAGGCTGTGAAGCAGGGCGTCGTGATCCAGGGTGAGCGGAGCCCGACTGGAGGCGAATCCGCCAAAGGTGATCAGGCCGATCAGGTCGCCCGGTCGCTTTTGAATGAATTGTGCGAAGGTTTCCTTGACCACATCGAGCCGGGTGCGCTGCTTGTCCCGGGTGGAGAAGTCGAGCGCCTGCATGGAGCCCGAGCAGTCCACGATCATCTGGATGGCGATGGCGTCGGATTTCCGGAGGGTGCGCGAGAAAATGGTTTGGGGGCGGGCCAGGGCGAGAATGGTCAGCGCCGCCCCAAGCAGGTAAAGAATGGGCGCCAGTGGCCGGAGCCGGGTTCGCCAGGTGGTGCGATTCGCGGGGAGCCGGTGAAAGGGCGAAAAGACAAGCGCCTGCTGAACGCGACGACGATAAATGAACCAGATCGCCGCCGCAAGGGGCAGGAAGAGCAGTAGAGCGATGGGGGTTCCAAAAGTCATAGGGTTCAGGGTTCAGGGTTCAGGGTTGAGTTGCTTGACGGGGGAGTGGGGGGTTGGGCGTCGGATTCGATGTAGGTTCGGGCGGTTGACAGGGCGGAATCCACGGAGGTGTGGTCCGGGTGGAAGCCGGCATATTTCACCAGGTCGGCGGCTTGCATGAATTCGCGCAGGCGCTTGACCACATCATGGGAAAAGCGGGGATCGCGGGAAACGATGAGGAGAAATTCTTCCGTGGTTTGTTCCGGTGCCCGGATGGAGTGGGCCCGCTCGATATACAGGCGCACAATCATGGTCAGCTCAAAATAGAACTCCTTGACCCGGTCATGGCCGACCAGATCCCTCGCCATCAGTTCTGCAAGTTCGAACAAGGCGCGTTCCCGGGGCGACATCCGACGGAGTTGAACGGCACGGCGGAGTTTCCGGAACAGGCGCCACGCCCCGTAGGCGAGTGCCGCAAGGCCGAGGGCCGCCAGCGTATACCCGATAAACCCTTTCAGGCCTGGATAAATCCAAACGGGCCCGCGGGCGGCCGCAATCTCCCTGCCCGGATCGCCTTTCAACAGGGGCTCCGAAGCGAGGACGACGGGCTTGGTGGGGAACCACTGTTCAACACCTGTGCCTGGCTGTTTCCAGGTAACGGCCATCGGGGCAATCCGATATTCGGAAGCGATTCTGGGAGTGAGCCTGACATTCCGGGTAAGCATGGTTTTGCCACCAGCGAGAACGGGGTGTCCATCGAAACTGCCGGCTACCGTGAACCCCTTCACCCGGGTTTCAAGGGGAGGCAGTTTGACAGCACTGTTTGTGGGTGATGTGATTTGGAGGGTCAGGAGAATGTCCCGGTCAAGCCGGACCACGGGAGGGTCAAACGTGAATTTGACGGAAACCGGACCCCGTGAGAATTCCTCGACACGGGGGGCGTTCGAGGGAGCGGGGGGCGTCTCAGAGGGTTTGGAACAGGCGGAGAGGAGGAGAAGGAAAAAAACGAACATCGAACATTGAACATTCAACATTGAACATTGAACGGGGGATCGTTGCTGGGCTTGGGTTTGCCGTTCGATGTTCAATGTTGAATGTTCGATGTTCATCTTCGCGTTATCCCCGTGCTGCGCGAACCTGACGTTGATGGAATAGTTTATGGATATCTTCGATGAACGGGCGGGCCGTTGAAAGATGGAGGGCGTCAATCCGGTGCTTTCGGAAAAGCTTGGCCCGGGCTTCCTGTTCCTGCCGGGCATTGTCCCGAAAGGCGTCGCGGAGGGAACTCGAGGAGGTGTCGAGAAGTTCCAGCTCGCCGGTTTCGGGATCCTGGATTTCCAGGAGCCCGACATCCGGCAATTCCTCTTCCCGCGGGTCGGACAGGCTACAGCAGATGACATCGTGGCGGCGGGCGGTGACGCGCAGTTCGCGTTCAAACCCGGTATCCATGAAGTCCGAGATGATGAATACCACGGCCCGGCGTTTCTGGACCTGGTTGAGAAAGCGAAGGGCTCCGGCGAGATCGGTGCCGCGCCGGGTTTCCTCGGTGGCCAGAACTTCGCGCACGAGCCGCATGGCGGCCGTCCGTCCCTTGCGTGGCGGAATGGATTTCTCGATGCGGTCGCTGAAAAGGATCAGGCCGATCTTGTCCTGGTTCTTGATGGCGGATAACGCCAGGACGCAGGTGATTTCAGCCGCCAGTTCGGATTTGGCACGCTGGCCGGAGCCGAAGGCCTGAGAGCCCGAGACGTCCACCAGGAAGAGAATCGTGAGCTCCCGTTCCTCGCAGAACCGTTTGACAAAGGCGGTGCCCATGCGGGCGGTGACATTCCAGTCAATGGACCGGATATCATCGCCCGGGGTGTATTCGCGGACCTCGTCGAATTCGATTCCGTGCCCCTTGAACACGGAATGGTATTCCCCGGAGAGATGCTCATCCACGAGCCGGTTGGTGACCAGACGGATCTGGCCCACCTGCTTCATCAGTTCTTTGACGTTGAGAGCCATGGTTACGGAACCGGGATCTCATTTAGAATTTTCGCGATGATATCCTCGCTCTTCAGATTCTCTGCCTCGGCTTCATAGGTGAGGATGAGGCGGTGGCGGAGAACGTCGTAGGCGATTTCCTTGATATCCTGGGGGGTGGCGTAGGCCCGGCCATGCAGCAGGGCGTTTGCGCGCGAGGCGATGTTCAGGAACAGGCTGGCGCGGGGAGAGCCGCCGTATTGAATGAAATGAGCCAGGTCGAGCTTGTAATCCGCAGGTTTTCGGGTGGCGAAAACGATATCGAGAATATAGTCAGCCACCTTTTCGTCGCAGTAGACCTGATCCAGAATGTCGCGGATAGCCAGAATTTGTTCGGCGGACATAACGGGGTTAACCTTGATGTCCGTTTTCCGGCTGAACCGGTTCATAATGCGGCGTTCGTCATCCTTCGAGGGGTAATCCACGCGGCACTTGAGCATGAACCGGTCGATCTGGGCTTCGGGAAGGGGGTAAGTGCCTTCCTGTTCCAGGGGATTCTGGGTGGCCATGACCATGAACGGTTCAGGCAGGGGATAGGTCTGGTTGCCGATGGTGACCTGATGTTCCTGCATGGCCTCCAGGAGGGCGGACTGCACCTTGGCGGGGGCCCGGTTGATTTCGTCGGCCAGCAGGAGATTGGTGAAGATGGGGCCCAGGCGCGGGGTGAAGGTTCCCTCGCGCGGGTTGTAGATCATGGTTCCAATCACATCCGCCGGAAGCAGATCCGGGGTAAAGCTGATGCGCTGGAACTTGAGGCCCAGGGCCTGTGCCATCGTTTTGACGGCGGTGGTCTTGGCGAGACCCGGTACGCCTTCCAACAGAATGTGGCCGTTGGAGATCAGGGCGATCAGCATGCGATCCAGCAGGCGTTCCTGGCCGACCAGGACCTTGTTGACCTCCTGTCGTACGCCGTCAATCAGCGCCTTCTGTTCATTGATGATGTTGGTGGTTCGGGTGATGTCGGTTGTCATGGTGTACTCCGGGGACTAAGGTTATCATTTATGGTCGCCCCCACTGTAGGGCATTCTTTTTAAGGATTCAAAATTTTTTTTCACTTCCGGGTTGTTGAGTTTTTGGCTATGAGTCTGTCGTGCTTGAAAATAAGGAGGCGGATGTGGGTGAGGAAAGTCCAGTGGTTGCAATACGCGAGTTGAAGACGGTGGCCGGGAAAGAGGTCCGGTTGCAGGGCTGGATCCACGGCAAGCGGAGCAATGGAAAGGTTGTTTTCCTGCTGGTTCGGGATGGCACGGGGCTTTGCCAGTGCGTGGTCGAGGCGGCTGCCGCCGATGCCTTTTCCAGGGCTTTGGAGCTGACCCAGGAATCTTCGCTGATTGTGACGGGACGCGTCCGGCTCGACGAGCGGGCACCCGGCGGGGCGGAATTGGCGGTTTCGGAACTGGCCATCCTTCAGGTGGCCAAGGACTATCCCGTCAGCCGCAAGGCGCATGGTATCGATTTCCTGATGGATCACCGGCATCTCTGGCTGCGCTCCCCGCGACCGGTGGCGCTGTTGCGGGTCCGCCACACGGTCATTCGCGCGATCCGGAATTTCTTCGATGAGAACGGCTTTACCCTGATGGATATGCCGGTTCTCGTGCCCGGCGCGGGAGAAGACCGGCAGTCGCTTTTCCCGGTGGATTATTTCGGCGAAAAACTGTTCCTGACCCAGACCGGCCAGCTGTATCTGGAAAGCGCCTGCATGGCGATGGGTAAGGTGTATTGCTTCGGGCCGACCTTCCGCGCCGAGAAGTCCAAGACGCGCCGTCATCTCACCGAGTTCTGGATGGTGGAACCGGAAGTGGCTTTTGCCGATGTGGATGAGGTGATGAGGCTGGCGGAGGATATGATCTGCGCCATTGTCGCGGAGGTGCTCGCTAAAAACCGGAAGGATCTGGAATTTCTGGGCCGCGATGTGGCCGCGTTGGAGAAAATCTTAAAACCCTTCCCCCGCATCACCTACACGGAAGCGGGCGAATTGTTGCGGGGCGAGCCGATCCGGCGGAAGCTGGAGCAGGAACTGGAGCAGGATAAAGTCCGTCTTCAGGCGCTTATCACGGAGCTGGATGCGGCGGAGGCGGCCTTGAAGACCGCGAAGAAGGGCTGGCAGCAGGAGAAGCAGGAGGAGCGTGTCCGGGAACTCCGGGAAGCCGTCGGTGAGCTCGATCAGGAGGTGAAGGTGCGGCCGGATCATATCAAGCTCGCGCAGTCGTTCACCTGGGGGGAGGATCTGGGGGGAAGTGACGAGACCCTCGTTTCGCGCCAGTTCGAGCAACCGGTATTTGTCACCGACTATCCCCGTGAGGCGAAGGCGTTCTACATGAAGGTGTCGCCGACCGATCCCCGCGTCGTCAAGAAT
>CAJBSZ010000158.1 GCA_903958395.1 uncultured bacterium | reverse complement strand
CTCTTCAACCGCATCAAGAAGCGTGTAACGCTCTCCGAAGCCGGGCAGATTTACGCCCGGCAAGTCAGGGAAAACCTCAAACGGATCGAACACGACACCTTGTCGCTGATGGCTCATCGGGGTGCCGGCGGCGTACTGGAACTGGCCGTCATCCCCACTTTTGCCACACGCTGGCTGATCCCGCGACTGGGATACTTCCATACGGCACACCCGGGCATCACTCTGGATCTGACCTCACGTGCCGAACCCTTCATGTTCAACGACACCCCCTTTGATGCCGCCATCCATTATGGCGATCCTGTGTGGCCGGGCGCCTTGACCGAATACCTGTTTGGTGAGGAAATGATCCCGGTCTGCAGCCCGGAACTGCTGAACGGAAAAACCCTGATCGAACCGGCCGAACTGGAACGGATGCCTCTGCTGCACCAGTCGGCGCGTCCCGATGCCTGGCGCGAATGGTTTGCCGTGGCCGGACTGAGCAACGTAAATGCCATGGGCGGGGCGCGCTACGAGTTATTCGCGATGCTCGTTGAAGCGGCCCGGGCCGGACTCGGCGTGGCGTTGATGCCGCGCTTTTTCGTGTTGAGCGAGATTGCCACGGCGAACTGGTGGTCCCGTGCTCAGCGGTCCTGCACAGCCAGCGCAGCTACTACCTGGTTTATCCGGAGAGCAAGGTTGAATCCCTGCCCCTGCAGGTTTTCTGCCAATGGCTGCGGGAACAGGCGAGCAATTATCGGGAAACCGTCAAGACAATTTCACCTGATCCGATGGAAAAGTGTTCGATCAAGGACGCGAAGATCGCAACGAGTATTTGACGGGGATGGAGTGCTCAAGGATACTGCGCCGGGCGGTATCAAATCCATTCCTTGATCAAGACCAATAATTCATTAAAAACTTATGTATTGGGAAAAAGAGTTAGAGATTCTTGAACGGAAGAATCTGCAGAAGCTTCAGGCCGAACGCTTAATGAAAACACTGCGTCAGGCCGCAAATTCTCCCTACTATGGAAGAAACCAGGAAATCAAGGCCTTCGCTGATTCCGGGATGAGGTCGATCGAGCAGATTAGTGAACTCCCCTTCACCAGCAAAGAAGATTTGCGCCAGGACTTTCCCTGGGGATTCCTTTCGATAGACAAAAAGGACGTCGTCCGGCTGCACAGTTCAAGCGGCACAACCGGCAATCCCACCGTCGTCTATCACAACCGGCACGATCTGGACAGTTGGGCGAACCTGATGGCGCGCTCCCTGTTTGCCGCCGGCGTGCGCGATACCGATGTATTTCAGAATATCTGCGGGTATGGATTGTTTACCGGCGGTCTCGGGTTCCAGTATGGCGTCGAGAAACTGGGTTGTCTGAGCATTCCGGCCGGTGCGGGAAACAGCCCGCGCCAGATCAAATTGATGCGCGATTTCGGAACCACCGTGGCGCACGCTATCCCCAGTTATCTCGGGCGATTGTTCGATGTGTTCAAGGAAGAGGGATTCGATCCGCGCAAAGATACCAAACTGCATACTCTGGTGATTGGTGCCGAGCCGCACACCGAAGAGCACCGGCGGCGTATTGAAGAGATGTTCGGCGTCAAGGCCTATAACTCGTTCGGTCTGT
>CAJBSZ010000157.1 GCA_903958395.1 uncultured bacterium | reverse complement strand
GGCGGTATCAAGGTCTATCAGGGAGCCACCGATGATCCGCGTGCCCTGGCGTATTTCGCCAATCCGCCGACCGGCAAAGACCGCATAGCCGCAGGCCGTTATGCAGGAAACCTCGTGTTCACTTTGGATGCCGGTTCTGCCCCGCACCGGCTGAGCATCTACCACCTTGATTATGACAGGAAATCGCGCAAGCAATCCGTGGAAATCGCCGACGCGGTCACCGGGCAGATCCTTGACCAACGCGAGACCGGAGGCTTTGCCGAGGGTGTCTATCAAAGCTGGCAAATTATGGGCACGGTTCGGGTCAGCATCCGGCCAACGGCGGGAGTTAATGCCACGATCTCGGGTGTCTTTCTTGACCCCGTCGCAAAAGTCAGCGGAGGTACACCCTAGGCTGGCGAGGGACATTGGATGAAATTCCAGACACGGCACACTCAAGGGACAGGTCATGCCAGCGGTCGGTCCCTGGAAGCCGCGCTATGGCGCCATCACCTTCCGCATGATGACGCTTAAGCAGTGAGGGGTTAACGGCGGCGCATGGCAGTTTATGTCACCTATTCTCATTATGGCCACATGGAGGGCGGATGCTTCAGCCGAAGTGCCTGGGATTCTTCCTGGATCGGGTCAACAGCCTGGTTTCTTCAGGAAAGCGGGTTTCGCCAACGCAGCCCCGGGAACCGTTCGAAGTCCACGTCATTGGAGTGCAGTTCCGATTGGGTTTCGATGGCCAATGCCGCCAGATGGGCATCCGTGACGAGCGCGCTGCTCAACAATTTTTTTTGCGAAAAAGATTCCAGGATCTGGATGTGGCGGGGGCCGGGCTGTAGCATTTGAACTTGCGGGCGGGCCATCCAGGACTGAATATGGGTCAACACCTCGCCTGCCTCCATCGGGTTCACCAGTATCTTGCGGTTCGTCATCAACCGTAGGAACCCCAGGCACACGACCCAGGTCAACCCGACGGGTTGCGCCCCCTCCATCAGGGCCTTCCACCAGGCGCAGGCGGAAGCATGGTGCGGTGCGTCCCGGTTGTACGCATAGACCAGCAGATTGATGTCAGGGATGATCACCGCTTCCGTCCTCCTGTCCGATGACGGTCAATCAAATCGTCAGTTTCGATTTCATCCGACAACTGGTTCAGTTTCAAGGGGTCGATGCCGGGCAGAAACCCGCAGGATTTGGCTTTGACGACAAAAGGCGTTGCCGCCAGGCTGGGCTTGGGGCCGGCGACCAGGCCGCGGCGCAGCAATTCGTTCACAACCGCCTTGAATCCGCGATGCGTGGAGCCCGCGATCCGCCGTAACTCTGCGGCGATGTCATCATCGACAGTTAATGTAGTCCTCATGATTGGCATCATGATGTTTATCATAAATGATGTCAAGATGTATGGTGGATCCAATGACAGCGAAATGACGGCGAAATGACGGCGGCGGTCGAGGACGCCCGCCCTCCAAGGGAGAAGAGGGGAGCGTAAGCACAATGGAGGGCGGATGTCTCCAGCCGCCGCGTGTTTGGGATGTGCCTGGAATGCGCTACGGCGGTCGAGGATCCCGCTTCGTCTTTGAATACGGGACTACGCAGGACAAGCTGCCCGCCCTTCTATGGGAAGGTGGCCATAGTGCGAATGGCTGGGTTTATGTTGTAGTCAGGATATCCTTGCACATCAGACACCATTGTTTATAATCAGGCTTGTAAATGAGGAGACAGATGAACTTTCCATTCAATGCCCGAAAAGCGACTCAGGTGGCAGCCCTCATCATCAAGAAGGAGGGGGGCTCGATCAACATCATGAAGTTGGTCAAGCTGATCTACTTGCTTGACCGAATGTCAATTTCGAAACGCGGTATTCCTGTCTTGGGGGGCGACTACTTTTCAATGAAGAACGGTCCCGTCTCAAGCGAGACTCTCGATTTGATCAACAGCGGCGAACTGTACGGGCAGCCAACCGATTGGTTGGATTTCATCTCGTCCCGTCAAGCGCACACGGTTGGCCTCCTTGCGGATCCCGGCACTGATCGCCTCTCAGATTCAGAGATGGAATTTGTGAATACCCTCTATGCTGAACATGGCCGAAGAGATCAGTTCCAACTCAGAGACTGGTGCCATGAGAACTGTGCCGAATGGCACCCCATAACGCAGGGAAGAAAAGAAATCAGTGTTCAGAACATCCTTGATGTGGCTGGCTGGGATCAGAACGAGATCGGCTTTCTCATTCGTGAGGCTCAGGTCGGCGCTGAACTGGATGCCATGCTGGCATAACCTGTCATGCCGCAGAACATTATCCCCGGGCTCACCTTTGTTCCTCAAGCGGATCGCGCCCACCCTTGGGTTGTCTTGTCGACTCCGATGCCTCACGATCCAAGGGTTTTGGTTGTTAATTGGACTACCCTGCGGGAGTCATGTGTTGACGACACCTGTTTTTTGGACGTGGGTGATCATCCCCTAATTGATCATCGCAGCACAATGGCATATTCCCGCGCAAAGCTTTGGGATTCAACAAAGATCGCGTTCGCCATTGATCAGGGTGCGATCTCGGCTGTAGCATCCGTCTCTGCAACTTTACTCGCCCGTATCATTGCTGGCGCTAAACGCTCCCGTGAACTGTCAGCGGAGTATCGATCCTACATCGAACCTCATTGATATCAGTGGGTACTAACATTCCTGAAATAATCTGGACATCCAGCACCCTTTTTTGGCCACATGGCGGGCGGATGTCCCCAGTCGCCGCTGTGACAAGGATGCGCCTGGGATACGCCCCGGCGGTCGAGGACGCCCGCCATCCAAAGAGGCCAGGATGCGTTTTCACCCATAGAAGGGCGGATGTCCCCAGCCGCCGTTGTGACTGGGAGGCACCTGGGATGCGCCCCGGCGGTCGAGGACGCCCGCCCTCCAAAGAAAAGATAGCGCGAAGCACAATGGAGGGCGGATGTCCCCAGCCACCGAAGTCCCTGGAATGCGCCTCCTCGGTCGCATACCCTCGCCCTGAAATCTCCCGCCCGGATCACTCCAAAACCGCCCCGTGAAACCAAAACTCACTTCTTTGAAACATCTTCATACTCTTTAATGGTTCACCTCGAAATGGGGATGGGCTATTATTTTCACATAGAAGAACGTCGTATGGTTCGCGGCGCTGTTAGAAAAGCCAAAACGAAACGAGGCGGGGGTTATGAAAATAACATTCAAGTTGACGGTGATGATGGCGATCATGTGGACGGCCTTGCAGGCGGGGGCCTTGACGACGAATGTCTGGAGTTCTGCAACTGGTGGCTCCGGGCCTGTGGTCGGAAACGGCTCGTGGGACACGTCCACCGTGAACTGGTGGGCCTCCGGTGCCGGTGCCGCGGCACAATGGAACAACGACGGGACCGCCATCGCGAGTTTCTCTGCGGCGGGGGCGGCTTCTTCGATCGTCACGGTCAGCGGCAGTCTCAGCGCCGCAGGCTTACGTTTCCCGTCGAATGACGTTTACATGCTGACAGGGGCGGGAACGCTTGCTCTTGCGAATCCCGGCAAAATCCAATACGCATCCGGTAACACCGTGACGATCAGCAATACGCTCAGCGGTAGCAATCTCAGCATCATAAACACTTCCGTAAGCGAATACTGGATGACTCTCTTCGGCAGCAATCAGCTCACCGGAACCACCACCATCGGACCTAGTGCTCGTGTAACGGTCAAAAACACCGCCGCATTCGGAACCTCCACGATCGACTGCGGCACCGGCGGAGGGGTCTATTTCGGCGTGACTGGAACGTTCTCGAACGACATTCGGATCGGCTTTGACGGCGTGTCGGGCACTCGCGGGCCACTGCGATTCGAGCTGCCGGGCGTGACATTGACGGGTACAATCACGTTGCAGGGAAACTCCTCAATCACGTTCAATGGAAGTACATCGGGCACGATTGCTGGTCCGATTAACGAGACGGGTGGTTCCCGCAGCCTTATTTTCGGCACCGGCTCCCCCACTCTTACCGGCGCAAGCACCTACACGGGGGCCACTACCAACTACGGGAGTGGAATCATTACGCTTGCCGGAGGCGATGACCGGCTGCCTGCGGCCACGCTCTATGCATGCAGGACTAACGGGACGCTAAAGCTTTTCGGCATCAGCCAGACGCTTGCGGGGTTGAGTGGCAGCGCGCCAAATGCCGCTATCGTTGGCGGCAGCAGTACTGTCTCATCGCTCCTTCTGAACTTTGCATCGGGAACATACACGTTCAATGGAATGATCGGTGGAGCGGGCGCTAACCAGAACAATCTTTCGTTGACGAAGGCCGGAGCCGGCACTCAGGTTCTCTCCGGCACGAACACCTATAGCGGTGCGACGACGGTCAGCAACGGAACGCTGCAACTGGGGGCGTCTTTCGCCGCCAGTACGAACAGTGCCGTGACCGTTGCAGGTGGCGTCTATGACCTTGGAACTCTTGTCGCGACTAACAAGACGGCTGCGATGAGCGGTGGGGCGATCAGCAACGGAACCCTGGTGGCCAGTTCCTTCACCTTCTCCGGTGGTACGGCCTATGCCGTCCTGGCCGGGGCCGGTGCCCTTACCAATGTCGGGGGCACCACGACTCTCGCTGGCACGAATACCTATACGGGTGCCACAGTCATTACCAACGGAACCCTCGTGGTGAACGGCCTGTATGCGGGCGGCGGGATGGTGACGGTGCTGTCCAACGCCACGTTGCAGGGGACGTCACCCATCTCCAATCTGCTGTGCCTGGCGGGTGGCATTCTGTCGGCGCCGGCGACGAACGCGATCCTGACGGTCGGCAATGGCGGAACGCTGGGCCTGACCAATGCCGTCCTGGCGGTGACCGTGGATGCGGCGGGCAATTCGGGCAAGTTGGCGGTGGATGGGAATCTGGTTTTGACTAACTGCACGTTGAGCGTGACGGGAACGAACCTGCTGGATGTCCACAAGGAATACACGGTTGCGACCTGGACGGGGACGGGGACGATCAGCCCACTCACCGGCAACCTGCCCTCCGGCTGGCATGCCGTGGCGGAAGCCAACCGGATCGTTTTGCAAGGCGCGGCGCCGGGTTTTGTCCTGCGCATCCAGTAACACTCTCAAACTTTGGTATTGGGGGGTGTGAAATGAATAAAATATCGAACCTGAAATGGGCTGACGGCGGGGGCTTTACCATCATCGGTAGGGCGGCCAGGCTCTTGGCCGCCGCGGCGCGCAAGGGCCTGCGCGCCCTACCTGATCGTGGGCCATTCATTGCCCGGGCGGCTTTGGTGTTGTCCTCTCTGTTCTTCTATGACGCCGGTCCGGTTCAGGCGGCGTCAACCGTCCCCTTTGACGATAACTTTGACAGCGGCTACTCGAATGGGCAGGCCGTGGACGGCGGCGTGAAGGGGTGGGGGACCACCTCGAATTGCGTCGTCGCCACGAACGCGGACTACCAGAGCGCGTCTTTTTCGGCGTTCAAACCGTTTCTGGAAACGCTTTCTAATACTTTCTCCAGTTCCTTTGCCACGAATGTGTGGGTGGATAGCTGGCTCAAGGAGTCGGATCATATTCCGGCCTCGGCGGTGATCGCGGTGAACACCAACGATGCGGTGAACCTCTATATGAACACCGACACCAATTTGGTGGTTTATGATTCCTCAGTGGCGGCATGGCGGATCTGCACGACCGATTTCATGAACAACGCCTCCTCCAGCTTCTCAGCCGGGGGGTGGGCGCATGTGACGGTAAACATCAACTACGGGACGAAGCAGGCGGCGATATTCCTCAATGGGCATTCGGTTGCGCAGCAGGTTCCGCTGATCAATACGAATACCCTCTCGGCCCTCTCCAAGGTGGCTCTGGAGGGGGGGCGTTTCAATGGGGCGGTGTATTGGGACGGGGTGTGGGTGAGCACAAACTGGCCGCAGGCAACCTGGGTAACCAACGATCTGGATGCCGACGGCATGGCCGACGCGCAGGAGATCCACTTATATGGCAACACCACCCGCTATGTCGGAACCCGGTTCGTCCCGAGTACGGCCTATCCGACGATTTTCAATGCGCTGGCGTTGGCGGTAGAGGGCGAGCACGTGGTGGTGAGCAATGCCGCTTACGCGGAATCGGCGGTGGTGAGCAACGGTGTGACATTGACCGGCACGAACCTGACGGGGACCGCCACCAATTGGACGATGTCCGGGGCGGTCGAGGTGCTATCGGGTGGGTCGGTGTTGGTGTCCGGAGGGGAGGCGGTATTCGCGAACCTGACGATCGATGCCGGGGGCACGGTGGTGGTATCGAACGCCACCGTCACGGTGAACGGGGTGACCCGGTCGGGGACTTTTACGATGTCCAGTGACTGGCAGACCGTGGTGCCGCGAGCGGTATCCTTCACGGAGACTTTTGACGGATTCGGGGTCGGGACGATGTTGGGCGGCTTGGCTTCATTGGGGTGGAGCGTCTCGGCGAACTCGGTTCAGATACAGGCGGGTGGCGCGAGCGGGAACGGGGTTCTATGTCCGATTGTTGAAAAGGCCACGAATTACGTTTCGGCGACGAGTGGGGCCAAGCTTTGGACGGATGTCTACGTGAACGACACCAATACCATTGCAAATCCCTCCCTCGTGCCAGTGGATCCGAACCAGACCGTGACGCTCTGCGTGGGGACCAACGGCTACGTGTTGCTGTATTCAGGCGGGGGCTGGCTGACCTGCTCCAGCGATGTCGTGGGCGGCAACGTGGATGGATTGTGGTCCAATGGTTGGAACCGCATCTCGATCTTTCAGGATTACGGGGAGCACAAGGCTGCGGTATTCCTGAATGGCCGGCTGCTGAAGCAGAACCTGCCGTTCATCAACACGAACACCAACCAGATGCACTGGGTGGACATTGAGGCCGGTGTGCGGGGAGATACCTGGTTCGACACCCTGAGCGTGACCAACGGCGTGCCGGCGGGACTCGAAACGGGACCTTTTTCGGATCTGGACCATAATGCTGGTCCCGACGCCCTGGAAATCCAGCGCTATGGAGCCCTCGTCTCCTTAATGCCCCGCGG
>CAJBSZ010000156.1 GCA_903958395.1 uncultured bacterium | reverse complement strand
GATTCTCGTCTTTCCTCTCCCCTTGGGGGAGAGGATTAAGGTGAGGGGTATCGGACACAAGCCGAGTAAACTTCGTCCTCGCTCCTCCCGTAAAGGTCTTCTGGCTAGCCCCATACTCGGCGGAATAGTCCCGCAATTTGCAGTGCCTTGCCTTCCGGCAATCGCACTGCAGGCAGCGTCGGCTTTCCTGAACGGCCTTGTCAGTCGAATACCCTGCCCCATGTTCGCCTTCGGGTTCAACGCGGGCGAGAGGATCGGCATCCTTCATCATCTCATCAATCTCCCCTTCCCTGAGTCGTCCAAGACGTGATTCCAATGACTTTTCAAGGCCCACTACGGGTCTGCCGCCCAGCCACTGGTCAATGGCGCAGGCAATGGACTTCCCATGCGCCACGGCACGAACTGACATCTGCCCCACATGCACCACTTCGCCGCCGGCGAATACAACGGGATCCGAGGTGCGGAATGTGCCCGCTTCAACCTTGACACCTCGACCATCTGATTCAACCGGCCATAAATGCCATGAGTCGCCATGCGTTCTGCCCGGCGTCAGCACGATGGCATCATAGCAGGCCTTCAGTTGCTGAATTCCCTCACCGGGTTCGATCCGGGTGTTCATTTGAAAAATAACCCCGAGTTTTCGAATCACATCGATTTCACGGTCAAGGACATCCAGCGGCAACTTATCGCGCGCGACCCGGTATCGAAGCTGTCCACCCGGTTCCTCATGCTCATCGAACACCGTGCAGGCATGTCCCGCCCGGGCCAGATAGAACGCCGCCGCAAGGCCTGCTGGGCCTGCGCCGATGATGGCGACTTTCCTGGATCCCGACGCCGCCGGGACGTCGGCGTCCACCTTTAAGGCGCTATCCGCCACAAACCGTTTCAACAGGCAGATAGAAACGGGTGCGTCGTGGTGTCCGCGGCGGCAGGCGTTCTCGCAGGGTGCAGGACAGATCCGGCCCAGAACGGCTGGCAGGGCAATTCGCTCCGTGACGGTCTCGTATGCCTCCTTCATCTGCCCCGCCTCAATCTGGCGGATCATCAGGGGGATATCCATCCGGGCCGGACAGGTTGTCGTACAGGGCGCTTCACAGTCACCTGCGTGTTCGCTTAGCAGAAGATCCAGGATCTTCTTCCGTTCCTGCCGTACCTCATCGGAGTCGGTGTTAATCACCATTCCCTCGATTGCGGGGGCGCTGCAAGACGGAACCAACCGGCCAGTGGTCTCGTTTTTGACAACACAAATCATACAGGATGTGAACCCCGGCTTTCCCTGAAGATAACAAAGCGTGGGAATCGTGATGCCGAGTTTTTGAGCGGCATCGAGAATGGTGCAACCCAATGAAACATCCACACTCTGCTTATTGATGATCAACCTGGGCATGTCTAATCTTCCTTTCGCAACGTGCCGCCGGGGGACGAGGTAATGCCTACCGCGTTCGACGGGCACACCTGGCGGCAGGAATCACATTTCGTGCATTTATCTTGCTGGATCTCATGCTTCTGGTAGGGAGCCGGAGTAATGGCCTCCACCGGACAGATTTGGGCACATTTTGTACAGCCGATACAGTCGTCATTGATCCTGTAGGAAATGAGCCTCCTGCATTTCAAGGCCGGACACCGGCCCTCCAGATGAGCTTGATATTCGTCGCGGAAATGCCGGATTGTGGACAACACCGGATTGGCCGCCGTCTTACCCAAGCCGCACAAACTCCGCCCCGTCGTGGTATGGCCGAGCTCTTCCAGTCGTTCAATATCCCCCTTCACGCCCCGTCCCTCGCACAGGCGCTCAAGGATTTCCAGCATCCGCTTTGTCCCCACCCGGCAGGGCGTACATTTCCCACAGGACTCATGCTGGGTAAAGGTCATGAAATAACGGGCCAAGTCCACCATGCAATCAGAATGATCCAGAACCACCAGCCCGCCCGACCCCATGATGCACCCTTCGGCGGCAAGGGATTCATAGGTCACCGGCGTATTTCCCAGCGAAGCAGGCAAACATCCCCCTGAAGGGCCGCCAATCTGAACCGCCTTGAATCCCCGCTCATCAGGGGTTCCTCCGCCGATGTCCCAGACAATTTCCCTGACAGAAATCCCCATGGGCACCTCAATCAAGCCGCCCCGCACCACTTTCCCCGCCAGTGAGAACACCTTGGTTCCCCGGCTCGCCTCAACCCCCATCTCCTGGAATGCCGCAGCACCATGACGAAGAATCCACGGTACTATCGCCAGGGTCTCCACATTATTGATCGCGGTGGGTTGCCCCCAGAGTCCGCGCTCGGCGGGATAGGGAGGACGGAATCGGGGCATGGCGCGCTGTCCCTCGATGGAAGCCAGAAGGGCGGTTTCCTCGCCGCTGACAAAGGCTCCCGCGCCTTCCACGAGCGTGAGTGTCAGGTCGAATCCGCTTTCCAGGATATTCCGCCCGAGCAAGCCGTCCGCTTCCATTTGCGCCAGGGCGGCACGGATTCGCTGAAGTGCAAGCGGGTACTCGGCGCGGATGTAAAGAAACCCCTTATGAATTCCCATCGCGTAGGCGGCAATCACAATGCCTTCAAGGACACGATACGGAAAGGACTCCAGGAGCATCCGATCCATGAATGCGCCGGGATCACCCTCGTCGCCGTTACACACCAGATATTTCGGTAAGCCGGGCGCCCTCCGCACCATTTCCCATTTCCGACCTGTAGGGAATCCCGCGCCGCCCCTGCCCCGCAACTCAGCGCGGGTCACTTCCTCCACAATCCGCTCCGGCTGTCCGGCCTTCAGGCACGCCTTGAGTGCGCCCCACCCGTCATGGGCTCCATACCCGGCAATGTCCACCGGATCCAGATCGCCGCACCATTCCGTGGCGATCCGCTTCTGCTTGCCGAGAAAGGCGCACACCGGCTCGTCGCGAACATCCAAGGCGTAGCGGGTCACCGGTTCCCAGGTTTCGTCGGTCAACAGATGCTCCAGCACTGTGTCCAGGCCAGCCCTGATCCGGCGCACGATTCCACCGGGCTTCAGATGTCGCCGCACAATCCGGGCCGCCTCTTCCGCCCGGACTTTCGCGTAGGTCACCGGCTCGCCCCCATCCGCGACAATCTGCACCAGCGGGGTCTGGTGACACATCCCGACACAGCCCACCGGCTTGATGACCGCCGCAGCGCCCAGTCGCTGAACTTCGGCTTCGAGTTCCCGCCTGACGGCCTGACTCCCACCCGCGACGCAACAGGATCCCACCCCGATGCGGATTTCCGTAAGGCCCGCGCCTTTCGCCACAGCCAGGTCATGTCGTTCCGGAACAACACCCCTCTTTTCCAGTTCCAGAAAATCATGCAGGGCGTGGGACACAGTCTGGGAGGTCAGATGTCCGTAAGTGACATCATCAATCTTGATCACCGGAGCCAGAGTGCAACATCCCAGGCAGGCGACGCGTTCCAGGGTAAACACGCCATCGATATCCGTATCTTCCCCCTCGTCCAGATCCAAGTGACGTGCCAGGGCATCGTGAATCAACTCCGATCCCTTGACGTGGCAGGCGGTACCGTGACAGATGCTGATGATATGACGGCCAACCGGCTTGTGCCGGAACTGGGAATAGAAGGTCGAGACCCCGGCCATCGCAGCCGGCGTGATCTCCGTCAACTCGCAGACCCGGCGCAACGCGGCCTCGGGCAAATACCGATACCGCGCCTGAAGCCGCTGGAGAATCGGAATCACCGCCGAGGCGTCACGCCCGAATTCCGCCACAGCCTCATCAACACTATGAAGATCTTCACTCATTACTTCGCCTTATTTCCGATACAATACAAGGACTTGATGCCCCGGATCAGAATGCGGTCTCCCGCAAAAACAGGCGAGCCGTCACTCGGTTCGCCGAGGGTCGCCTTTCCGATTTCCTCGAATTGCCTGCCCGCCTTGAGGATGAACACCGTTCCGTTCCGGGCAACCAGATAGAGTTTGTCCGCCGCCAGGCCGGGCGATCCGTAGAACTCTCCATCCAGATTATGATCCCAGACTTTCTTTCCGGTTTTCAGCTCCAGGCAGGTGATGAGCCCGCCCGAATGCACAAAAAATACGAGTTCTCCATTGCTGACCGGCGAAGGCACATCCGTCACGCCATCCTCGGAAGTCCACGCCACATGAGTCGCTGCGACATCACCGGCTCCATCGGGACGGATGGCATAAAGTCGATCCCCGGTAATGGAGGCCAGAACAAGGCCGCCCGCATATACCGGCGACGGCCCGATATCGGAACCGCTGCATTTGACACTCCAGAGTTCACGACCCGACGCTGGATCGTAGGCGATGATCGCCTCATTGGCCATGGTGATCACTTGCGGCCCTTTTTCTGTTTTAACCACGATCGGGGACGACCAGGAATCCGAAACCTTGCGCGGCGTGCTCCAGACCTGTTTTCCTGTTATCGCATTCAGGGCAATCAAACGGGAAGGAATCTTCTTTTCCACATCCTGATCATACTGGATCATGATCGTATCCTGATAACCGGCCAGGGATGAGGCGTGGCCATAACGATTGAAGGGAAGCCCGAGATCCAGTGTCCAGAGGGTTTTGGCACAAGGGTCAATCGCGATTACATCGCCATTGGCAAAAATTGAACACACCACCCGGTCATCCGACACCGAGGTCGGTGCCGCATAACCGGTATCCTGAAAAATTTCAGGGGCTTTTTTGGGCGGATTGGCACTCTCCCTTGCCTCCACCTGCCAGAGCCGGGTTCCGGTGGCGATGTCATAACAATACACTTCGCGCTTTTCGGTGGAGGCACCGGTTAAATAGACCTTGTTTCCCCACACCACTGGAAGACTCAACCCTGGAAGCGGTATTTCAGCCTTCCACAAAATGCCCGAGCCAGTGGCTCCATCCCAGGCAACCGGAAAGTTTGGTGAGGCAACCACCCCGCTTCCCGAAGCGCCCCGGAAAGAAGACCAGCCTTCTGTGGGAGGGGCGCTATGCGCCGCGACAGACTGAGTAGGAGCCGTGATCGGAGCCGTCGCGGCGCGCAGCGCCCCTCCCACAGGAGGCGCTCCTTTCGCGATGATCATTACACCCGCCACAATCACAGCACCCGCAGCAGCCACGGCCCACCTTGCCGCAGATTCGGCCTGTAGGGGATCGGTGGTGGCGGGATACTCGCGGGGATCAGGCTGCCTGCGCCGGAGAATCGCCACCGCTTTTAAACTGGTCAGGGACAGGGCAATCCCCGCCAGAAGAAGAAGACTTCCAGTCCTGCGGGATGCCAGTCCGGTGAAATAGAGATGCCGCACAACCTGATCCAAATCCCTGATTTTATTCCTCACCGCTTCATCCGCAGGACTGGCCTTCAGAGAGGTTCGCAAGTGATCCAACTCGGGTAATTCCAAGGGTGAAGCCATTCTGATCGCCATGGTGTTGGATATTAGAAGAATCCCGACCAACAACGAAAAAGCACAGGAGACCACGGCCATGGCGCAAACCATTCGGTACAGGGCTTTGGATGACGTGTTTTCCGGACTCATGTTTTCAGCCTCTTATGTTCTTCCGGGCACGACAGATAACACCGGGCGCAACTCAGACACTCGCCCCGATCCGGCTCGTACGAATCCCGCGCCCTCCGGATTGACACACTCAAAATACTCAGGCCAAACACCAGGCCTAGGAATCCACCCAGACAGGTGCCCCCCCTCCGGAATTGACGCCGTATCGCCTCCGCCTCAGCCGCCAGGGTGTCAGGATTCCTTTCGCCGCTTCGGAAGGCTTCCAGCTCAACCGAAAACTGCTTTTCAACAGCCGGATCAGAGGAGCCAAGCACCTGAACCAATCTCACCTTGGCGTTGAGTGGTGCCAGAACCCTGTCCAGATGAGCGCCTCCCCAGGCCCCGGCACTTCCCAGCGCCACCACCAGTAAGAGTAGAACTTTCAAACGGCGAACCCCGGTCGCCCGGGATTCGGATACCGGGCATGTAACCGGCATTCGTATGGCATCAAACGGACAGGCCCGCTCACACAACCGGCATTGATCACACTCGGTCGGAGTAATGGTGGCATGCCATTTTGAGAGGCGCGAAGCCCAATTCAACAACACGCCGTAGGGGCACAGGAACCGGCAGAACGGGCGGGCCACAAAAATCCCCAACACCAATAAACCCACACCGACCAGAATCATCACAGGCTCCCCACTGAGCCGGAACACCGGAACAAAGGGATCAAAGCGGCAGATAATGAAACTCGAGCCGGTCGCCGCCAGCAGAACCGCCACTCCCAGGTAACTCACGGGAATCATCCCCAACGCCAATGACACCTGACGCGGAAACAGTTTTGGAAAAAGAATCATCATTTCCTGAATCGCACCGAGCGGACACACGGCGGCGCAAAAGACACGCCCGAAAAACAGGGCGAACACTAGAGGAAGAATGAAGAAGGCCGCCACGCTCACGGGCAGAATCGCCTCACTCCCGGACAACCAGGCGGCAACATTCTGGATAGACCCGATGGAACAGACGCACCCCTTGCGCCAGAACCCGAAATACAATAGGGAAAAGACCGTCAGCAAAAATACTCCACGCCGGGATCGCTTCTTCAGGATCAGCCAGGCGGCAAGGGATAAGGCGCCGACCAGGATCAGGATGTCCAGCATCTCAACCGTCGCGGCCCGGGGCGAGGGTGTGGTTGTCACCGGCATGGTGTAGCCGCTCTCGAACTGCGGTTGCGGGAAGCGGTTTTCAGCTAAAGCCGCGAGTGCCGGCATCAGCAAATAAAGAATGAGCGCGGCGATTCTCATCATGACGCCGTTCTTTCCGACCGCGGATTCAAAAGATAGGGGGCTGTCGCCTGTACCTGCCGGAAGGCGTCTGACGGGCAATTCCGAGCAATGGAACACTCATTACAATTCACACACCGGTCATGCCGGACCTGCAATACGAGTGAGCTGTTGCCAAAGGCAGAGCAGCCCTTGACACACCGGCCGCACCCGATGCACAACGATTCGTCAATGGTGTATTCGTAATACGGCTCCTCAATGAATTTTCGCCGGATGGCACCCGTGGGACAAATCTGGTTTTCGGCGGCACTAGTGAGGGTTGTGGCGCCGGGCTGGAAAAATCCAAAGCACAACCGGCAATAGCCGCACTGCTTGGGTCGATGGACACACTTCACAGCGGAAGCCTGTAGCACGCACTGAGTGGCGCACCGTCCACACTGGGTACATTTGGCGGGATCCAACTGCCAGACCTTGTGGCCCGCGGAAAGAACGGCGGACGAGCAGGAGGCCAAATCCGGGCAACCCTTGCAGAGCTTCACCCGGTCGGAACTGGTGGCTGACTGACATCGACGCCCCAGCAGGGCCCGGGCACCCATGCCCGCTAATCCGGCCAGCAGAACCCCGCGCAGAAGAGTCCTCAGAAATTCACGCCGACTTTGCATGGCTCCTGTTGTTTGCAATTCACTCATGGATAGACCCGCACCCCATCCGCCGCTGGATCCAAAACAAAAATCCGCCCCTTGGAATCCACCGCTAGATCCAACCCGACAACACCCTTCCCCCACTCCCGTGGTCCCGATATGACCCCGGCAAACCGCCCCGTCGCATCATACCGTTTCACCCGGACAATATGCTTTTCGCTGGTCACAAAAGAGCCGTCCGGCGCCACGGCCATGTTGCTCGGATTGCAGCACCCGCAAAACCCGTCGTCCTCGACCGAGGCCCTGCCCCATGAAGACAAAAACATGCCATCCGCCGTGAAATGTTCAAGGCGATGCATGCCGGGGTTGACGGCCCATAGCGAGCCATCCGGAGCTGTCGCAACATCGAAGAACGCACTGGGCACCACAAATCCTTCTGGGCGGCGTGAAGGTTCCTTGTCGCCAATCCGTCCGGACATCTCGCCCGCCAGGGTGAACCGCCAAACGATCCGATTCTGGCAATCCGCGATGAACACAAAGTTCGACGAGACCGCCACGGAAGTGATCATCGTTTTCGTACTCGGGCTTTTCCAGACCGCCTTGCGCACACCATCGGCACCATAAACTTCAACATGATTATCCAGTCCGGCGAAGATGTCGCCGTTAGCCGACGCGGCGAGAGCCCGCACGGGGCCCGGCACGGTAAAGGACAACAGGGACTGGCCAAGGACATCCAGGACTTCAATTCCGGCATTTGACCCCACTACGATTCTGTCAGAGGGCCCAACGGCCAGGGCTGTTACATTGGAGAGGGTTGGCTTGATCCATCCCGCCCGAACGCAGGGCAGGCCATTGGCACCTGTTTTCTTCACGGCGCCAACATCATACCGGCATTCCGCCGGGGTAGCGCACTTGCTACAAGGGGCCGGTATCAAGCACCACACCGTCAAAACCAGCGCGATAACGCCTGCCACAAGAACCAGTTTACCCGTCCCGCTCATTCAATCCTCCCTACCGCACATCCAAACACCGCATCGTTCCAAAATCCCTGACCAGAAGGCGGCCATCCGCCAAAGCAAGGGGAGCCCAGGCTTCCTTACCATCCAGCACTCTGGCTTGAGCCAACTTCTGATAGCCTTCCGGAGTCGCCCGGATCATCGTTAATATTCCATCGTCATCCAGGATCAGCAATTTTCCGTCAGCCACCATGAAGGGTCCCAGCCCGAACCGCTCCGAAGCTCCGCTGGTCCAAACTACCCGTCCGTCAGGTTCCATGCACACAGCCTGCTTTCGCATGGCTCCGGCATCCGCTGGCAGCACGGTGTAGAGAAAACCCTGATAGAAGACCGGGGTATGTTGCTCGCAAGCGAAGAGTTTCTTATCCACTTTCTTCAGAAGTTTTACAGAAAACCGCTCCCCCTCCTTCACGATCTGAAACAGGGCGCTCCCCGCGCCGTAGCCGGAGGTGATCCAGAAACGGCCGTTACCCACCGGAACGGGCGTGGGGGCAACAACCTGAATATTCCATTGATCGGTTTCCCAGAGAACGGTTCCGGCATCCTGTGCTTCTGCCGAGACTCCGACAATCCCGCCAACGGCACAATACAGATACATTTTCTTCCCTGCGAATTCCATCGGCATGACCGAGGAATGCGACATCTTCCACTTCCTGGGATTGGGGGTTTTCCAGAGCACTTCCCCTGTTTCACAATCCACCCCCGCCAGCAGAACCTTACCCCCCACCCCGAGCACCACCTGGGTTCCCTCGATCAGGGGACATTGGCCGGTGTACCACATCGGCACTTCCACGCCCCAATCCCGCTCCAGATCCAGGCCCCACTTGAGATCACCCGTCACAGCATCGGCGCACATCACATGACAGCGAGGCCCGATGCTGACTACATGACGATCCGTCACAGCGGGAACCGTGCGAGAAATCCCATGGTTCCGCTTGATTCTAACCTTGTACGAACGCCGCCAGATTTCACGCCCGTCCTCCATCGAAAAACACCGGAGCGCATCCGCGCCCGCCGCACCGTCATAATCCAACACATAGGCGCACCCGTTCCGGATCGCCGGGCCGGCATAGCCCTCGCCGAGCGGGATGGACCACAGGCGGGGCGGACCCCCAACGGGCCATGAGCTGGCCAGTTTTTCTGACGCGGGAGCCAGGTTGTCATGATCGGCTCCGCGAAAGGCGGGCCAGGATCCCCGTGCTTGTGAGGGAACCCCGGCATGTCGGGAAAAGGTTTCGCCAATCCGGACGGGAATCTCCGCCGCCGCTACGGCCTGAGCGGCACTTGAAGATTCGCCAGCCAGGGGAATCCGCCTGACCGTGGATACGCCCGAGAGTGTCCCGCGCCACCAGAACAACGCGATCGCCGAAAGTAGCACCCCGATCAGTACAATCAGTACGGCAGGGAAAACGCCCCTCCCTCGCGACTCACCCTGAAAGATACCCGGAGATGCCATAAGTTCACGTGACCCTACTTGCCCAGATTCAGCGCAATAAGAGTCCCTTTGCTGTTGCGACAGTACAGAACGCTCCGGCACAAGACCGGCGCCGTCCAGCAGGTTTTCTCCAACATCTTACGAGCAGAGGACACCTCTTCATATTTTTCAGGCGACGCCTTGATAATGAATAAATCACCATTTTCATTCAGGGCAATCAGGTAATCCCCTGCTGCAGAGAGCGACCCGAACCCGATGTTCTGGCTCCATTTCGCGATGCCAGTTTTGAAATCCATGCATTTCAGGGAACCGCCTCCCACATTACCATCGAACCCGTACAGAAACCCGTTGATCAGCACACAACTGCTGAACTGGTTCTTCATGGTCTTGTTCTTCCAGACCTCTTTGGGTGCCGGGCCCCGTACATCAATAACGGCACCCGCGTTGTTATACCCAGAGGAAATAAACATGAGCCCGTCCGACACAATCGGGTCGGCCGCATTGACATCATACGAGGTCTTCCAGGGGATAGACCAGAGCTTGACACCCGTGGCCAGATCGACGCCATACAGGTCCTTTGCGCTGAACAAGACCAGACACTCTTTTCCACCCGCAGAGAACTCAACGGGTGCGGCATAGCCCCCTTTTCCACCCGGACTGGCCCATACTTTGGCGCCGCTATTCCGGTTCAAGACCACCCCGTATTCGCCTGCATTCACCAGCAACTTGTCGCCCTTGATCACCGGGGAGCCTGAGAACCCCCACCCCAGGTTGACGGCGCCAAATTCCTTCATCAGGTCCTTGCTCCACTTGACCGAACCGGTTGCCGCATCCAGGCATAACAACAGTCCTTCACGGCTCAGGGAATAGACCAGCTTGCCGTCCGTGGAAGGAGTGGCGCGCGGTCCGGGATAACTTCCCGCCTCGCACCGATAGGAATGCTTCCATAGTTCTTTTCCATCTTTCAACGAAAGCGCATAAATCGTGTCGGTTTTATCCTTATGACCCAAGGTAAACAGCCGGTCACCCCAGATGGAAACGGCGGAATACCCTTCTCCAACTTCGGCTTTCCAGAGGATTTTCGCTCCACCTTGAAGCGCAAGCGGATTCCACTGGGTTTCCTTGGAGATCCCGTCACGATTCGCCCCGCGGAACTGGGGCCAATCATAGACCTCTGAACCTTGTACATGACCCGCAACAATCCATCCTGCCAACCCGATTGCCGTCATAGTCTTGAAACGCATAATCGCCCTCCTGTTTGATCCGCCTCTATTTCTACTAAAAGTTCTCACAATAGAGGATTTCGATTATGATTACGATTAAGATTACGATAATTCCTGGGTCATCGATTCGTCTATCACCTTCAGCCTTCAGTCTAAGCCGCTTCAGCCTTGGCGTCCCTATGGGGACGCCAGTGGATTATGATTATGAGGCAATTCGACGAAAGGGTCACCAATGACGGTGAATTACTGTCTTCCAGCCGCCAGGGGAGTTGTTGTAGACGATGTCCTTGGAGTAATGTTCCGTTCATAACCTATCTCGAACCATCACCATCGTTAGCAAATGTTATTTGTTACGATGTGAACCCGTACGGCCTTTTTCATCTGATGTTCCAACGTAGGCGCTTTGGCTGAGGCGCGTCAGCGCCGATAGCCAGGAGCGCCTTGTTCGGGTTCCGTTTTATCTAATTTTGCTAAGTTTCTGAAGAATTTCCATATGTCCCCTGATATGATCGTAGTGAGCGGCTATATCACTGATATTTGTGGAATTCCATAAAAGTTTTTCGCTTGGATGCTGTTCTGCGGCTCTAGTGAGCGCCAGCTCAATGGGTAATCCCATTTCCAGTCCGGCAACCACAGCATCGTCGTGGACAATCTCTCCCGGCGTCCGCTTTCCGATGAGTTGCTCCGCGCTCGACAGGTACTCTTCCATCACTTTCTTTTTTATTTTCATCTGATTTTTATACCCGAACGCCCGCCTTCTCCAGCGGCGCAAGCCATATGGAGGAAGGCGTGGTTCGGGCTTTCATGCGACTGCCTCTTTGAGCTTTTCTGCGAGCCACAATTTGATCACGGATTGTCGGGTCACGCCTAAACGATGTGCCTCACGGTCGAGTGAATGAATCATCCAGACAGGAAAATCAACATTAACCCGCTTTTGCTGGCAATCGGGACGGACAGCCTTAGAAAAATCTAGATGCCGGGTGATGTCCTCGCCCTTTTCAAATTGGTCATCAAATGCTTTAGCTTTCATACACCTCTATCTCCTCCTTTCGCGAGCGACGCACCGATATGATCCTGGTCTTTACTCCCCGTGGGGTGATTACGGCCGACCAATGTTTTCCAGCGATCACGCCGATCACCACGATCCGTGGTTCATCAACCGTTCGGGCAGGCACTTCTACCCGATCCACATCATTCCAGAGCGCGTGCGCCTCCACAAAATCAATCCCATGCTTTTGTTTATTGGCGGCACTCTTTTTAGGGTCAAATTCAAAATCCATAACTGTATAGAAACTATACCTTTTTGACTCTTTTATCAATTAATATTTCCGCCGAACGTTGCTCGTGACCCGCGGCGAGCGTGCGAGCCGTCGCGGTCAAAGAGCTGGTTCGGGGTTATCTCAATCGATTTTCAATCCATGCCGGATCGCGCCGACAATCCAAAACGGCTTGAACATGGACGACACGGCGCACAACGATATAGTAGATGGCGTATGGAAATCGCGTGGCAAGCAAACAATGGCTGCCCGAACGGATTGGGTGAATCCCCGCGAAAAGCTGTAGCGAATCGATATCAGCTGAAATCGAATCCAGAAAGTAATCTCCAAGCCCTTAATCTTGGGCCTCATAAAACAAGACTCCATCAACAAGATCCTGTTCGGCTTCGTCAAGGATCTTGATTTTCACCGGGTGCGCTCTCGAATCCGACGCTTGGCGTCAACCCAGTCTCCATACACCGAGGTCCCTTCTTGGACCCGTAATTCCCGTGCCTTTAAAACATCAGCATGCCAAGCTGGTACGGGAATATCTTTAGGTGTACGCCGGAGACTGTCCCATATTTCTTCCAAAGTCTTGAATTTGTCTGCAACGGTCATTTTGTCAAGGGGCAGTGCGATTTCCATAGGATCTCCCTCCAATCAATATAAATACTACCCTTTGATCTTGTCGTATTCAATTCTGATATTCTGCTCGCCCCGAACGGCGGCCTTCATGCGCGGCGTACTCGCCGTCGCGTGCGAGGCCTGGTTGGGATCATTTTTTAAACATTTCATTTAGGACGGCCAACATCTGATCGGCGACAGCAGGTGATAGCGAACCAAGTCGCTTGACCAGCCTGAGCTTGTCAACGGTTCGAATCTGATCAAGAACCACCTGGCCATTCACTTTCTGGAAGGTGCAATTCACCCGGGTGGGATAATCACGCCCTCGACTCGTCATGGGGGCGACAATCACGGTGCCGATGTGATGGTTCATCTCGTCAGGCGAGATGATGACGCAGGGGCGTGTTTTTTTGATCTCATGCCCCAAAGTTGGGTCAAGGGAGACAAGGAAAACATCAAACCGGTTTACTTCCATTGCCACTCCTCACCGTCCCACTGGGTGGCTGTGTTCTGTGAATCCACTAACTTGTCATCACCCAGTCGCGCCATTCGGGCGAAAGACTTGTCCCACCCAGCACGGGGATGGCGAGGTGAATGGATCAAGATCATGTGATCTCGCACATCAATCTCAACTTGTTCAGACAATCCGCACTGCTCGATAAAAGGTTTAGGGATTCTCACCCCTCGTGAGTTTCCAATCGGTATCAATGTCGCTTTCATGAAACTAATGTACTCACTATGTTATTACTTTATCAATCATTTTCTCATCGCCAACGTTCCGGCTCACTGGCGACGAGCCCGGCAGGGCGAGGCGTACAGTGCGGCCGGTGGTTGGGGCCATTTTCGTCTTCATTCTGTTTTGGACTGCGGTGGCTCGACATCGCTTTTCCCTTGGCCCGGCTTGACGGGCCTTCCGTGCACACGGCGCGTCGAGCCGCGCCATTTCAAAGCGGCGTCAAGCCGCCGCACTCCAAATTTCCGCCGCCATCAGGCGGGGTTATCATCATCTCTCATCCCCAACGCTGAGCTTCTGACTGAGGAGCGGAGCGACGATAGCCAGCAAGATCTGGTTCGCTCAGATTTCGTTCTGAATTTCTTCTCTGGTGAGTTCACAATCCCGGAGGATTTGAGCGAGAAGTCCGCGGCCGATGCTCTCGCCACGGTGAACTGGCACCACCGTGCATCGTCCATCGGGGTGACGGAGGAAG
>CAJBSZ010000155.1 GCA_903958395.1 uncultured bacterium | reverse complement strand
TGACGGCCGCCCCGTCAATTTCAGATGGCGATTCGCCTCCCGCGCTCAATTCATCGGCCGCTGCGGCAAAACTCCAGAATCCATCCAGCGGGATGGATGTCGGACAATCCAACTGAGCCGCTGTTACCTCAAACGGGTCGGAGCCCGGACTTCGAGCCGCTCCCAAAAGCAGGACAGCGAAAAAGAATGAACGAAACCAGAATCTCCGCGCCTTGAATCGATTCGTCATAGCCATCATTGAAATGTCCCTTCGTATTATACCCCAGCCAACCCCTTGTCCGAATCCACTCCATAGGTGTCTAAAAACGTCCTGACCTTGTCTTCCTGCGAAACCGACGTCGTCGCGCTCCAGTAGATACCGCGCGCATCGCCTCCCAAACCCGCCACAATCCGGTTGAACCGTTCAGCCGCCAGATCCCAATCGGAATCATAGTTCAACACCTGCATGAGCTTCCCGGCCGCCCGGATGCGGCGATACACATCCACCCACTCATCCATGGGCTTTGCCCCGACGCCGGGTACCCACTGGATCCCTTTCAACTCGGGAATCGCCAGCAAGGCATCCAGATGGGTCAGCATCCCCGGCCCATCCAGATGAAAGAAGGGATTCGCCAGTCGCTTACAGGTCGCCTGCAATTCCGGCAGAACGAACTCCTCAAACATATCCGGGCCAATCATATAGGCAAAATCACATTGCAGAATATAGTACGGTTCTGGCGAGAGAATCTCAGTCCAGGCCGTATAGCCCGGATTCACGGGCGACACGATGGCATTCAACTCCTCGAAATATCGAGCCCACAGCTCATGCACTTTCCAGGTCAGCGCCTTCACAGGTTCAGGCTGGTCACAGAGCGCAAACAGCAACGGTTCACCCGGAACAAATGACGACAGAACGTCCAGATTACCACCCAGATCCGTCATGCCAACCTGCACCGTCCCCTGCCACCGCTCAACCGCAGCCCGCATAATTTCCCCGACCCGCCTGAACCACACATTGCCAGCATCATATCGAAACTCCAGCGACTCAAGCGTCACAGGCTTCTCAGGTTCAAACCATGTCGTCCCCGCTGTCTCGCTGTTGACGACCTTGCATCCGAGAAATGCCGCGATTACCCCAGGACCGAAATTCGGCCAAACCCCGGGAAACGCATCGCCAAGAAACCTCTTCTGGGACAACTCATAATCCCATCGTTCCACAATCGCCTCCGCTGGAACGGCAAGATCGTACCAGGCGGCAAAATCCTTATGCGGCAGAACCGGTTCCCGTTGATTCGCCAAACCGCCAGTCAAGGTCACCGCGATCAGCGGGCGATCCAATTCGCCTGCCCACCATCGACCATAGTCCTGTCGAACCTGTCCCCATTGCCCCGCCGTAAAGCCGATTTTTCCCATTGTCATGGTATTTCCGAATGCCGCCTACTTGCCAGAGGGATCCTCGATCACCACGCCGCCAACCAGCCGCCGCGCCTCAACGAGCGCGTTGGCACGGACTGTATAATCCCCGGATCCGAGGATTTTGCTGCCGGCCAGCGACTGCTTCTCCATTGCCACCGCGATAAACCGTTCCGCCATGACCGCGTTGCGCTTCTGCCCGTCATTGCCCCCCTGCTTCATGCTTTCGCATTTTTTCAAAACTAGGGCACTTTGCATGTCCATGACCGCTCCCAGCGTGACACCGGCATCGGTATCGAGCCGGCTCAGATCTACCCCACCCACCAGGTGATGTGCCGTCAACAGATTCTCGAAACAGTAGCTGTAGTTGAAGGGATGGATGATGTGCGGCGCCTGAGGCAGGGTCGGCGGCCATTGCCCGTCGCTGTTGTAACTGTTCGTAAGGTGGAACCAGGCCTGCTCCGCGACCTCCTTGGGAAGCTTGCCTTCGATGGCGTGGAGTTTCTCCCGCACCAGATCCTGCCAGGGTCGAAGCAAACACGCCATCGGGGTCGAGGCCCAGGTGCTCGCCATTGCCCCGTGCCAGGCGGCATCGTCGTCCCAGGTCACCGGCTGGGTGTTGGGTGTGAGCTGGCAGGCTTCCGCGAAGGTAACGAATTCACCCCGTTTCTTCACGGCCTCGACCAGAGCGATCAATTTCTGGTCGGCATCCGGCACTTTCTCGAATACACGATCCGGCTCGTTCTGGAACTTGAGCCGGAACCAGCCATTGGTGCCGATATATTCGGCGTCATCGGCAAAAATGATTAGCGCCCCCTCGCCCTTCCCGGCACGGTCGCCGCTGTAGCGATCAATGGTGGCCAGATACTCATCATGGGAATAGCCCTGCATCCCCATGAAATAACGCACGGCATACTGGCAGATCCGGTCCGAGCGCAGGAAGACACGCAATTCCTCGGGCTTCATCCCCTTGACATGATTAAAGGGATAGTGGAGGGCATAGTCGTCGGCAGGCAGATCGTACTTGAAGTTGAAATTGTAGAAGTTCCGTTCCTTGGTCGCCTCCTTATCATAGATTTCCGGACGCTGCGGGGTGCCATCAGGCCCATGCTCACAGCGGCTATAGGACTCGAAATCACCGGTCAGGTACTTGTAGCCCGCGTCCCTAACCTGGCGGGGCACATAGTCGCGCCACCCGCATTCCGGATTCCAGAAACTTACCGGTCGGAAACCAAGGATGCGCTCGTAGGCGCGATGGGAGAATTCCAGGGTCCAGAGGCCATCCTTCTCTGGAAAGTTCGGCAACATGGGATGGGCGTAGGGCGACCCCATGAATTCACAGGATCCATCAGCGATGGCCGACTTGAGCTTTACCACCACGTCAGGCGCGTATCGCTCCATCATCTCCAGCGTATAACCACTAGCCTCGAACACATACTTGGTGCCGGGGAATTTCTCTCGCATCCTGTCGAAGGTCATTTCATAGGCCTCACGGATCACGAACTCATAGTGATCCGGTGTCAGGTAGGCGTAGTTCAGGTTGGCATGGAATATCATCACGTATTTCATCTTGGCTTCCTTCGATAGATATGGGTTGAAATCAGAACGACAGCGGATAGCGTCCGTCCCGCTTAAATACTTCGCACATGTACTTGGTGTTGACTTCAGGAATTTCGATAGCCTCCGGCTGCGGATAGGTCTTGGCCATAAACCCTCCGTCCTTGCCTCCGAAGGCCTTCATCAAATGCCTGGCCTTGGCTTCGATCTGTGCGAAGGATCCCCCGGGCAGGGTGGTCTGGATATCCACGGGACAAAAAAAACAGACCCGGCCAGCATACCGGCTCGCCAGCGCATCGATTCCCATGTTGTCCTGCTGGTCGATCTGAACAACATCGACACCAATCTCGATGAAATCCTCGATAATATCGAGAATCTGCCCACAGGTATGGCTCATGAAATGCATGCCGCGTTTGTGTGTCGCCTCCACGATCCGCGCCATTCGGAGCTTGTAGATCTCGCGCCACAGATCCGGCGCAATGATTAACCGGTCCTGCAGCCCCAGATCCTCTATTGCAATCAACCCATTCGCTCCGCGATCAGCCATGCAATCCACCACCTGAAGGCAGTTTTCCATCATCCGGTCGGCCATCTCCTCGACCTTCGCTCGATTGTCCATCAGCTCGATCATCAGGTTCTCGAACCCGAAGAGGTCGATCTGCATTTGAAACAGGAAATGCGGGAACATTCCAAGGATGTACTTATCCGGGTGTTCACGCACGCTTTGTTCCATGCGCAAATACCGTTTGGGCTGGTTAAATGCCGGCAACTGGTAGCCCTCCACGGCATTCGCATCCGTCAGGGGATATCCCACGGCCTCACCGAAGGTCCGACCCATCCGCCGGTAAAGGATTCCGAATTCCGTTTCCCACTCGTCATCCGTTTTGATACGCGGCCTGAAATCCGGATCCGGATCGGCAAACACCCACTCGAAATCGTCCCCGTATTTCTCCCCGATCACCGGCGTGCGGTTGCTGTCGAAGTTATACGGCACCCGTTCGGGTGATGTGAACTCGATTGCGCGTGTGACAAGTTCCTTGCTGGACATTCTGCTTTTCATAGTGAACTGCGAATTGCCCCTTTCATAGCCTCAGTGGAATCATTCCGCACTTAGGTAATCACTATATGACTGATGATATTGCCCGCGCAACCACTCACAATGAAACAATTGCTGGACAGTCCAATCAGCGCACCCCTCCTAGCGAGAGATCAGCTCAGCCGTTAATGTCACCGGTCCTTCCACTGTCAAGGGCAGCGTCTTGTCCCCATACCGCACCTCGCACTTCCGCCCGCCTTTGGGAGTGATTCTGGCAGAAACCAGCTTCCCATCTTTCCACTCCACATCAACCTCAAACCCGCCCCGCGCGCGCAACCCCGTGATCTTCCCTTCCGGCCACGCCTTCGGTAGTGCAGGAAGAAGATGAATAATGTACACTCCTTGCGATTTCTGACTCCTGGCTCCTGACTCCTGAATTCTCTCTTCAAATGGCTCTGCACCAGCATCTCCGCCATGCCCGCCGCAAAGGCCATGTTCCCGTCAATGCACCAGGGCCCTATCGAAAGACTCATCAGATTCGGCGTGAATCCGTAGGGCGTTTTGTGGTATTGGTCCATTGCGTTAAGCGCAGCGTCTCCATCCCGGAGTCTGGCGTGGAAACACATCCAGTTAGCCGCCGTCCACTCAACCATGTAGCCATTGGCCCCGCGCCGCTCCAACGTTTTGCGCACAGCCGGAATCAGTTCGGGCGTTGTTTCCACGTCAAGCTGGTCATACGGATACAGCGCATGCAGGTGCTGGGTATGCCGGTGCCTCACCTCAATCTCGTCACGCTCTTCAAGCCATTCCATGATCTGCCCGTGCTTTCCCACACGGAACGGCGGCAAGCGATCCAGCGCCGCCTTGACCTGCGCACGGAAATCCTTGTCAATGCCCAGGATCTCGCTGCCCTCGATGACATATTTGAACAGTTGCCGGATCAGCACAATATCACCGGTCGGCCCCATATCATATTGAAGGCCCTGTTTGCGTTTGCCGGTTGGGTCGACGTAGGAATTTTCCGGCGAGCAGCTCGGGCCCGGCACCAGCCACTTGTATTTCGGATGTTCCACCAGATAATCGAGGAAGAATTCCGCCGCACTCTTAAGCACGGGATAGGCCCGTTTGGCCAGGAACTCTTTATCCTGCGAGAAGGCATAACCATCCCACAAGTCAAGCCCCGTCCACAACCCGCCGGTCGGCCAGAGCCAACGAGTTCCGGCATAACCCCAAGGCGTCGTCAGAATATGCACAACCCAGCCGCGCATGCCATAGGATTCCCTAGCCATTACCCCGCCATGCTTAACCATCATGTCCACCAGGTTGAACTGCGGAACATGGCATTCCGCCAGATTCCCCACCTGGGCAAGCCAGTAGTTCTGTTCCTGATTAATGTCCAGCTTGAAATCCACTTTCCACCCCCCACGGAAACAGTTGAGATCCGGCCATTGTCCCTGAAGATGCAGCGGCAATGGAGAATCCTCCCGCGAACCGGCGATCATCAGGTAGCGGGCATATTGAAACAGCAATGCGGCCAGGTCCGGCGTCATTCCCTTACTGCCCGGCCCTCTTTTTTTCGCCTTCGCCAACCGTTCATTGGTTGGCAAAGCCAGGCCGGGACCGCCCGGCATCTGAAATGACACCCGCCTGAACAGGGGCTGGACATCCGCCACATGATCACGCCGGATCGCGTCGTACCCTTTTCTGCAGGCCGCCTCAACTTGCTCCCGACAGACCTTGTTCCTATCACGCCCGCGATAATTTGTATTCACGGCGATATAAAGCGACACGCTGCTGGCGTTACTCACGGAAAGCGAGTTGCCCTCGGCCCGCGTCACGCCGCCTTCGGCGACAACACGCGCCATGGCCAGCCCATCGGCCCCACACGGCTTCATCGTGTTGAGCGATACCCCTGAACTCGCATTGCCGGCTATGCAGAACGTATCTTTCCCGGCGGCGCGAAACTCGAACGCCTTCTGCTTGCTGTGAACAAGGATATCCTCGCCGTTCATGGTAAAACTGATGGAGCCCGGCTTGTCGGCCGTCAGCCGCATGGCCACCACCTGGTCCGGATGCGAAACCAGCGTTTCCCGGGTGTACCGGACATCCCCCACCTTGTAGCGAGTCACGGTCACCGCCGATTCAAGATCCAGCTCCCGGTAATAGTCCGACACGGCATTACCGCCATGGGCAAACCCCAGCTTCAAATACGCAAAAGGCCGGGCCGTACCGACATTATAGGGCGCGTTACCCCTGATTGACCCGTCGTAGATATAGGCGTTCGCCTCTGCGGGTTTCCCTTCAAAAAACAGCCGCCGTATCTCCGGCAGATATTTCCTGATGTCGGGGTTCTTGTTTAGACCCGGCTCCGGCTGTCCCGACCAGAAAGAGGATTCGCTTAACAACAGGCGCTCTTCCGGAACCTCCCCGTATACCATCACCCCAACCCGCCCGTTGCCCAACGGCAACGCATGATAAAACTGATTCGTCGGCGGCGGCGAGTTGTACCACAACTTCAACGCCGCATCTTCCGCCCCAGCCAGCGCGGCAACACCAGACCAGGCACACAACACAGACGTAAGCATCCATCTACTCATTTCGTTTTCGCTCCTTCTACTCATTTCGTTTTCGCTCCTTCCCCGTGTCCTTCCTCATGGCAAGACCAGCTCAGTTCTTGACCTCCCGTGCGCCAAACCGGGACAGATCCCACTCGTCCATCCATTCCAAGACAGGCCGGTTCTCGCGCCACTGCACCGGAACCCAGACGTATCGCCCATCAATCGGATTCTTTGGGCGCCAGCGATCCGCCATATAGATAAACGAGCCGGGCTTCCCCGCAATCGGCAGAACGAAGGTGCTTTGCGAATCGAACGAGATCCCGGTCCATTCCGTCGGGCCCTGCCACGGATTCTCCAACTCCGTGTAGGGTCCGAAGATCGAGTCTGCCACGGCCAACCGACCGGCGTTTGGCGCCCAGCCGCTGCAGTGCGAGCCGAACAGCCAGTACTTACCACCCTGTTTGAACAGCGCGGGCGCCTCAAAAAGCCGCCCTTCCAGAACCCGTGAGAACTCCCCCGCCAGCCGCAAATAGTCCTTGCTGAGCCGGGAGACGTGCAGCGTGCGGTTCTGCTCCGCCGAGTGGATCAGATAGGCATTGCCGTCGTCATCTACAAACAACGTCATGTCGCGCACGTCGTGCCCGCGGGCAACGTCGCGGCGGAAGAACACATCCGCCTGCTGCCGCGAGTCTGCCTCCTTGGGAAACCCCTTCGAGAGCATCTCCTGTTCCCGGGCAGACAAAGGTGCCATCAGTTCGTCACTGCCGCCGCGTGGGCTCACATTCGCATTGGGGCGTTGCAGGCCAATATAGCGGTAAGGTCCCGCCGGCCGATCAGCCGTTGCCACCCCGGCGCTGGCCGTGTCATAGCGCCCGTTCTTTTCGTAGTGGAACCACATCACAAACGTGTGGGTCCCGCGGTTGTAAATGACCTTAGGCCGCTCGATAATGCATCCCTTCGCGAGATCATGGGACGGGTCCTCTGACACCGCGAGAGCAATCCCCTCGTCTTTCCACGTGTACAGATTCGTCGAGGAGTAAGCATGCACGCCGACCTGCGCCGAATTACCCAGCCCGCCGGCCACCTTGTGTTCGCCAAACCACCAGTACACGCCATTATGAAAGAGCATCCCCCCGCCATGCGCATTGATGGGAACACCGTTGTCGTCCTGCCAAATCGCGCCGGGGCGGAAAACCTCGTTCCCGTACGCCACCGGCTTGGGATCCGACATGGTTCGCCAGCGCATGCTCCCAAACATGGAAAACGGCCCGTTCGTCATCCCGGAGACCGGTTCCGCAGCCCATGTCCCAGCCAGCAACCATCCCCACGCAAGATATCCCACCACAAGGCCTCGCATCGTTTCGACTCCTTTCCGGGTCCCCTCTTATTTCCCCCGCTCGGCACCCTGAATCTTGAACACGCCCTTGCCGCCGATCAGTTCCACCACACCCACGGCCTTCACCGGCACCCCGCCCGGTTCGGTAACTCCGGCAATGCCCGTCGGCATATCCACAAATCCGCCGAGTTTCTGGCAAATCGGAACCAGATCGCCTTGCAGGGTGTAATACCCTTCCTTTGCAAGCAACACCACCTGGTTATCGTGCCAGATCATACGGCCTTCCAGTGTCGCCGGGCCGGCTTTGGCCGGTCGGGCCGGCTGGATATTCCGGGACGACGCAGACGAGGGCTTCGTTTTGTACTCCGCCTCCGGCGTTGCCGCAGCGCCGGGATCCGGCGCATAAACCCCGAACTCCGCCGGAATCGTATTGCGGAACTCGTCCTTGTAGAGCCCGATCTTGTCGAAAGGAATCGGCTTGAAGTCCGGCATCGCCTTGAATATCGCCGCGTCCGGCTTGAGCATCCAATTGTTCCCGACCGGATCGACAAACGCCGCGTCATTGGCCAGCGCCCGGAAATTGTTATCGCGCTTGATCAGCAGATATTTATCGTAAGGCGTCTCCCAGACCGTGGCCAGCCAGGGATAACGTTCCGAAAAGGGTGGCTCCTTCGGCTTTACCGCCGCCACACGTTTCTTATACAAATCATTGATCTCCCGCCCGTCCAGCACGCCGGGCCGCCAGTTATTGAAGACACTGAGATTGACGGCCTCGTCGTCCACAATCGCCCAGGGTACCTGCACATTGTACTCGAACCGACTGTACTGACCGCCGTTGTTCACGCCGCAATCACTCACCGCCACCATGACATTCCCGATCACAAGCTGACCGCTCTGCGCATCATCAAAGTAATACGCATGTAACGGAATATCATGCAGGTAATTGTGCCGGATCAGGTTTTCCGCGGCAGTAATATCACGCCCGATATAAAACCCGCCGCCTTCCGCCGCATCGTAGGACGTGGGACCGATATTGTTCAGCTCGAACAAGTGTTCGTTGCCCCAGTACATGATGCCCGCGTGCGGGTCGTTGTAGATGCGGCAGTGCCTCACACGGTTACCCACGCCGTCAACGCTCACCGGCACATGCATCTGCATGCACACCTGCGCGCAATCGTGAACCGAACAGTTTTCCACAAAGTTCCCGCCCGGCGTCAGCGTTTTACGGTCACCCCCGCCCAGAGATACGCCATACGATCCAATATCGTAGATATCGCATCCCACAACACCATTATCGACACCTGCGTTGCGGTTCCACATCGTATCGAAGTAATTTTTCGAGATGGCCCCACCGCCATAGCCGATCCGGCCAAGGTCGCGACCATTTTCACCCTCGCCGATACATACACCCACCGTACCAATGCCTCGAATCGTTGCGGACGCAATCCGGTTATGCGCACCGCGGACGATGTAGGCCCCCATCCCACGGGTATATTCCAACGAAATCCCGCGAATCAGCACATTGGTCGTATTCTCCAGCGCCACCAGCGGGCCCTCGCACAGAGTAACCGCAAGCTCCGTCTCCGCCGTCAGCTCCCTGTGCGGCAGGAAATAGAGTACGCCGGCTTTCCGGTCAATGTAGTACTCTCCCGGCGCATCCAGCTCTTCCATCAGGTTGAAGGCATACGCCACCTGTGCCAGGCTCTCCCCCTGCCCCTTGTAACCGTAGTGCGATTCGGCCAGGGTCATGATTTTTGATTTTGCATCCACGTCAAGCAGACGTACCGTCTGATCATAAAACCAGGCCGTGAAGAAAACCCAGCCATCCGCAACCCCCGCCCAGCGATCCGGCCGGGACTGGAGATACGTCACCTTGCCCGACTGATGACTCTCGTGGAATTTTCGCTTCTCCGCATCCAGCAGGTGCGACTTGTCCACAGCCAGATTGCGGGTGGAGGAACTCTGCTGAACCACCTGGTCCCACTGAAAATAGGGGCCGCGCCGCGGCATTTTGATCACCCGCTCCGGCATCCATGGAGTCATCGCCCGGTCGGCGCTGGAGACTTGATTCGGCCAGCGGGCGAGGATCATGCGCTGCCCGTCCCTGTAGAGTTCCATCTGCATCGGTTTCAGCGGCGTGCTGAAGCCACGCTCCTTGCACGTGCCGTAGTCCGTGATGCCCAGTGCCTGCAAATCACACGCGAGAATCGTCTTTCCTTTCGCCTCCGGAGGCAAACGTTTCCAAACTTTATCATCCGTCGCAAGCGGCTTGAAGGCCGACACCGGCAGGCGTTTCGCACCCAGCAGTCGCACAGCCCCGTCGCTCTCGGCCCGGTAGGTCGTGAACGAATCACGCGCATCCAGTTCAAACGTCTGAGCACGCTCGTAGACGCCGGGCTTCACCCACACCAGAACGGGGTTCAGGGTTCGGGGTTCAGGGTTCAGGGTTCTCGCCGCATCCCGCGCCTTCTCCAGCGTTGCGAAGGGCTTTTCCTTTGTGCCGGGGTTCGTGTCGTTACCGTCCGTCGCAACCCAGAATTCCGCGACAGGCTTTCCGGCGTTGATCGGAATAGGCAGGATTACCTCTTCGGCCAGGATTTTCCGGCCGAGTTCAGGCATTGGCCTGGGCTCCGGCTTGCGCTTCGCTTCCACTTTGCTCACCTGCCTGGGCGGAAGATCGGATCGAAACTCATCTTTCTTCAGCCCGATGCTTTCAAACGGTATCGGATCAAAATTCCTGGTGGCGAAGACCGGCGCCTCGGGCTTCAACTGAAAATTGTCGTCCGCCGGATCAATGAAGGACGGCTCGTTATCGAGGCACAGATAATTGGCGCGCGCATGGTCTTGGCCGCGATAGCCAAGTTTGGCAATCGTAACCAGTGCTTTGTACGCCTTTGCATACAGAGGACCCTCCCACGCCACCGCCCGCATCCGTTCCGAACCGCGCACCACGGGATCCTCAAGAAGTTTGTTCCATCCCTCCTTGCCTTCGTAGTTACGCCAGAGAGCGATATCGGTGCCCTCGCGGCGTAGATAAAACCGACGCGCACTGTTGTGCGCCTCGGCAAACTGCTGATCCCGGCCCGTCCCCCAGCCCACAACGACATTGCCTCGGAGCTCACAGAGCTGCGCGCCGCTGTAAATAACGCCGTACTCGGTCCGCGCCAGGACATTGCCGATGACGTGCTGTTCAACCGTCAGAAAATCGAAAAACACCGCCGCCGCATGCTCGCCCAAGTCGTGAATGAAGTTATGCCGGATCTGACTCCCGCACGCGGTCGGGTTCCAGCCGCAATAAATGGCCCCGCCCTCGACCACTTCGCGACCGACGCCGGCAATGTCATTGAGCTCAATCACCTGATTGTTGCCCGCATAACCGATGGCGTAATCCGGCATATCTTCGAACCGGCAATTGGCCACGCGGTTGCCGACGCCGTCCAGGTAGACACCGCCGCATAAAAACCGATACGTCCTTGCCGCCCGCCGGATCACGCAGTTTTCTATCATGCTTTTGCCTGGCGTAAGCGTCTTTCGCTCTCCGCCTCCCAGCACGATCCCGTATGCGCCTGTGTCTGCGATATCACAGCCCACGATCCGGTGGCCAGTCCCGCAGTTGCGATCCCATGTTGGTTCAAGAAAGTCCCGGGCCGAAAACGCGCCGGCATAGCCAAGTCTGCCGATCTCTCGGCCCTTCTCTCCTTCTCCCACGCAAATCCCGATAGTACCGACATTCCGGACGCGACAACCGGCAATCGTGTTGTCCTTGCCGCCCGCCATGTAGATTCCAATGCCTCGCGAACATTCCAGATCAATACCCCGAATAACGACCTGCGTGGCACCCTCGATCGCCACCATCGGACCTTCCAAAGTTGTGACCACAAGTTCACTGTCATTCTTCAGTGGCAAGGCAGGCAGAAAGAGCAGAACACCTGCAGTCCGGTCAATATAGTATTCACCTGGCGCATCAAGTTCTTCGATGAGGTTAACTGCCGTAAATCCGCTCCCCTTGGCAGCACTATACCCGAAATAACTCTCACCCACCGTCAATTCTTTTTTCGCTGGATCGACCTTGATCAGCTTCACGGTCTGATCGGCGCCAATCGTGCTCCATCGGCCAGCCAACCATGCATCCTCTGCCGAAACCCAGCTGGAAATCCGATCCTCATTACACCTGATGACACCAGACTTGCCGTCATTCTGGCCATTCCTTCGGATGGAACTATTCTTGGTCACTCTTGGAAATGCATACATCCCCGCATTCGGCCACTGCGCCAGGGACATGCGCCGACCATCCATAAAGAGCTCCATCGGCATGGCGGCTAACGGCTCGGAATAGCCGCGCGGTTTCAGCGTACCGTAATCCGTGATGCCAAGCGCCTTCAGGTCGCAACAAAGAATGCTTTTGCCTCGCGCTTCCACAGGCAAACGTTTCCACGCAGCGGCATCCGCCGCCAGCGGATTGAACGATGAAGCAGGAAGGCGCTTCGCACCGAACAGGCGAACAACGCCATCGCTTTCGGCCCGGTAAGTCGTGAACGAATCACGCGCATCCAGTTCGAACGTTTGAACACGCTCGTAGACACCCGGCTTCACCCACACCAGAACAGGGTTCAGGGTTCGGAGTTCAGGGTTCAGGGTTCTCGCCGCATCCCGCGCCTTCTCCAGCGTCGCAAACGGTTTCTCCTTTGTCCCAGGGTTTCCATCACTGCCATCCGTCGCAACATAAAATTCAACCGCCACCGCCGAGCTGGAGGACACGGCCCCGACCG
>CAJBSZ010000154.1 GCA_903958395.1 uncultured bacterium | reverse complement strand
GCGGCAAAATTCTTAGCCTGTTCAGTCCACTCCTTCTTATCCGCGTAGATGCCCTGATCGTCGATCTCATAGTTGCCGTGCGGAAGGGTGACGGCATAAAACAGGAAGAAGGGGGCGGTCCCCTGCTTCTCAACCCAAGAGAGTACCTCCTTCTGTATCAAGTTTTGTGCGTAGGTCTTTTTTGCGCCTTTGTTCTCAGGGAGGGCGATCTGCTTGTCATTGTCATAGAGATAGGCAGGGAAATAACTGTGCGCATGGCGCTGGCAGTTATAGCCGTAGAAGCGGTCAAAGCCCTTTTTGAGGGGACTTCCAGTCGTGTCGAACATGCCCATGCCCCACTTGCCTATGCAAGCCGTGGCATAGCCCTGCTGCTTGAGGAGTTGTGCGACGGTGAGAGTCTTCTCAGGGAGAGGCAGCTGGCCTTCCTTAAACTCGCGGTTGGCGCGGACAGGGGAGTGGCCCATGTGCAAGCCTGTCATGAGCGATGTGCGCGACGGTGCGCAGACTGTCGTGCCTGAATAAGCCTGTGTAAAGCGGATGCCCTCTGCCGCCATCTTGTCCAGATTGGGTGTCTTGATTTTCTGTTGGCCATAACATCCGAGGTCGCCCTGGGCAAGGTCATCGGCAAGAATGTAGATGATATTGGGTTTCTCTGCTGCAAGCAATACATGAGTTGCTAAAAGGATGCCGGCCATCAAGATTGTTCGTTTCATTATAAATGCTCCCCTTTGAATTATTATTGCGCCAAAGTCTACCGTATTTTTTAACACAGCACAATTCCTAATTCGTGAGAACGAAAGAGGATTGACTTGAGTTGGCCGATTCTGTAATGATGTATTCCGAATGAAGATCAAGTTATTAAAAAAAGCGCTATCTCTCTTGGTGATCGTGTTTGCGATTGTTTTTTTTATTTACCCCGGAATCATCACCGCGATCCTTGTGTGCGATACGCAGTTGCGTAAAACAGGGGAATGCAGGTTGGTGCAGTACTGGTTTCCCTCTGTTGCACATCGCTATGCAGACTGGGCACGTCAGTATTTAAAGAGTCAATATGCTGTTAAAATAGATCATGATGCGATTGCCGAGACCGAGTGGCCGATGTTTGGATCGGTCTTTTTTCTGGTAACAGCCCACGATTTGCATCAGCAAAAGCGCATTGACGCTTCGAAGGTTAACGTCCGCACGGCGGTTGATTTGGCTGCCCAGGTGGTGGCATCACCTGACACAGCCATTTGGGTTCGCAAAAAATGGGGCGACGACAACTATTTAACACGCGAGAACGTCTTTTATCGTATGCTGCTCATTTTGGGATTGTCGTCTTACGAACAGATCACGGGCGATCAGCAGTATCATAAACTTATCACGACGCAACGCATCTCATTTGCTGCCGAACTGAGTGCTGCAAAGAATAACATGCTGGATGATTATCCCGGCGAATGTTATCCGTCCGATGTGTTGTGGGCGGTTGCTGCATTGCAACGGGCCGCGAAACAAGATGGGTCGAATTGCAATGCCCTAGCCGCCAGTCTTATTTCGAACCTGGACACCGTGTTACGTGCACGCGAGGGAGTTCCCTCATTTGCGGTTGATTCAAAGACAGGCGAGATTCTTCAGCAGGGGCGCGGTTGTGGCAACTCAGGAATTCTCCAGTTTGCGCCGGAGCTGGATCCAATCATTACCTCCAGATGGTATGATGCCCATGCCCGGCATTTCTGGAAGGATACGGGCTGGGTGGTTGGCTTCTCGGAAATGCCACGTGCTTCGAAGAACGATTTTATGGATGTTGATTCTGGACCTGTTCTTTTCGGGTTTGGCTCTGTAGCTTCGGCGTTCGGGATTGGTGCGGCAAAGGGGGTAGGGCGACTGGACCATGCTGTACCGCTCTCTATGGAGGCCATAGCCTGTTCGTGGCCGACACCCTTTGGACTTCTGATTCCAGGATTGATGGGAAAGGCTGCAGTGGATGGCTGGTGCCTCGGTGAAGTCGCCATCCTCTTTTCAATGACGCGTCCCTGCCAAACAACGAATATCATCCCCTTTGAAGGCCGTGTCCCTGGGATCGTTTACCTGCTGATGTTCATTTACTTTTCAACAGGATTCATGTTTATCTATTTCGAAATTCGTTCATGGGTGCCTCGGAAAATCATCCATTCTTCTTGTGCAAAAGAATGAATTCCGCTACCAATTCAGCACCGCACATATTGTCTGCATCGACAACGCGTACATTCATGGAGACGGTGTAGTTGCCGTTGGGTTTGAGGATGGGCTCGCTGACGGGTGTCGCCTGTGCAAGCCCGTCTGTTACGATACGTTTGAGGTAGTTGATGGTCGCAGTCTTAGCAACTATATCTCCTGTAAACCCGCGCGACGCGAAGAGGCGTTCAGTCGCACGGTATGCGGCGAGGGTGGCACCGGAGAAGATCGAGCCGGCAAAGAGAGACCCTTTATCGTTGGCGTTGCAGGCCAGAGGGATTTGGACGCCTGCGTCAACCTCGCGCAACCCCATGTTATCAGCGGCAGGTATAATCATGACCGCTTCTCGTTAGGTTTGACACCATATTTCTTTTGGCGGTCACGTCCTGCTGGGCATCCGCCGAAGGTCAGCAGCATCTCTAGTTTCTGAAAAACTCTTGCAATCACATTTCCGTTGCGTGCACGGGTGCAGACAGGGCATTTAGACTCACAGAATTCAGCATCCAGTTTCATAGTGTTAACTCCTGACATTTATAAGGCATCTTGGTTGCTTTCTGGTTAGAGTGTACACAGGGTATTTGTGGGTTGCAAGTCGAATCGGGCGCATTTCCGGTTCATTGACCTGGCTCTTTTAAATTCGCTGGTCCTGCGTCACCTCCTGGTCTTCGTTATACGGAGTCCCTTTGGATGGCAGTCTGGGTGTCTTAGTTCCATGGGCGGTCCGGCGGGTACGCATCTGTCGTCGCTCCTGAACGGTGCGTATTCGCGTCTGAGACGCGTCAGGGGCGGATACGTATCCAGCCCCCGACGCGCATCCGCAAATCCGCATCCGTTGATGAGCGACGGATGCTTGGATACCCCCTCCGGACCGCCCGGGGCCAGTGGCGGCCTCCGGTGTCGCGGCGGCCTCGCTCCGCGTCCGGGCGTGTCCTGCGGTGCCATCGGGCTGCGGACGCGGATGATGCGCCTCTGCGCGGGCGATGAATACATCAATACCGCGCATAGGCACATCCCCGCATTCCTCGCCTGCGATGTCACGCGAGCCACGCCTCTGCCGCGCCCGCTCGTCCGTCGCGCCCCCGTTCATCCGCTGGCCGGCTCCTTCCCGTGGAGCCGGGCTATTCTGCTGTTGCAAGGTCACAGACATCTTGCGAAGCATCCGCGTCATTGTCCGCCACCCAAGGAAGGTGGCGCTAACGGCGGTGCCGCCCAGAGGAGAGTTACTTCTTCTCGTACTCAGCAAAAAACTCGTTTTTTGCTGAGCACTATTTAAGTTTACTCCGCGCAAATGTTCGCTCTGCCGTGCTGTATCCAGCGTGAGGCAGGCTGAACATTTGCGCTCTCTTTTCGCGGTTTTTGCGGAAGAATCTTATGCGCGGTACCGGCCTCCTGTTCCGGACTCCCCGTAAACGCCCGCAACAACATTTCAAGCAACGTTGAAGCCTGCTAACCAGACTACAGG
>CAJBSZ010000153.1 GCA_903958395.1 uncultured bacterium | reverse complement strand
GGATTGTCAACCCGCAAGCGGCTGAATGTGCTGTTCAGGAAAGAATTGCGCCAGAGCCCGGCCAAATGGCGCCGCCAGGCGCTCCGCTCGGCCGCAAAGCAGCCGCCAGGGACAGGAAGATAGTTTAAATAGAATACAATATAATAGATACTAGGTGCGTTATGAGTAGTAGAGACGTTGAGAAGGCGACCCGAGGAAGGAGACTCATATGCGAACAGCGAGAATCGTGGAGGAGGGGGCAGCGTATTATCATCTTAAAGGTGAACTCAAACCACTTCGATTCTGAGCAGCGCGCAGAACTCCTTGAGCAGCGCCCGGTTATCACCATAGGAGATGATGTAGTGCTGGCTCATGACTTTCTGGATGAATTCCTCCACCGGATAGTCGAAATTCATTTCCAGGCTTGGTAGCCGCGGGGCCGGGGCGGGCCAACCGGCCTCCTCCCAGGGCCGGGGCGTCCTGGCCTCGGCGGTGGTCACGTGCATGCCGTAACGGCCGTCGGCATAAGTCAGCCGGGCCATGGTCACGAGACCGGTCTTGAGTTTCGAGACGTTCAACAGGCCTTCCCCGAAACCGCCGAAGGCAGCCGGCATGACCGTCACCTTGCCATCGACGATTTCCACGGGCACATAGTCGGGAACGCCCATCAGTGCGCCATTCTCGAGGAATTCATAGAACTCCAAATAGGCGCCGACCTGGCCGGTTAAGGCGCGGACGATCAACTGGGTGACACTACCCAAGGCGTCGTTTTCCGGCACGGAGGATATGGTCATTTCGTCGTGTAGCAGCGTCATGGCGCCTGCGGGTGCGAAGCCCAGCAGCTTTTTGATGCCGTCGACATCGCTGTAAGAGAACCCCTGGTAACCGCGCTCTTTGATTTTCCGGCTGAGCACCAGATAGAGCTCGACCGACTTTTCCAATGTGCCGGGCCCCGGCTCCTTGATAAACGTCCAACGTTTCCGGATCTCGCCCGCCAGCCGGGCGACCTCGTGCCGGTCGACTTTCTCCATCATCTGGACGAGTTCCAGGAGCTCGAAATGCTCAATCTCGGGGCCGATTTGGGCCTTGAGGGAGATGCCGTCATACATCGTGCCGTACAGGCGCATGTCCCGGTACCCCGCCATGCCAATCCGGGCTGACTTCAGTTGGGAGGCGGCGCGAACCGCCTTCGCGTAGTTCATGATCTCGCCCATGCGCGGGGACTGGTTGCGATAGGTGACCACGTATTTGAACGTGAATCCCATGTCCTCCATCGGCTTGCGAAGCGCGGTGGTGCCAGCCTGGTCGGCCGTGGTGACGAAACGCTCACCTTCCCGCCAACCGGTTAGGCCCCAGAGCACCATAGGCTTGTGCTTGAACGGCTCGATGACGGAGAGGACCGCCCAGGATGGTATCCAGCCCGCAACACAGACGATCAAGAGATCGAAATCGCCGCCGTTCATGAGTTCCCGGACGGCCCGGGCGGCTTGAACACCGTCGGGGTCGTCACTGACCGGCGCGGTCCTCACCAGCGTGAACCCTTCCTTTTCCAACAGGCGGGCAGCATCCGCGCAACGTTTATCAATGAATTCCCGAGGCGTATTGACTTCCCCGAACCCCACGAAACCGGCTTTGATTGTGTTCATCAGTTCTTGATCAACCCCTTTCTTTCACCAGACTCGCCATGTGTGACCATTCCCGAAGCCCTGACAGGGCGTCCTGCCCATAAAGATTGTCCCGTCCGGCCAGCATGGCGTAATGACCGGCCTTCTCGATCGATGTGTCGTTTAGCAAGGCCGAGAGAAAGCCTGCCACCGCGCAGTCACCCGCACCGCATGCGTTGCGGAACCGTTCCTGTTCAACAGGGAAGGGTGGGATCCAGGTTCCGGCAGGGCACCCCTTGTCATCTGATAATCGAAGGGGGGCGGCAGGGGCGATGAATGTCTCCAGGCTGCCGGTGCGAAGGTAGGCTCCGCGGTAGCCCGCCTTGATCAGGAGCACCTTGACTCCCATGGCCAGCAGGCGTTCGGCCAGACGCGGGTAAATGTCGGCAGGAATGGCGGCGATCATATCGCCATTTTCCGTCCTGGCTAGGGTATGCCTGTAGGTGTCGGGTTCGAGCATGAAGAGGATCTCCTCGATGCTGGGGACAAAGATATCCACATACGGCAGCGTGTTGGCCAGGTTGGCCTGCCAATCGGCCCTGCCGGCGGGACTATCCGGATCCGGCAGTGTCATGTCCAGTGAGGTTGCGACCTTCAAGTCGCGCACAGTGCGCAATATTTTTTGCAGTTCGGCTCCATTGTTGATCCACAAGGCCGGCATCAAGGGCGGATAGCCGAAATGAAACAGCCGGCTTTGGGCCACGATCTCGTAATTGATATCCAACGAGGTAAAGGTGCGGTTACATCCTGGATCCTCCAGGAACAGGCGGTCGACTCCCGGCGGGGCGATCACCAGGCCGTAGGCAGTGCCTGCCTGCGTGGTGCGCCGGATCCACCGGGCTGCCCCGGCCTGTGACAAACGGGCCAGCGCCATGTCGCCGAGTGCGTCCATCCCGACGCACCCCATCAATTCGACCCGCTGACCGAGTCGCAGCATTGCCAGGCCGGTATTGGCCACCACGCCGCCCAGCGAGACTTCCAGGCCCTCTGTTTCGATCAGTTTGCCCGGACGGAACAGTTCCCCGAACGGCACCACGCCGCGGCGGGCGCTGAATCCGGGCGTCAAGTCGACGCCAAGATAACCGGCAACCACCGCGTCCACTGTGCGAGCTGGAGGATTGTGTTTCATGGATGACCCCAAAGTTCGGCGATGGTCTCCACCGTGGCATCAACCAGTTGCTTGCCACCGTCGGAACCTACATTGCCGTTGATGATGAGGCCGCCATAGCCTCCCAGTTGTTCGGCCCGCGCGCTCGGCAGGTAGCCGCCCGTGCCGCCGCACAGTTGGACGATGAACGTCCGGGCCGCCGTGCTGCGCGCCTTGATCTGATGGCCGAAATCCAGGTAAAGCTCGAAAGGATTGGTGACGAACGCGGCGTCGCCCAGCCGGACCGCGTGCATTTCGAATTCGAATGATGGCGTCGCGTTCTGACTTTCGTAACGGGCAACCACGGCCCGGTTGTTCTGGATCAGGACGAAATGATGCAGCTTGCTGTCATAGGGACCGGGGCGACCCGGCAACTTTTCGTTCCGGACGACCTCCGCACAGAAGTCCCGGTAGGCGCCAGCCTCGTCCCGGATGGACTCGAGTTGCGCCAACCTGATTTTCGCCTCGACATAGTCGTGATAGGAGGCGCGGCGGTGTGGCAGGGTCAGGGCGCGAACCTCATGCCGCAATACAGGCGCGTATTGGATCCTGGCCGAGGCGGCGGCGAACGCATCCTCCGCAGCCAGGGCGAGGCGCCTGCCGGCCTCCGTGACGCCATCCGCATGCCAGAAGTCGGGCTCGCCCTTGTAGTTGCGCGTCAGATCCCGCGGCGATTGACATCCCGCCGCGCTGATCTGGCCGAGCACCTTGAAGTCCGCGCCGAAGCGTTGTTTCAGTCGGCCCCGGGTCTCACCCACGAAATCGGACGAGACCTCGTAGGTCGCTTCCATGATCTGAGAGGGGCAGGCCAGGTTCAGGATCAGGCCTGTGGGGCGGTGTGCCTCGTCGAACGTGTACAACAGGTCCACGCCCGAGTCCTCGCCGCCTTCCATTCCGGCGAAATCCGGGCGATCGGTCCGTCCGTACATCTCGGCGGTGCCATCGGTATAGATGGCCCGTCGACAATGCCCGACGCGGGTGAATCCCAGCCCGTGGGCCACGCCGCCGGGGCGGCGGACGTTCCAGGCTACGGCGACCAGCGCCACGAGCTTGGCGAGCATGAATTCGCGATAGGTCGCCACGGGCAGGGCGCCCGGCAACTCCGCCAGCCAGGCGATACCGCAAATGGGATCCACCCCCGGCGCATTGTGCGTGTGGGTGGCGTTAATGAACACGCTTCGCGGATCCAGCCCCGCGACACTTGCGCCCAGACGGTCGCGCAAGTCAGTTTGGAATCCGGTTTGGAAGCAGGCCAGTTCGACGGAAACCATGACGGCCTGCGCGTGGCCGGATTCCAGCGCGAGAGCCGTCGCCGTAAGGCGCGAGTGGATTCGGTCGGTGATCCGGTGGTAGTACTGTCCCGACAGATCAACAGGGCCGTCGGGTGTCGTGTCGGTTTCGGCCCAGCCGATTGAAAGTGTGTGGGTCATGGGACTTCCTGCTATGTTATAGTTTGTGCGTATGTGTCCTTGTACAACAAATCTTCATTCCATCGCAAACAGAATGTTATCCCAAAATACCCTTGATTGACCATGAGGATTCCGCCACAGTGCCGCCATGGTTCATTCGCACCACACGATAAAGGAGGCCGCATGACGCAGGTCACGAGGCATGCGCGCATTCTCGACAGGCTCACCGCGCAGGGCGAGGTGCAGGTCGCCGAATTGGCCCGGGCCCTGGCGGTGAGCGACATGACCATCCGCCGCGACCTTGATGCCCTGGCGCTGGCCGGCAAGGTCCTCCGGACGCACGGGGGCGCCGCCCTGAGCGGGCGTGTTGTGTTCGATTTCCAATTCATGCAACGCACCCGGGAACGGGAGGCTGCCAAGCGGCAGATTGCGGAGACAGCGGCGCGCCTGGTCAAGGACGGGCAGTCCATTCTTCTCGACTCCGGAACCACGACCCTGGCCGTCGCCCGGGCGCTCAAGGCCAGGAAGCGGCTCACGGTCATCACCACTTCGCTTCCGATTGCCTCGGAACTCCAGAGCTGTGATGCCATTGACCTGGTCCTGCTGGGCGGGGCGTTGCGGCGCGAGGCGCCCGACCTGATCGGACCCCTGACCGAAAGCAATCTGGAGCAACTGAAAGCGGACATAGCCTTTATCGGCGCCGATGCCGTGGACAGCCAGGGAAGGGCCTATAACCATTCCATGGCCGTGGCGCGTATGCTGACCCGCATGGCAACCTCCGCGCGGCGGGTCTATGTGGTGGCCGACAGCACGAAAATCGGCCAGACGGCCCTCGCGCGCTTTGGCAGCCTTAAGGCATGGAATGGCCTGATAACCGACCATGGACTGGCGCCTGCCCTTGCAACCTCGCTCAAGCGGGCCGGCTGCGCGGTGATCCTGCCCCCTTGACCATGGCCAGTTGGGCAATGGTGGAAACCGCCAGACCGGCCGCGCACACCAGATACAGCCCGTCGGCCGAACCGCTGTGCCGCATCCATAGGTCGCCCGAGACGATCCCGGCGATGGAGCCGAACCCGACAAGGGCTTCATTGACGCCGATGTTGAAGGAACGCCTTCCCGAATTACTTGAATAATAGACGGCGCAGTAATACGCAAACCCGGAGTAGACCCCCAACAGGCACAGCATGGAGAAGCAAACCCAGTAGGATGGCCAGAGCCATATCACCCACAGGGCCGCGACTCCGCCGCCCTGGATGACCAGAAAGGGCATCCGCCGGTACAGGTATTCGCGAAACCGGAACATGGCAAAGCCGAATCCCGCCGAAATCGCCATGTGCATGAATAACGGCAGGCTTGCCCATAACGGACCGACCCCCTGTGAGGCAAACAGGGGCGGAAGAAAGGTGAACAGCGGACGCTGGACAAACGTGACGGTGAAGATCATCAGCCAGCCAATGGCAATATAGGCATTTGAAACGGGATAATCCGTCCGCTCCCCATTCTCAACCGGTGCTTCAGCGGGGTGGGGGATGATCGGCCGTCCCCCTATGGGGCGTGCCAGCAGGAAGGCAATGACTGTTGTGGCGAGTGCAACAGCCAGGATTAACGCAGGTATTCCCCACCGGAACAGCCAACCTGCTGTCACATTGCCGAGGGCCGCCCCCAGGCACCATGACAAGGTATACAGGGCCACGGAGGTCTTGAGGCTTCCCACGGAGGCCTCGCCGCGCATGAATGCCTGGAACGAATTAAAGAACCAGGCGGCGGACGTGCCGAATACTAGTAACCCGGCCGCCAGTGGGATGAACGCGCTCAAACACAGGACCCCGATGCCCGAGGTCCCGCAAACCACCGTGCTGATCCCTAGAATCCGCCGGGCATTGCGGGGCGTGACCCAATGGCCGGACACGAAACTGCTGGTCATGTAGGCGGCCTGGAAAAGAATGCCCAGCCAGCCGCACTCCTGCATCCCGACACCCCGGGCGCCTGCCGCATAGAACACGGCGAAAAATACAAAATACAACATCCAGTCCATCAAGGCCGGGCTAAGATATAAAAATGCCTGCATCGCGGGTCATCCTCCCCGATTCCATCCTTCCCGTCAATGAACCCGTGCCCCGGGCTCTTTTTCTGTTTTTCTGTTTACAGGCAAGGAGTGAAATGTTAGATTCACTCAAATAATAACAACTTCAAACATATCAAAACAACCGGAAGCTTGTCAAACGAGGAGGCCGCATGAGCAAAACCAGCGCGAGTTATTGGGCACACGTTGATCTGTCGAAATATCCAAACATGAAGGTCCCGGCGCCCGGGCCCGAGTCGAAAGCATGGCATGAGCGCTGCACCCGGCATTTCAAGGGGCTGAGCAGCCAGGTGAAGCTTTTCCCCGTCGCTTTTGAGTCGGGGCACGGGTGCCTCCTCCGGGATGTGGATGGCAACGAGTACATTGACTTCTCGTCGGGCATCTACGTGACGACGCTGGGGCACTGCCATCCGAAAATCACCGAGGCGGTCCGGAAATATGCCGGCACCCTGATGAACGCCCATGACTTCACGACACCCATCAAGGCACGGCTGATGGAGAAGATGGCGGCCACCCTGCCCGGCGATCTGAACGGCTTTCAGCTCTATGATTGCGGGACGGCCGCCGTCGAGGCCGGCCTGCGCGTGTGCCGCGCCGCCACGGGCAAGACGGAACTGATCTCCGGGTTCAACGATTTCCACGGCAAGACCTACGGCGCCGTGTCGCTGGCTGAATTCCGCGATCCGGCCTACGGGCCGACCCGCGCACCCGGCAGCCATCTGGTGCCGCGCCCCAATCCGTACCGGCCCCTCTGGACCAAGGCGGACGGGACGATTGATACCGACAAGTACATTGCGTTCTATGACGAATACATCGCGCGCGCCACGGTCAACCATGTGGCGGCCTTTGTCATGGAACCCATCCAGGGGTGGGGCGGATCCGTAATCCCGCCTGACGATTTCTTTCCGAAACTACGCACGTACTGCGATGAACGCAAGATTCTGCTGATGTGTGACGAGGTGCTCACGAGTATGGGGCGCACCGGCAAGTGGCTGGCCACGGAGCATTGGGACGTTGTGCCCGACGTGGTTACCCTGGGCAAGGGGTTCGGTAACGGGTTTCCGGTGACCGCCGTGGCGGTGCGGGAGCCGTACAAGGAATCGTTTGAGAAGATTTCTGCGTCGTCCAGCTATGGGGGAAACCCCATGGCCTGCGCGGCGGCGCTGGCCTGTTTCGAGGTGATCGAGGAGGAGCAGTTGCTCGCCCGCGCGCAACATTTGGAACAAGTGGCCATGAAATATATGAAGGGGATGATGGGCCGCCACAAGATTGTGGGTGATGTCCGGGCCAAAGGGTGTCTCATGGGGATCGAGCTGGTCAAGGACCGCGCGGCCAAGACGCCGTTCGACGAGGCCGGCAAGCGGGTCTACCAGAAGGCCTTCAGCAAGGGCCTGGCGTGGATCCCGGCGGGCCACATCCTGCGGATGAGCCCGGCCATCGTGATGGAGGATGAGGTGCTGATCAAGGGACTCGAGATGATTGAGGACGCGATCGGCGAAACCGAGAAGGAACTTGGCTACGCCGGGTGATGGAGGGCATGTGAATAAGATTCGCTTCGGAATTATTGGTTGTGGCCTGATGGGGCGGGAATTCGCCAGCGCCGCCGCGCGCTGGTGCCATCTTACCGGACTGGACGCGCGTCCCGAGATCGTGGCCATCTGCGATAAGAACCGGGCCATTTGCGACTGGTATACCGTGAATTTTCCGGCCATCAAGCAGGTGACGGACGACTACCGGGCGCTGCTGGCCAATCCCGACGTGGAGGCGGTCTACGTGGCCGTCCCCCATAACCTCCACCGGGAGATCTATTGCGCAGTCATCGAGGCTGGCAAGCACCTGATGGGTGAGAAGCCATTCGGGATCGATAAGCCGGCCTGTGAGGCGATTCTGGCCTGCCTCAAACGCCATCCCTCCGCGATGGTCCGGTGCGCGTCGGAATCGCCCTTCTTCCCCGCCATGCAGAAGATCGGGGAGTTGATTGACCGCCAGGCCTTCGGGCAGATTCTTGAGGTCAACACCGGCTTCCTGCATTCGAGCGACCTGGATCCCAACAAGCCAATCCACTGGAAACGGGTAATCGAATTAAATGGCGAGTATGGGGTAATGGGCGACCTGGGCATGCACGCCTGTCATGTCCCTTTCCGGGCCGGCTGGTTCCCCCGCAACGTGCGCGCGATCCTGAGCGATATCGTCAAGACGCGGCCCGACGGCAAGGGCGGGACGGTTCCCTGCCTGACCTGGGACAACGCCACCCTTTTTTCCGAGGTGATCGATCCCGCCACCAGCGAACCGTTCCCCTGGACGCTCAAAACCCAGCGAATCGCCCCGGGCCAACGCAACAACTGGTACACGGAGATCCTCGGAACGAAAGTGTCGGTCCGATGGTCCAGCGTGAATGCCGACATTCTTGAAATCCTGGAATACACCGGCGGCGAACAAGCGTGGAAGCAGATTCAGACCGGTCACGAAACGGCGTTCAAGACGATCACCGGCGACATCTTCCAGTTCGGGTTCGGCGACTCGATCCTGCAGATGTGGGCCTCGTTTGTTCACGAGATTGCCCACGGCACCCCCCTTCGGAGGTTCGTCGGCTGCGTCACCCCCGATGAAGCGGCAATGAGCCACCGTTTGTTCACCGCGGCTCTGGCGTCGCAGAAAAACGGTTCGACTGAAAAGGTGTAATGATGGAGGGGAGACGGGTCTTCGTCGGCTTCGGGTTTGGCGCCATTCAGGGCGGCTTGTTTCTCTGCGAAGCATTCCGCTCCGGAAATTTCGACCGGTTGGTCGTCGCCGAGGTGATGCCAGAGGTCGTCAAGGCTCTGCGGGACGCAAACGGTACGTTCCATGTGAATATCGCCGGCCTGGACGGCATTCAATCCCAAGCGGTGCGAGGCATGGAGGCGTACAATCCCAACGATCCGGATGATCGCGCGCGCCTGGTCGCCGCCCTGGCGGATGCTGACGAAATCGCCACGGCGTTGCCCAGCGTGGAGTTTTACGATCGCGGAACGGCATCCGTGGCGCGCCTGCTGGCCGAGTCGTTCGGCAAGCGGGAAAAGCCCGGTGTCGTCTATGCCGCTGAGAATCACAACCATGCGGCGGAACTTCTGGAAGAAGCCACGCGGATACGCCAGCCTGGTATTCGAGTTCCCGTTCAGTTCCTGAACACCGTGATCGGTAAGATGAGCGGGGTGGTGGTCGATAAGGCGGAAATCACCGCGCAGGGGCTTGCGCCGATCACGGAAAACTTGCCCCGCGCCTTTCTGGTCGAGTCTTTCAATCGGATTTTGATCACGCGCACCACCCTGCCAGGGTTCAAGCGCGGTTTGGATGTGTTCGAGGAAAAACCCGACCTGTTGCCCTTCGAGGAGGCCAAGCTTTACGGGCATAACGCTACGCACGCGCTGCTGGGGTATCTGGCCAACGAACGGAATCTCCGGTTCATGTCGGACATCGTCGAGGAGCGCGACCTGCTTGAGCTCGGGCGAGAAGCTTTTCTGCGCGAATCCGGTGCCGCCTTGATCCATAGGCATGGCGGCCTCGACCCGTTGTTCACCGAGACAGGCTTCCGGACCTATGCTGATGATTTGCTGGAGCGGATGATGAACCCCCACTTGCGCGACGCCGTGGACCGGATCATCCGCGATCACAGGCGCAAACTTGGCTGGAACGACCGGCTCATCGGGACTATGCGGCTGGCGCTCGACGCCGGGATCGCGCCGACTCGGTTCGCCCGGGGCGCCGCCGCGGCGGTGCACCTTCTGGCCGCGGAACAACCGGAACATGACCCGGCCGAGTTGCTGGATGCGGTCTGGGGCCTGGGCGCGAAGGACCTGAAGCGACAGAACGAAATCAAGCAGTTGATCCGTCGAGTTCCTACCTGACCGGACGTTTCCGGTCGAGCGTCAGCCAGAACTTTCCGATTTCCTCCAGGGTTTTGTCCTTGGTTTCGGGCAACAGCCGCCAGATGAACAGGGTGCAGCTTAAACAGATCCCGGAAAAGATCAGGAACGTGCCGCCGGGGTGGCCGAACCGGTTTTTGAACCCTTCCATGACCATCGGGAAGACGTTGACCGTGACGTAGGAGGCGGCAAACATTGCGCAGGTGGCGATGGACATCGCCTTGCCGCGGATGCGGTTAGGGAAGATTTCCGACAGGACCACCCAACTCAGGGGGGCGAGGGTCAACGTGAAGGCTCCGGTGGGGATTAACATGGCCGCCAGTGTGAAGAGCACGGGCATCTTGTGGGAGAAGTTCAGGAACATGAACAGGTGACCAATCGCCATGGCCAGAGTGCCGCCAATGAGGATCGAACGTCGGCCGAAGGTGCGAGTCAGCCAGAAGGCGATCACCGTGCAGATCGAGATCCATACATCGATATAAACCGAGTTCAGGATGGCGTCGGGTGCGCTCGTCAGGCCGGCCTCCATGAACAGCGTGGGGGTGTAGAGGAGGATCATATTGACCCCGTTGATTTGGGAGAACACCATCAACAGGATCCCGAGGATCAGCGCCAGCCTGACGCCGGGCCGGAACAACTCGCCAAAACCCCCTGTTTCATCCCCCAGTTCCTCTTGAATCTCCTTGATTTCCTTTTCCGCCTGCGTCCGTCCATTGATCCGGGCCAGGACCCTCAGGGCATCCGCCATTCGGCCGACGGACGCGAGCCAGCGGGCACTCTCGGGGACAAAAAACAGGCCAAACAATAAGGCTGCCACGGGGATGAGTTGCGTTGCGAACATCAGCCGCCAATGTCCGCCGAAAGACAGCCAGTATGTTACCAATACCGACATCGAGAGTCCCACCACGATCGCCAACTGGTTAACCACCACCAGGCGTCCGCGCAGCCGGGCCGGAGCAATTTCAGCGATGTACATCGGCGAGACGGTTGAGGCCAGACCCACACCCATGCCGCCGACGAAGCGCCAGACAATGAATGACCCCATGCCGTGGGCCAGTGCGCAGCCAACAGATGACGCCAGGAAAAGGAATCCGGCAATGATCAGCGTGGGTTTACGGCCGATGCCATCGGCCATCCAGGCTCCGAGCATCGGACCGAAAGGGCAACCCAGGATGGCGCTGCCTACGACCGCGCCGAACCAGAATGGTGTCAGGGCGAACTCCTCCTTGAGGAAGATCACAGCTCCCGAAATCAGCGACAGGTCGTAACCGAAGAGGAATCCGCCCACCGAGGCGATAAAGACAGTCATGTAAAGATAGGTTTTGCAGATGCCGGTGTCGTTGCCATGAATATCGCCACTGTTTTGTTGGTTGGTCATGAGACGCTCCTTGTTACCATCACTTCTTCCAATATTCTTCAACGAAACGCGCCAGGTTGTTCACGCAGGCTTCAACCAATGCCTTTCCTGTCGAATGTCAGCGCCATGTCGCCGACGGCGGGATAGGTCACGCGGCCATTGGCGTTCTGCACCGCGTAAGGCCTGATGATGGGGGCGCCGATGAGTTCGCCCGTTGCGCCGATCAGCGCGCATTTGAATGCCGAGGTTCCCAGGTCGAGCGAGATGACGCCCTTGTTCGTTGCGGCCTGCAGTGTCATAATTACATAAAGCGTGCTGATGTGCAAATAAGTGCTACTCTGTGTGAATCAAACAATAACGAACCCGTGATGAATGTCAAATGGAAAGCTGCGAGTCCGTTCCAAGTTTCCAACTTCCCAGAGGAGTGCAAGGCTTCGCCACGATGGATTGATGGTGAAGAACGACTTGCGGCGGGTCTCTTAAAAGCATCTCTATGGCGGCTAAAATAATGCTTCAAGTAAATATTAAAGTTGTGGCCTCCTAAGGGAGTGCATGGCCTAAGGAGTGCATGGCTTCGCCGCGATGGATTGTTAGTGCAGAACGACTTATGGCGAGTTTTGTCAATGAAAATGCTTTTACATGCAGCTGGGGTATTATTGGTTGTGGCAATGTTTGTGAAGTTAAAAGCGGGCCCGCTTTTTCAGAAATTCCAGGAAGTATCCTGCACGCCGTCATGCGTCGTAATCCCGTCAAAGCTGCGGATTTTGCGGCTCGTCACAATGTGCCAGTATTCTATTCTGATGCCGAGCAACTGATCCATGATCCGGAGGTGGACGTAGTTTATATTGCTACGCCGCCTGGTACGCATGCCGAATACGCTCTGCGTGTTTGTCGCGCCGGTAAGCCCGCCTATGTCGAAAAGCCTATGGCCCGCAACACCACGGAGTGCGAAGCCATGCTTAGCGCTTTCCGTCAGGCCGGTTTGCCCCTTTTCGTCGCGTATTACCGTCGCAGTCTGCCCCGTTTCCGACAGGTTCGCGATTGGCTGGCAGAAGGCGCTATCGGCGAGTTAACCCATATTGACTACCGTTACACCTCGCCCTATTGCGGGGCTACCGATATGGCTGCAATGCCTTGGCGGTTGAATGCTGAACAGGCCGGGGGAGGTTTGTTTCTCGATTTGGGCAGCCACACCCTGGATATCTTCGATTATTTGTTCGGTCCACTTGGGCATGTGAGCGGCGATGCTGCAAATATGTCAAATATCAATGCGGTAGAAGATGTTGTCACCATGCAGTTTCGCGTACCCGGCGATGTATTGGGAATTGCCTCGTGGAATTTTGCCGGACCTTCCAGCGAGGATATCATTGAAATTAGTGGAACCCGTGGCCGGATCACGCTCAACTGTTTCGGCAATGAGTCCGTTCGGCTGGAAAACAAAGAGGGTGTGCAAACCGCTGATCGTCCTAATCCGCTGCATATTCAGCAGCCGCTCATTCAGACTATTGTCAGCGAACTCAATCATCTTGGAGTTTGTCCCAGTACCGGCACAAGCGCATTACGGACGAGTAGGGTTATGGATGCTGTTCTGGAAGGCTACTATGGCGGGCGCGCTGATGCCTTCTGGAACCGTCCCTCTACGTGGCCGGGTAATGGGAGTCAGGAAGATGGCGTAAGGAAATATTTGAACCATGTTCGGACTAACCCATAGGCGGCGCCAGCAGTTAAGGGACAAACCGTTCCCAGTGACGAACGTGACCATAGGCATTTCGTGGAGCTTCTGGAGGAGATGGGTCGCCGGTGTCCAGTGTGGCGAGGAATGTAAGGCCGATAGGGGCAGTCATTATGGATAGGGTTTTCTGGCGTCCCCAATCGTCGATTTCGTCATCTGAAACGTTTCAGATCGATAAAACAGCGCTTGTGGGGGTGGTGCTGGTCACCCCCTGTGAAGGCACTGGAGACAGCCTCTTGCCCCGCCGCAGGCTTTGGAGCCGGGCGCTTGCCCGACGTAGCCTTGGCGTAGGCGGGTCCCCCGGCCGGTTTATTCTCATGCCTTGACTGAAATTGGTTGGTGAGCGCGATTCACCTTTCAACGCCTCTCATTTCCCGCTTGCTGGAATCGGGCCTCGGATTCATAGTATAAGAGTCAAATGCACGCGAAACACAAGAAACGTGTTGCCTTGATCGGCATGCCCATTTTGATGGCGCAGAGTCCCTTTAATGCGGCACTTATCCGCTATGCCGAGGTGAAGGGGCATTGGGTATTTGCATTCGCGATGCCGGCCTGTCATGAGGCGTTCTGTCTGCTCCGGCAACTGGATTGCGAGGGGGCCATCGTGCGGGTTATTTCCCCCAAAATGGCCCGTGAGGCGCGGTTGCTCAGGATCCCGGTTGTGAACACTTCCTCGTGGATGGAGGATTCCGGCGTGCCGACCGTGAAGCGTGATGATGTGGCAATGGGAACCTTAAGCGCGGAACATCTCTTGGAGAAGGGATTCCGACGATTTGGCATAGTCCGCCTGCCCGGTGGCCACTATATCGACGTGCGATGTCAAGCGTTCCGCCAGGCGGTTGCCCGGGCGGGGCATGGGGAAGGAATCCATGAATTCATCCTTGGGAGCAACCCGATCACGCCCCGGGAGCAGCATCGGTTTCAAGAGTGGGTGGCCTCCTTGAATGCGCCAGCAGGACTGTTCCTGTCTGATGATGAACAGGCGGGAGTATTGATGGATATCTGCCGTGCCGCAGGATATCGGATCCCGCAGGATATCGCGGTGGTGGCTGCCTTTTATCACGTCGAAACGGCAGCCACCTGCGTCCCGTCCTTGTCGGCGGTCAGGGAGAACTTGGATGAACTGGCCTGGCGTGCCGCGGAAACTCTGGATGAGTTGATGGCTGGCCGCAAGTTGGGGGAGAAGGCGATCATCATCCCGCCGCTCGGGCTCGTGGCGGCGGAGTCAACCAGAACCCTGGCGATTGATGACCCCGAAGTCGCTCGGGCGGTGGAGTACATGCGGGCCAACGCCGCCAGCGCCATCAACGTGGGCGATGTGGTCGGCCATGGCTTGGTGTCGCGCACGACGCTGGAACGTCGTTTCAGGCTCGTCATGGGCTGTGCCATGCATGATTTTCTGCTGCAGGAGAGGCTGGAACTGGCCAAGGAGTGTCTGATGTCCGCGCCTCGCCTGAGTCTTGATGTCGTCGCTAGCCGATGTGGATTGTCAACCCGCAAGCGGCTGAATGTGCTGTTCAGGAAAGAATTGCGCCAGAGCCCGGCCAAATGGCGCCGCCAGGCGCTCCGCTCGGCCGCAAAGTAGGGTTCCTGAGGCGTCCTGCTCTTGCAGCGACCGGATACCCGAACGCCGTAAAATGACCCATTCATGATGTAAAATGCCCCCTTGCGCGAATATGAGGATCGGGGGATAATTATTACAACGATAGCTAATGTCATGGCGCAAATTGACGTCGGCGCCGTCGCGCAGGAGCTGACATGGACAACTGCTATTAAGGTGAAATTGAGTGGAGCCAAACTGGGGTGGGGACAGTTACAAATACAGGAGGTGGGAGATGAAGACAGGTATCATGACGAAACAGTTCACTAAGGCCTTTGTGGTGGGATCGGCGGCTGTAATGGTTATGCTGCTGTCGGCGGGTTCAGTTCAGGCGACGGATCAGTCCTGGACCTCGGGGACGACAACGCTCACAAACTCGAGCGGTGTTGATACTGACAACGACATTGTTGACAACGCCACACTGATTGTCACCAATGGTGGCAGTCTGCTCGCCAGTCAATTGACAGTCAGCACAGGCAACGTCTCGACGCTGACGCTGACTGGTAGCGGCGCGATCACCGTCAAACAGTTATGGGTTACCAACAACACGGCTGCCGTGACCAACTCGGTCTTCAACTTCAACGGCGGCACGTTGATCACCTCCAACGCAGTTGGCTCTGTGGCAGCTAGAATAGTCCGTCCGTTGCCGTTCAGCATCGGCAGTAATTGGACTATGAACGGCGGCACCAACACTATCGGAGCGGCGGGGACGGTACCCACTGGTAGCCACGTAACCATTGGCAACAACGCGACCGTGACCGTGAACAGTGGGGCCATCTACAACAATGGTGGCTTGACTATTGCTTTTGGCGCAAACACAACGCTGAACATCAACGGAGGAGTGATGACCAATATAAACTGCACTAGCACCGCAGGATTCAATGTCACTGGTGGAAATAGCAGCATGACCGTGACCAATAACGGCAAGCTTTTCACCTCCGGCGGCAGCACCAGGACTGCCATTATAGGTCAAATTAGCGACTCTAATAGGGGCTTTATCGGCAGCGGTGGCTTGTGGAACTTTGGCGGTATCGGCTTGCAGCTTGGTGTCAGTAGCACTGCCGCTAAATATAACACGTTGACGGTCGACGCAGGCGGTATTGTCACGAACATGGGCGCGTGTTCAGTTGGTATTGCTTCGACCGGAGGTAGCGGCGCCTTGGGCAATCAAGTGGTGATTACCAACGGCGGGTGTGTGTTTGGTAATTCATACGTGACAGTCGGCTCTACTAGCGGGAGTAACCCCGCTACAAGCAACAGGGTGACCGTGGTTGGCTCCACGAGCCTGCTCAATATCGGGGACGGCATCAGTGTGGGCTATTCGACAGGAACGGGAAAAATCAGCTATAACAGCCTCTTGATCACCAACGGCGCCTCGGTCGTCTCAAAAGGTGCCTGCACTATCGGCAACGGGACGAATGCTAATTCCAATTACGTTATAGTGGCTGGCGCTTCCGGTGGTAACAATGCGATGTGGAACCTCAGCGGCAGTAATCTGACCATTGGTGGCAACGCTGTGGCCACGGGGAACTGGGCTGTCGTTTCAACCGGCGGCATGATTACAAATGGAGCAATCGTATTGGGTGGCGTCAACTCCACACTGTATTTCAATGGCGGCACGCTGGCCGCGGGCACCAATGACAACCTGATTTCGACCAACAGCACGGCAGTAAATGCTTCCTGCTATATCCAGAGCGCCGGTGCGGTCATTGACAGCGGTGCATACAGCGTGACCAACACGGTGCCGCTGGTTCAAGATCCCTCCTCGACGGGCGGTGGCCTGACCAAGCTCGGTAGTGGCAGGCTGGTGCTCGCGGGCACGAGCCGCTATACCGGTGCGACCGCGGTCAGCAACGGTACATTGACGCTGGCGGCTGACGGTGTGATCACCAATAGTCCCTTGATCACGGTGGCGAGCGGGGCGGTCTATGGTGTCTCGTCCGTAAGCGGTTATGAAGTGGTGGCGGGTCAGACGCTGGCCGGGAAAGGGGTGGTCACGGGGAGTGTGACGGTGGTCGCCGGTGGCATTTTGGCGGCGGGCGGAACGAATGCCACGGGTACGCTGTCGTTCAGCAATACCCTGACCTTGGCGGCGAGTGCGGTGATCGATTGGAATTATGATGATACGACGAACGATGTGATCAAGGTCGCCACCCTCGGAACGCTGCCTAACGTGGCGACGGTGACGGTCAGTAAGGTGACGGGAACAACGAGGGCTCAGCCACTTCCTGCCGTGCTTTGCACCTTCGCGCAGGGAGGGCCCGGTGGTGATACGGACTTGTCGGGCTGGGTCGTCACGGGAGGATCTGCCGGCACCCGTGTCGTGGTGCGGGGCAATCAGATCCAGCTCCGGGCCTTCACGGGTACGCTTCTGCAACTATATTAAGCACATGTCAAATAATGTGTGGGGGGGGGGATGATGAGAATAAAACTCAGAATAGGACTCCTGGTCCTGCTATTGACTGGCGGTGCGGGCCGGTCCATGGCATTGGGTTATGTTCTTGACGATTTTGAGTCGTACCTGTTTGGCACGAACCTGTCGGCGTTATCGGTGCAGGGATGGGGTGCGTCGGCGGGTGTGATCGTGACGAGCAATGTGTTCGATAATACGTCCCAGATGGCGGCTTTCCCGCCCAGTACAGTGGCCTCCAACACCGTTAATGTATCCGGGGGGGGCGGGAAACTCTGGACTGAATGCCGGCTGGATGAGGCTGTCAGGACTGTTGATCCGCAAGATTTACCTGCCGTAAACTCCAACATGATGGTGATGGTGGGTATGACCACGGGCGGCTATGCCGTGGTCTACAACCCGGCGAGCAACGGTTGGGATGTCTGCACGAACGATGCCATGGGTGGTGATTTGGTCGGATTGGCCAGCGGGACCTGGGCGCGGGTTACGTTGTGCCAGGACTTCGCCACCTATAAGGTGGCGTTGTTCCTGAATGGGCGCCTCCTGCGTCAACAGGTTCCTTTTATCACCAACCGGACCAGTTATGCGGGATTCAACGTCACGCATGGAGTCGGCGGTGATGGCTATCTTGACGATGTTTTTGTGAGCAATGCCATTCCCCCGGCCCTGTCGGGCCTGCCATTGTCGGCAACCAGCGATCTTGACGGGGATAGCGTGCCGGATGCGTGGGAGATCCAATCTTACGGGACGTTGTCGTCCTGGGGGCCGGTGATCAGCAACAATATCACTCTAAGCATTCCCGGGTTGACTCTCAACAATCTGACGGTGACGAACGGGGCGACCCTGACGAACATGGTTAGTATGACGGTAACCGGGACAATGACGGTGGCCAGTGCCAGTACAAACCTGGTCTCCGGCGGAACCACTGTTTATTCGAATCTGGTCATCAGTGCCGGTGGCGCCGTCAAGGTGGTCAACGGGACCCTGATTGCGAATGGACAGGCCTATGTCGGGACGTTTATCCTTACCCAGAATAATGCGATCACCATGGACACCGAGCTGACCCTTGTGGGATTGAGTCTGACGGGGGTGACGTCTTTCACGGTATCGTCCGGGGCGACAGCGACGGTATCGGGATTCACGAATCTGGCGGTATCGGGTGCGGTGCAGGTGGGGACCAACGGGACGTTGGTGGTGAGCAATGCGGTGATGAGTATGGGGAGTGTTATCGTGCAGACGAATGCAAACATGATACTCAACAACGGGACCGCGACCGTGAGCACGCTTACCCTCCATTCGGGAGGGATGGTTCAGGTGGTCAACGGGACCGTGGTGGCGAATGGCGAGACTTACAGCGGCACATTCATCCTAGATTCGGGGTGGAACGGGGTATTGAGAACCTCGTCATTGAACTACGCCAACGATTTCGAGTTCTATGCCACTAATATGCCCTTGAACAAGTGCGGGGGGCAGGGGTGGGGCGCGTCGTCGTCGGATTCCATCGTGCAAGGCTCCGTGACGAACACGAGTCCGAAAGCGGCGAAGGTGGCATCGTATTCCATGCTTTCCAATGTTGTGGTGAGCTCAACGGGGTTGAAGGTTTGGACGGATCTGTATCTGGATGACACGACCACGCGAAATCCAGAGATGATCCCTCCAGCGACCAACACCGGGCGGGCGGTGATGTTGTACGTGAACACGAATGACGTGGTGACCCTGTGGAATTCCAACGTCTGGGATCAATGCGCTCAGGATGTGGCGGGGAATTTGGTGCCCACGAAATCATCCGGGCAATGGGTTCGGATATCCTTGTTCGAGGATTTCGCTGCCAAAAAGGTGGCGCTGTTCATTGATGGCCGGTTGGTCCGCCAGATGGTGCCGTTCTGTGACCAGACTCTTTCCAGTTACCAGGGGCTGAGCGTCAGTGCGGGGGATGGCTCGGCTTACCTGGATGACGTCAAGATCTGGACCAATATACCCACGGGATTGACGAACGAGCCCAACAGCGACCTGGATAACGATGGCTTGCCAGATGCGCTTGAAATCCAGCTTCATGGGGATACCGCCGTCTATCCTCGCGGGTCGGTATTCAAGATCCGGTAGCACCATTTCATTAAACCAAAGGGGAGAAAAGGGATAGGTATGAACAAGCATGTAGTGATGTCATTGGTGCTGTGCCTGGGCTTTATGCGGACGTCGTTCTGTGAGGCCGAGGAGAATCCGGTATGGAAGTCCAGTAAATACGGAATCATGGTTACGCACGGCTGGGGAGGACCGGGAGTTGATCTTACGAAGAATCCGGATTTGAGCGTGCCCAAATCGATTGACGAAGTGGCGGATGCGTTTGATGTCCCGAAGTTTGTGAGTGACCTGAAATCGTTCGGAGTGGAATACCTCGTTTTTGCAGCCTGGCATGCCAATATGAACCCGATCTTTCCCTCCGCGGCCATGGACAAGTGGCGGGGCAAAGGGCACGCCGCGCGGCGCGACGTGCTGGGCGAACTGATCAAGGAACTCAAGCCGACTGGGATCAAGTTCTTCCTTTATGTCCATCCCTCGGACGGGCACGACATGTCCAAGGAGGATCAGGAACTGCTGGGCTGGAACGAATCAACGAATGTCCCTCCCGCGAAGTGGGCGCCGGGCAAGTTCGTGAAATGGAATAATTTCATGAACGAGGTGTTCGATGAAATGGGCTCCAAATACGGCAAGGACGTGTTGGGATACTGGGTTGACGGCGGCTGGAATAAGGTGGACAGGGTGCGTCTGCAGAACACGCTCAGGAGGCACAATGCCACGGCGGAGTTTTTCTCGGGCATGGACATGGGCGGCTGGTGTCGCAAGTTCAACCTGTTGTGTCCCCCCGACCCCAAAAAAGGCATTCCGGCGGCGACCCCGCAAAATTCTGACACCTGGCCGTGTTTTGGGGCGAATGTGAACCTTCTACAGGGAGGCTGCTGGTACAGCACGGGCGGGTGGGCCAGGACTTCGCCGGAAAACATGTTGCGATATACCGTGCTGGAGGCAGCGTGCAATACAGCCGGTGGCGGGGTCGGCTGGGCCGCGGACACCTACACGGATGGAACGTGGGAGCCGATGGTCCGGGAGTATCTTGCGATGATGGGCCAGTTGATCAAGCCAATCGAGGAATCCATCAAGAACACACGACCGAGCACCTCTTATATTACTCCGCAGGGCAGCAGGATTGCGACGTTGCCGCAGGGCATTGTTGCAACGATGTCAGTGGACGGCGCGTATGAGTATATACATGTACTTAACGCACCTACCATTGCGGAAGAAGCATACAGGCAGAAATATGTTTCCGTTCTGAAACTGCCTCCGCCCGCCGATTTCAAGAAGTTCACCAAGGCTGTCATGCTGAGAAGCGGCCGGGAGGCGACGCTTACGCAGGATGCCAAAGGTGTGCAGATCAATGTGCGGCAGGATGCCTGGGACCCGCTCGATACCGTCATCAAGCTGAGTGTGCAGCCGGGGTTCGGTCTGCTGTCGCTGGGGAAGGCGCTCGCGATGTCCGGTCCGGAAACATCGGCTTGGCCGCTCAAGAACGCCGTGGATGGCAACATGAACACGGGCTGGAGTTCGGAGCCGGTCAAGGAGGGCGAGGCCCCGTGGTTGAGGATGGATCTGGGCGACGTGGTGACAATGGCGAGGCTTCATCTTTATCCGTGTGTGAAGGGAAACACGGTTGGCTACAACTTCCCGGTGGATTTCGAGGTTTCAGTTTCGACGGACGGCAACGTGTTCACCCCTGTCCTGAGCGTGACGGACTACAAAGTGAAATCCGTGCGCAGCATCAAGACCGATTACGTCTGGGATTCCGACCTGAACGATTACAGGAAGGCGAAGGCCGGCGAAGAGACGGGCGACCTGTCGTTGTCCGGTTCCGGGCAGAAGAGTCCGGTGGACTATCCGCAGCATTTCCTTTTCCCCGAGGGGACCAAGGGGCGATACGTGAAGATCAGCGGCACGAAGCTCAAGGACGAGAGCCTGATGCAGTTCACCGAAATCGAGGTATTCGGAAGCAAATAGTCTTGTGCCATCGCTTGATATCGGCGTCATCTTCATTGACTCTCCCCACCACCACTTTGAAGGAATCCAAACGATGAGGTCATTGCAGATATTCGACATGGTTCACCATACGCCCGGAGAGGCGCCGACGGTGTCAGCGTTCACGGATCCCGCCCATTTGGCGAAGCTGGGGTTTTCCGGACAGGTGCTATTGGTGCCGGTGTCCGCGGCGGTGACATGGGAGAGTTTTGATCCGCGCGTGTTTCCTGTCGGGTCGGCTGCGCGCCACTGGGTGGAGTCCAAGGCTGCCGCGTTGGAGGCGCAGTTCAGCCGGGCGAAGGAGGCCGGGGTGGCGTGCCTCGCCATGGGCGACTATATCGTGCTGCCGCGTGAGTTGGTGAGGTTGCGGGTGCCCGACCTGGCGAAGAAGAAGGCCCAGGAGTTCGCCTATGAGGTGAAGGGGGAATTCACGCCGGATATCCATGACCCGCGGGTGCAGGAGCTGGTCCGCGCCCTGATTGACTCGATCTTCGGGCGTTTTCCGATGCTGGACGGGCTGGTGGTCAGGGTGGGGGAGACTTATCTGCACGACCTGCCCTACCACACGGGCGGCGATCCGCTTTCACGCGGGGTGGAAAGCCATGTGACGATGCTCACCCTGTTGCGTGAAATGGTCTGCGTCAAACACGGGCGAAAATTGTTGTACCGCACCTGGCTGAGCGGCATCGACGAGAATGCCGCCATGTACGAGAGTGTCACTGAGCAGGTGGAGCCGCACCCGAACCTTTATTTTAGCATCAAGCATTGCGTCAATGACTTCCATCGGACGCACCGGTTCAGTCCTCCTCTCGGCCGTGGCCGGCACCGGCAGATCGTGGAGGTGCAGTGTGCCCGCGAGTATGAAGGCAAAGGAGCCTACCCTAATTATATCTCGGGCGGTGTGATAGACGGGTTTGAAGAGGATGCGAACCTGATGCCGGCGGGGTCGGTCAGGTCATTGAGGGAATTAGCCCGGGGGGATCAACTGGCCGGAGTGTGGATGTGGTCGCGCGGCGGCGGTTGGGGTGGTCCCTATATCCAAGATGAGTTCTGGTGCGCGCTGAACGCGGAGGTGTTGGCCGGTTGGGTAAAGGATCCCGCCCGCAGTGACAGCGAGCTGATCGCGGCGTTCGCGGCGTCACGCGGCTTTGATGCGGAGGATTCGAAGCGGATCGAGGCGATATGCCGGAAGTCGGCGGCAGCGGTTGTCCGCGGCCTGGCCAGCGTCAAGGGCGGTGTCAATACCTGGTGGACACGCGACCTGTATCTTGGCGGCGTTGAGGATCCGGCGAGCCCGATGGCGGAGACCGTGGCGAGAATCGTGGCCGGGGGGCGGACCGAGGATATTCTCCTGGAGCGGATTGAGTCGGTGCGGCTGTGGAGGGAAATCGAGACGCTTGCCTCGGAGTTGAGTACGGGGGATGAACCGACACGGTCCTTTATACGGACCTCTTGCAGTTACGGTCGGGCGCTTTATGAGATCATTAAGGAGGGGTGGACGGTAATGCTTCTGGATCGGCAGGGGGGGGCTGCCGACCGGATACGGGAGGCAGTTGCGCGTTACGATCAGGCATGGGCTGAATACCGGCGGTTGGCGGCGAAGAACAATAACTGTTCAACGCTCTATCGGGATGTGTATTGTCGGTATGTTCGCGACAGGGGCATGATTGACCAGCCCGGAATGGGTGATTCAGTGGCGCGCATCCGCCGGGAAGTTGGGTGCTGGAAATGAAGACCTATCACGTTGGCACGCTGAGCTACACCCGGGGGGCTTTGCTGACGATGCTTTTCTGGATGTTGTGGGCGGATCTGGCGTTGCAGCTCATGGAGCTGCTTCAGACGATCATCCCCATTCAGTTGGAGCGGATCGGTGCCAGCGGCACGGTGATCGGACTGGTTCGCGATTCCATGCAGGCGGCGCTGACTTTGCTGATCCTGCCCATTATCGGGGCGCAGAGTGACCGGCATCGCGGGCCAATGGGACGTCGGCGTCCGTTCCTGCTTTTCAGCATCTTTCCTGTCAGCGCCTGCCTGATCGCTCTTGGTTATGCCGAGCCCATCAGCTTGGCGTTGCATGGTCTGATCGCCCCCTTTGCCTCAGGGCTCGCCGTGAAGACGGTCGGAATTGCCATGGTCATCCTGTTCGCAGGTGGCTTCTTCCTCTTCAATAACTACACCCTGCCCGTGTACCAGTATTTAATCGCCGACATCGTGCCCAAGGAAATCATGGGCAAGTTTATCGGGCTCTACCGTGCCATTGGCGCGATTTCCGGCTATCTGTTTAATAAAGTGTTGTTTCCGCATGTGGATACCCACATCGAGTGGGTCTATATCAGTTGCACGCTGTTTTATGCGTTCGCCTTCCTGCTGCTGGTGTGGCGTGTCAAGGAGGGGGAGTATCCGCCACCTGACAACGCCGGGGTGCGGACGGGGCCGATTCTCTTCGTGAAGCGCTACGCCAGGCTTTGTTTTTCGAATAGGTTCTATTGGAAAGTCTACCTGACCTCACTTTTCTACTGGTCGGCCATCGTGCCGTTCTATTCCTTCGGGATCCTCTATTTCAAGGCCGCCTCCAAAACCGGGGCGATGACCTCGCTCAACATGTCTCCCGGTGAATTGGGGGGCATTAGGGCCTGGGCCTTCCTGCCCCAGTTGCTTGTATTTCCTCTAGCAGGCATGCTGATTGACCGGTTCCATTCGCTTCGGTTTCTCATCGCCGGTTTTTCCGGGATGACGGCTTGTTTCGTTTTCGGGATGGTCATGGCCTATTCGCAACCCCCGATCACCCCCGTGAAAAGCGACAGGGAGAAAGTGCTTGTCACGGTGTGTGATGCCAGGCTGGATTCGGCAGGCAAGCCCGAACGGGTGGAGCGGGTCATGAAGATCGAGGAGATCCGGAATAGCGGCGAGGCGGCGCTGCTGGCGGTAAGTCCTGATGCTGCGGCGGGAACCCGGAAGTTATTTGAGGACAAGTATTACAATCCGGCGCCAGCCTGGGTATTCTGGTGGTGGCTGACGATGATGATCGTCCTGGCGGTGATCCAGCTGTCCTATCTGACGATGCAGCCCGCCCTGTTCCCAAGGGACAACTACGGCCAGTTCTTTTCTGCCAACCAGTGGCTTTTCAGTATCGGGCTGTTTGTTGCGCCGATTGTCTGCGGCACCGTGCTCGATCTTTTACATGATTACCGCATGATCTTCGTGTGGAGTTCCACGTTCTTCATCCTGGCTACGATCATGTCGGTTTCACTATTCCGGCATTGGAAACGGTTGGGTGGGGATGCGCACTATGTGCCGCCGGGCAGCACGGGAGCCGTGGGCAAAACCAGTATTTGCAAGGAGCTGTCACGGTGAAATTACCCTGTCAGGAGTTCGTCTCCTCAACATTCAACATTGCCCCTGCTGTTCTTGGGATAACCCTGTTGCATTTGGCTCTCGCGCCGCTGCTGGCGGGAGAGGTGCATGTTAGTCCATGGGGCCATGACCAGGATCCGGGTACGCCCGGAAAACCTTTCGCGACGTTGGAGCGGGCTCGCGCTGCCATCCGGGGGAAGGTCGGATCAACCGTGTGGCTGCATGGTGGCGATTATCCGGTCGCCAAGTCGTTTGAGTTGACCGAAAGGGACTCGGGTGTCGCAAATGCCCCGATGATTTATAGCGCAGCGGTCGGCGAGGAGGTGCGCCTGCGAGGGGGCATTTCCCTTCGTCGCGGTGATTTTCTACCAATCCTGGACGTTATGACACGGGCGCGCCTCGACGAAAAGGTTCGGGACAGGGTCGTCCAACTCGACCTCAAGGCGCTGGGTATCCGGCACGTCGGTCGGTATTCAGATGTTTTTAGTGACAACGGCGGGTTGGTGGAGGTGTACTTCAAGAACCGGCGCATGCCTCTGGCCCGGTTCCCTAATAAGGATTACATGACCATCAAACAGGTCCTGTACAATGCCGGCGGGCCTCGCGACCCTAACTGGAACGCATCCACTTTTACCGATTTGGTGGACGGTCCGGGCGGAACATTTGAGTATCGCGAGGAATTTGCCGGCGAACACGAGCGGTGGGCGAAGGTTCTTGCACGGGGCGTATGGCTTAAAGGCTATTGGCGGGTTCCCTGGCAGAACGAGGCCATCCGCATCCAGTCAATCGATACGGCCAAATGCACAGTGACTTTTTCCAAGCCCGTACGGGGCGGCATCGGCAGCAAATATCACCGTCCGGAAGGCAGCGGCAAGGAGCAATATTGGTTGATGAACCTGCTCGAAGCGGTGGATCAACCGGGCGAGTGGTGTGTGGATTTTGTGGATAACAAACTTTATTTATATCCTCCTGCAGCGCTTGTCGATGGCGATGTCGTCATGGTCGACAACCCGGCGCCGCTCATTAAGCTTGCGGGGGCTTCGCATATCGTGCTGCGGGATCTGGTCATTGAACGAGGCATTGGCCATGGAATCGAGGTCAAGGGTGGGTGCAGCAACCTGATCGCCGGTTGCACAATCCGCAACATCTCACGATACGGTGCGGTATTGGATGGCGGCTTTGGCAATGAGATTCGCAGCAGCGACCTCTACTGGCTGGGTGCCGGGGGCGTCTGGCTGGGGGGAGGCGACGAAACCGCCTCACCGCGCGTCCCCGCGGGTCACCGGGTCATCAACAACCACATTCACCATTTTGCGGAGATTGAGCGGGTTTATGCTCCCGGTGTAAACTCGGGCTTCACGGGCGGTGGCAATGGCGGGCATCACCCTGCAGTCGGCATGCTGGTCGCGAACAACTTGATTCACGACACTCCGCATGCGGGGGTGTTGCATGGGAGCTGGGACTCCACGTTCGAGTACAATGAGATCCTGGAGTATTGCAAAGTGTCGAACGACATGGGGGGCATTTATTGCTACGATCGGATGCCCAACATGGGCAACCAGACCATCCGTTATAATTACATTCATTCCAGTGCGGAAGGTGACGGCATCTTCTTCGATCACGACCATCATGCGATGTCTGTTTATGGCAATATCGTCGCCCTCGACAGCAAAGGCAAGCGCGGTTCGGGCTTCCTGTATAAAATCGGCTCGCAGGCGAAAGGCTATCCCCAGATGATTGTCTGCACGAACAATATCGCCATCAACTGCCGGTCCGGCTTTGATTTTGTCAGCGCCAAACCCTCTTGCATAGCCAACAACTTTACCGTTAATTGCGGGACGCCTTTCAGTTGGACCTTCATTGCCGGCACCAACACCCTCCGGACCAACGACTGGTTCGCCTCCGGTAAGAATATGAGCTACGCCGCCGATCCTGGTTTTGTGAATCCGGCGAAGCGTGACTTCCGCTTGAAACCCGACGCGCAATTGTTCAAAGACCTGCCCGGGTTTCAGCCGATCCACGTCGAAAAGATCGGCTTGTTCGTGGATGAATACCGCAAACGGCTGCCTACCGACGAAGAGGCTGGCCGGGTGTGCGCTTCTGAGGGGGCGGAGGCTCTAAGAACGGATATTGGTGACAGAACGAATTGATTAGGTCCTACGCCTGGAAAACTTACCAACGATTTAGTCAATTTAACCTTCGGTAAGGGGTCAAGGGGCGCTATGTGAAGATCACCGGCTCAAGGACGGGAACCGGTTGTAGTGCGCCTAAATCGTGGTGGAAAGGAGGAAGTCGGAAGTCATGGGAGCGCAAAAGATATGGCAGTTGTTGATGGTGATGGCGGCAAGCGTTTATGGCCGTGCGGACTTGATTGCGGGCGAGGAACGTATCATTGCTTCGCTCAACGGTACTTGGCAGATCGAGGAGAGTGTCGGTGCCGATGAGCGGCCGGAGTCCTTCAGCCATACGATGGCCGTGCCGGGCATGGTGAGTCTTGCCCAACCCGCCTTCACGAACGTGGGATTCTTTGCCAGCCGGGAATACCTCAGACGGTTTAAGAAAAATTATCCATTTCTGGGGCCGGAGGTCTTGGCCAAGGACGCTGCCTTACCTGTTATCGGTATCTCGCTGCAGAATCGCAATTACTTCTGGTGCCGAACCTCCTTCAAAACACCGCAGAAGCGGGAGGTGGCGCTGCTCAAAATCGGCAACTCGCAGTTCGGCACCAAAGTTTGGCTTAACGGCAAAGAAGTGGGCGAGCATCTTAGTTGCTGGACAGCCGGTTATTTCAACCTGACTGACTCTGTCAACTGGTCGGGGGAGAATCAACTGGTAGTCCGCATTGGCGCCCACCCCGCGGTTCTGCCGGAGACGATTCCCGGTGCGGGAACATCCAGTTCCAAGCACTACTGGATACCCGGGATCTATGACGATGTCGTGCTGTATTTCTGTGACAACCCAGTCATCGAGACGATCCAGGTTGCCCCGCGTATCGGTTCCTCGGAGGTGGTGATCCAAACAAAGGTGAAGAACTACGGAGCCGAGCGGGAGGTCGCTCTCAACCATGTCGTCAAGACATGGAAAAGCGGACAGTCCGTTGCGCAGGCTTCGGAACAGCGGGAGCGTCTGGGCGCGGGCGAGGAAAAGATATTCCTACAGGCGGTGAAGATCCCTGATGTCCGGCTCTGGTCGCCGGAGGATCCGTTCCTGTATGTCCTTGCGAGCAGTTCAGGTGGAGACAGCGTAGACACGCGATTCGGCATACGCGAATATCGTTTCGACAACAAGACGCGGATGGGCTACTTGAATGGCAAGCCCTATTACCTGCGGGGCGGCAATATTGAGCTGTCACTCCATGAAGAAGATCCGCAGTGCGGCAATACGCCTTGGGACCGCGCCTGGGCACGAAGATTAATTGCCGAGATTCCAAAGCGCCTGAACTGGAATGCCCATCGTATCACGAATGGCAGAGTGCCGCAGATGTGGTTGGATATTGCAGACGAAGAGGGAATCCTTATCCAGTATGAGCCGACCTTGTGGGGCTATCGTTCAGAGTGGGCGTTCGATAGTATGGTCGATGAGTTTTCGCGGTGGATGCGGGACAACTGGAATCACCCGTGCATATTCATGTGGGACTCAAGCAATGAGACCAGCAGCCGGCCGGAGGAACTTCCCAAGGTTGTCAACGCCGTGAGGTCGCTGGATCTTTCCGGCCGCGCCTGGGAGAACAGTTGGAGCGCTCCGGCTGGTCCGAATGACCCCTGCGAGGCGCACCCCTATCTAACGATCGCGCCGACCAAAATCAAAGACTGGAGGTGGCTCAACACCTTCGTTCCGGACGACAATTGGGGGAAGGGTTGGTGGCGATCGGGTGGAGGTGCCGGCCATTGCACCCTCATTAACGAGTATTGCTGGCTCTGGACCTACCCGGACGGCCAGCCCATTGACCTCGCCGCCCGTACCTTCACGCAGGCGACGCCTGGCGGTACCGGAGAAGACCGTCTGGAGTTTCGTTGGTATATGACCGCCGCGCTCACAGAAATGTGGCGTGCGCAGCGGTGTGCGGTTGGCGTGTTCTACTACGAATACCTCGGCTCCTATCTCAGGCGAAAAACCGGCCCCTACCATTTTGGGGTTTTCAGTGATGTGCAAACCTTGCAAATGCAGACGCAGTTTGAAAAATACATGACTGAAGCGTTTAAACCTTTGGGCGTATACCTCAAGTTCTGGGGTGATGGAGCACCCGGAGAGAAAGAGCGCCTAGGGGCTTGGGTTCCCATCCGCGGCGGGGCGGACCACCCCTTCACGATTATGATGGTCAATGACGATCAGGAGCCAGTCAGTGGCAGGCTGGTTGTTTCAATCGAAACCTTGGAGGGCAAAACGCTGGCCTCCAACGAAAAGTTGTTCCAGCTTGGCGGCGTCGGCAAGAACAGCTACGAACTCTCATTGCCCATTCCCAAGGAAAATGGCCGTTACCTTCTCAAGACAGTGGCCTGCCCCGACGGCTCGCGTCACAAAAGTCCAACCGTTGCCCGCCGGAAAGTCTCGGTGGAGCCGATTCCGGACCAGGCCGCTGATGCGGCAAGCGCGGTTCAACCAGGATCCAAAGCCAGGCAGGATGGAAGCAGCGCGGCTCAGTCTTTAAACACTGAGGGGCTGCCTCAGGCTCAGGAGTAATCCAATGAATGCATACCATAGGTCCAATGCGAGCACTCCCCTGTGCTACGAGGCCTTCGGCAACTCGTCGGCTGCAATACGGGCCACACCCGGTGGCGGACGCGGCGGCTATTATCCGTGCGCAGTCTGTCCGAGTAAGCCGGAGGGCATGAAGTATATCCTCAAGATTCTGGGTGAGGAGTTCGACTGGGCGGCCGACCTGAAACCACGGGCCGTCTGGATCTGGCCCTATGATCAGGGCAGCTGCGGCTGTGCGGAGTGCAAGCCGTGGGGATCGAAGGGATTCATAAAGTGTGTCGAGGAGGTGGGCAGACTCGCCCGGCAGAAGATGCCGGGGACCAAAATTCTTCTTTCCACGTGGTTAATGGATAAGATGGAACTCGCCGCGGTCATGAAGACGCTCGGCGAGCAGAAGGATATGGCCGATGGCCTGATCAACGAAGGAAACGTGCTACCGGCCACGTCAGGCCTGGGCGCAGTGGATGGACCGGCTGGCACGGGAACGTCGGTGCTACGGTGCGGTCTGCCGGTCGTGGGGTTCCCGGAGATCAGCATGCACGCAACATTTCCCTGGGGCGGGTTCGGCGCCACGCCGCTCACGGCCCGGGCACAGGGCCAGTGGAATGCGCAAAAGAAGAGTGTTGACGGATGTTTTCCTTATTCTGAGGGCATCTATGAGGACATCACCAAGATCGCCTACAGCCAGTTTTATTGGAGCGACCAGCCGGCGGCAGAGACCGTGAAAGAATACATTGCCTTCGAGTTTTCGCCGGATGTCGTTGCAGATGTTGCGGGCGTCATTAAAACACTCGAACAGAACCATCACATGCGGTGGTGGCCCGGCCTGCACGACGGTGTGCCGCTCGAGATGAACTGGCTTCCGTCGAAAGGCGCGAAGCCGCAGGCCGATCCCGGCGCTGAGGAAGCGTATGCCACAATGCAAAAGGTCGATGCCCGGCTAACACCCCAGGCCCGGAACTCATGGCGCTGGCGCCAGCTCTACCTGCGGGCGCTGCTCGATTCCGAGTTAAAGACAAACGGTGGCAAGCCTAACGATCGCTGTAACGAGGCCTTCGCCGAACTGATCAAGATATACCATGCGCAAAACGCCATCGGGACCGTCCGGCCGCCACTGCCGAAGCAAGCCATCACATCACCGATTCAAACCAACATAAAATAGGAGAAAAGGAAAAAATGCATAGAAGAATGTTCGGTACAGTCTGTCGGGTCTTGTTGTTTTCAACCCTGCTGCTGGTTCCGCTGACTGCGCTCCACGCTGCGGACCTTCGTCTGGGTTCGCTGTTTTCGGACCACGTGGTCCTGCAGCGCGAGAAGCCCGTCGCCGTCTGGGGCTGGGCCGATCCGGGCGAATCTGTGACTGTCGCCTTTGCCGGTCAGTCCAAGACCGCCGTTGCGGGCGCCGACGGCAAATGGTCGCTCAAGCTCGACGCGCTCAAAGCCTCCGCCGAGTCGCGCACGTTCACCGTCACTGGAAAAGACGGCCGCAAGGTTGAGGTCAAGGACGTGCTCGTCGGCGAGGTTTGGTTCGGCGCCGGCCAGTCCAATATGGCGTGGGCCGTTGGATCAGCGAAAAACTTCGAGGCGGAAAAGGCCGCTGCGAACTTCCCGCTTATTCGATACTACGGCGAAGGTTCCGTCACCGCCGAGAAGCCTCAGGCCGAAGGTAAGGGCGCCTGGCAGATATGCACCCCAGAGACCGTGCACCGCTTCTCCGCAACGCTCTATTTCTTCGGTCGCGAGATTCATACTGAAGTCGGTGTTCCTGTCGGACTGATCTGCGCCGCAGCCAACGCCACGCACATCGAAAACTGGCTTCCCGCCGAAACTCAGTCCTCGGATCCGGAAACCAAGGCGGGCGCCCAGAAGGGAGTAGCCCCGCTGACTGAAGAGGAAAATTACCGTCGCGTCGAGGCTAAGCTCAGAGCCGACTACCCGGCGAAACTCGCCGCCTGGGAGCTCGCTTTCAAGAGCGGAAAAGCCCGGGAGAGAGATAAGCCATGGACTCCGGAAGGGATGATCGCTCACATCAAGCGCAAGGGCGGCCCCTCCGGCCTCTACAACGGCAAGGTCTTCAATCTTGCCCCGTTCACTCTACGCGGTATGCTCTGGTATCAGGGCGAAAGCAACACAGGCCAACCGGGCGAACTTTACCGAAAGCAACTCTCCCGGCTCGTCACGAGCTGGCGCGATCTCTGGAACGATGAGCTGCCCTTCGCCTGGGTGCAGTTGCCCAACTTCACTGCGGGCGAAGGCTGGCCGCGCGTTCGTGAAGCCATGCTGCAGGCGCTGGAGTTGCCGAAGACCGGCATGGCCATCACCATCGATATCGGCGATGCCAACAATATCCATCCTACCAATAAGCAGGAAGTCGGTCGCCGACTCGCGCTGTGGGCGCTTGGCACGGTTTACGGCAAGAACGTGCCAGCGATCAGCGGCCCGCTGCCCGCCGGCTCATCCGTCAGCGGCAACGCGATCACCGTCTCCTTCAAGCATACCAACGGCGGTCTAAAGACTCAGGACGGCGGCCCGCTGAAGGGCTTCCAAATCGCCGGTGCCGATCAGCAATGGAAACCCGCTTCCGCCAAGATCGATGGCGAGACAATCATCATTAGCAGCTCCGATGTCGCCGCGCCAGTCGCCGTGCGCTATGCCTGGCTGGATAACCCGGACTGCAATCTCTCCAACGGCGCAGGCCTGCCCGCCTCGCCCTTCCGCACTGACGACTGGCCGGTCGTAGCGGTCGGGAAGAAGTAGGAGAAACATGAACATACAGTGGATCATCGGCAACTGCAACTCACTGACTGGAAGGTTGTAGAACCAATTTATGAAAAAGCAAAAGAGCTCTATTAAATATACACTCACACTCGCACTCCTGCTGCTCAACCTGGGTTTGGCGTTCTCCGCCAACGACGCCACCTTCGCGCCGTCGCCGGGCTGGTCCTTGACCGATGCCGCGGCGGTTCCTGCGCCCGCCGCGCCGAAGAGCAAGCAGCCGGCGGACCCCAAGGATTTCTCCGAAGTGAAGATGGATTTCAAAATCGCGCCCGGTCCGTTTCAGCCGACGTGGGATTCGATCAAACAGAATTATCCCGGCGTGCCGGACTGGTTTCGGCAGGTGAAGTTCGGCGTGTTCGTCCACTGGGGACCGCAGGCCTGGGGCAATGGGGATTGGTATGCGCGCAACCTCTACCGCCAGGGACATCACGCCTATAACAATCATCTCCAAAACTTCGGCCATCCGTCCGAGTTCGGTTACAAAGATGTGCTCAACGCGTGGAAAGCGCCGAAGTGGAACGCCGCCGAGCTGACCAAAAGTTTTTACGACGCGGGCATGCGCTTCATGATGGTCGTGGGCGTGCATCACGACAACTACGACCTCTGGGACTCCGCCTACAACCCGTGGAACTCGGTGAACATCGGGCCGAAGCAGGACATGATCGGCGGCTGGTCACGCGAGGCGCGCAAGCTGGGCATGAAATTCTGCATCACCTTCCACCACGAATACAGTTGGTGGTGGTGGGCGGATGCCTACAAATCCGATTCGAGCGGCCCAAAGGCCGGCGTGCCCTACGACGGCAACCTGACGCTCGCCGACGGCAAGGGCAAATGGTGGGAAGGTTATGACCCGCGACTGCTCTACAATATCAATCTCGGCGAATATACCGATGGCGCCGGCAAGGCGGTGACGGAGATCCCGTTTGGACGCAAGGGGATTTTTCAAGACCACCAGGATTACGCGAAGTGGTATGCCGAGCGATGGGCTTTGCGCATCATGGATGCGATTGACAAATATGATCCCGACATGTTCTACACCGACGGCAATTCCTCCGAGCCGTTCAGCGGTGATAATAGCGGATCAGGTTACAAGTGCGACGCCGCCCGGCGCGTGGTCGCTCACTACTACAACCGTTCGCTCGCTAAACACGGGAAGGTGGACACGCTCGCGCTCATCAAATTCCAAAAGGCAAATCCGTCGGTCGGCATGACCTACGAGAACAACATCCCGAACAAGCTGATGACCAATCAGGCATGGATCGGGGAGAATCCCATCGGCGACTGGTATTACGCGCCGGGTTACACCTACGAGGCGGTGAACCTTGTCCGCAGCCTCGTTGAATACATTTCGCGTGGCGGCAACTACGCCTGCGCCGTGCCGATTGATCCCGAAGGCGGACTCGAGCCGCAGTGCGTCGCTATGCTCAAGGACATGGGCGCCTGGATGCGGGTGAATTCAGAGGGTGTCTATGGCAGCCGTGCCTGGGAAGCTTGGGGCGAAGGCAAGGTTGTGATGCCGAGAGGGGCGCTTGGCCCGACTCAGGTCAAAACGCCCTACACCGCTAACGACATCCGCTTCACCGCGAAGGACGATGCGGTCTTTGCCTGGCTCATGGCTTGGCCGACCGATCGCAAGGTCACCATTAAGTCGCTTGCGTCGGGCGCGGGCGAGATCACTCGGGTTCAACTGCTCGGCAGTGAAGGCAAACTCGACTGGGAGCAAACGCCGGAAGGATTGGTTGTCCATTTGCCGGCGGAAAAACCCTGCCGGTTCGCTTGGTGCCTGAAGGTTTCTGGCGCCAATCTCAAACCCGTCGGTCGTTGACCTGGCAAGGGAAAATGGAGCTGCCCGGTGCGGGTGATGGCGGAAGAACTGCAAAGTGAAACAGTGAAAGGGAAAACAACATGAATAAAAAAATTACAGCGGCGGCATTGATCGCCGGATTGCTGACCGGGCTGGCCGGGACGGTGGGCGTGGTGGGCGCGGCAGAGGTTCGTTCGTCCCAGGGCGCCCCGGAGCCGGTATGGAAGAATGCCGATCTGCCGCTGGATCAGCGGGTGTCCGCGCTGGTGTCGGCGATGACGATGAAGGAGAAGGTGTCGCTGCTGTACTTCACGGCGCCTGGGATCGATCGCGTTGGAATCAGGAAGTACGACCATGGAAACGAGGGGCTGCACGGGCTGATGCGCCCGGGAAAGAATACGGTCTTTCCGCAAGCCATGGGTATGGCGGCCACATTCGATCCGGCGCTTATTCGCGAGGTGGCGTCGGCCATTTCAGATGAAGCACGCGCCTGGTGGAACAAGGAGGGCGGCAAGCATATTGGGCGCTTTTCCGGCGTCCTGACACTCTGGTCGCCGGTGGTCAATATGGCGCGCGATCCGCGGTGGGGGCGAACGCCGGAGACCTATGGCGAAGATCCCTTTTTGACCAGCCGCATGGGGGTTTCGTTTGTGCGCGGCTTGCAGGGTGATGACCCCAGCCACATCAAGGTGATCGCAACGCCGAAACATTTTGCCGGGAATAACCAGGAATTCGGCCGATTCAGCAAGAATATTGTTTGCGACGAACGTTACCTGTTTGAATATGAGCTGTTCGGCTTTCGCGCCTGCATCATGGAAGGTAAAGCCCAGTCAACCATGGCGGCCTATACCTCGATCAACGGCACGCCGTCGGCGGCAAACCAGTGGCTGCTGACCCAGGTGCTGAGAGAGCGATGGGGCTTTGACGGCTATGCGGTGGGCGACTGCGGAGCTGCGGAGTTTGTCTCCAGTAGATTCAAGTTTTCGCCTTCGATGGCGGAAGGGTATGCGGCGTGCCTGAATGCCGGCCTGGATATGGTAGGGGAGGATAACGGTTCCAACGACTATATTCAGAAGGCTATGGACGCCGGGTTGATCAAACCGGAGATTATTGATCGGGCCGTGTCGCGGTTGCTGCGCGGACGTTTTTTGCTTGGGATGTTTGATCCGCCCGAACGGTCGCCCTATTCGAAAATCGGGGCAGAAGAGATTGGATCGGCGGCACATGGCGAGTTGGCCCGTAAGGTGGCGGATAAGTCAATGGTCTTGCTGAAGAACGCGCCTTTTGGCGGGACGACGCTGTTGCCGATTGACGTTTAAAAGGTGCGCAGCATCGTGATGGTTGGCCCCTGGGTTGAAGAGGCTCAGTTTGGCCATTACTCGGGTCAATCGCTAATCAAGGCGGTCACTCCCCTGGAGGGAATGGCAGATCGGGCCCAACGCTCCGGTATTACGGTCTCCAGCATCCCATGGCAGAGCAAGAACTTCCAGGTTGTTCCCACAAGCGTGCTGAGCGTTGATGCAGATGGCGCGCCGGGACTTTCGGCGGAATACTTTGCGGGATTGGATATGAAAGCCGAGCCGCGGGCCCGGCGTGCCGATAAAAGAAGGCCGATAGGGGCAGTCATTATGGATGGGGTTTTCTAGAGTCCCCAATCGTCGATTTCGTCATCTGAAACGTTTCAGATCGAGTAATGGGTCACTGACGAGGGGGTAAAGGAGGGGGCGACTCTTCTTCGACCTGACAGCCACTGAAGTTGAGGCCTACGTGCAGCGCT
>CAJBSZ010000152.1 GCA_903958395.1 uncultured bacterium | reverse complement strand
CTCCGCCATCGGATACGAAGCCGCCTACCATCTGGCGCGATTCTTCGCCCAGCGCACCGGCATGACGCCCTCAGAATATCGCCGTCGTCATCGAGCTATCGGAGTAACCTGACCTTGATTTATGGGGAATTCCAGGAACTCCGCCCGGACCTCCCGCCCTTTCCTGAAATGGAGATACTCATGCCTGAAGTGGCCTTGTGTTCAGCCGTCGGGTCGGTTTACGCAACACTATGCGCGATCCTTGACCGGGTAGTTCCACTCATGTATCTTTTCCCCAGATGTCACGGGAATAACGGTGTTTGCAATTTATTTCATGAGGTTTGTTCAGCCGAAATAGTGGCGCAAGCACACCAAACAATAACATCCGAATTCAGATATAAGCCTTTGATAGTAATTAGGTTGGGCGAGTGGTGAAATTGGCAGACACGCAAGACTTAGGATCTTGTGCCGCAAGGCTTGGGGGTTCAAGTCCCCCCTCGCCCATAACCTTTTTTCTTGCATCGAACGCCTAATGAGCCCATGACAACTAAGGTTCTATTTCTATGCACCGGCAATTACTACCGGAGCCGCTTCGCCGAAATACTGCTCAACGATCTGGCCGCCCAAACCTCTCGTTCGATTAGCGCCATTTCCCGCGGTGTCGCGACCGAACTCGGCATTGATAACGTAGGCCCCCTCTCCTCGCATGTTCTGCAACACCTCAAGCACCTCAACATCCACACCGACTCAGCATCCCGGCTTCCCATGCAGGTCCAGGAACAGGACTTTCAAAACGCCGATCTCATCATTGCGCTTGATGAACAGGAGCACCGCCCCATGCTCAGGCAACGCTACCCGGAGTGGACGAACCGAATTGAGTACTGGAATGTTCCTGATCTGTGGGCCGTAACACCAGACATCGCCTTGGCGGACATTGAGGAAAAGGTTCACGAGCTCTTCGCCCGGCTATCGCCCCCTATTTCCTGACCATCACTTCACTCTCTGTCGCGTCCCCGGCAATGCACTCCCCGGCAAACCCTTAAAGCAAATGTCGTTGACCACGCAGTCCCGTTTTTGCACACTTTCACCCGTGAGAGCGCCATACCCGCATGCCAACACCGATTCATATTGTCCTCGTTCACCCTGAAATCCCCCACAACACGGGGGCGATCGGGCGGGTTTGCGTGGGCCTCGATTGCCCTCTGCACCTGATCAAACCCCTCGGCTTCCGCCTCACGGAATCACACCTCCGGCGCTCGGGCCTGGATTACTGGGAGCATCTGCGACTGACAGTTCATGACTCGTGGGAGCAGTTTCTTGAGACCGTGCATCCGCCCCGACTTTTCTTTCTGAGCACTCGCGGCGAAACCTCTCTTTATAACTGCACATTCCAGCCGGACGATGCGCTGGTCTTCGGCAGTGAGGGAAGCGGCCTTCCCAAAGAGCTCTATACCCGCTACACCGACCGCCTCTTCCAGATTCCGATGCCGGGCGAACACGCACGCAGCATCAATCTCGCCAACGCCGTGTCGATTACCGCGTATGAGGCCTTCCGCCAACTTCAGGCAATCAATCCTCAATCCGCAACTTGATCTCGTCGGAATTCGCCTTGAGTTCCGGGGCATACATGGCGCTGGCTTTTGTTGGAAGGGCGCTGAAAATGCCGGGGATCTCCGCCCGTAGCCGGTAGCTCACGCTGTTCTGGCCGCGCGCCAACTGACGGACAAAGAAACAGACCCGCTCATCGCGGAACTCCACAAACGCGCCGAGATCATTACCGTTAAACCCGCTCCGCACTTCGACCGCTTCGAAGCCCGCCGCTTTCATGTCCTCAAAAATGATATATTCGTAGTCATTCTTGCTGGCAATCTCGAGCTCCACCTCAACCAGGTCGCCGCTCTTGAGCGTGTCGCCATCAGTCAGCCGCTTCCGCTCATATTTCTCGACCTTCTGGTCCAGCGCCTGACCGCGCGAGCCCGCCGCCTTGATGGTCTTATTGGCCGGAATCAGCTTGTAAACAGACCGATTCACCTTGATCTCCAAACCAGCCCGCTTGATCGGATCCTCCAGGGTGAAATTCGTCAGGGTGGCATTGAAATACACCGGGCCAGTCCCGCGCCGACGCACCTCAACCTGATGCGTGCCGGTCGTCACCGCCGCCCCTTCCAACACCAGCTTGTTATCAAACAAAAACAGATTGTCGGCCGTGATCCGGCTTTCCTTGACCTTGGTGCCATCCAGAAAAACCTCAACCGTCATGTCCGGCTTGTCCTCCCCGCTCGCCTTGAGATAGTCCGCCATCGCCTCAATACACAGCGCGGTATCGCGTGTGGAATTCCAATAACTGGCGTGCTTCCGGTTGTTCAGCAGGTATTTGACCAGTTCCGAGGCCACCTCGCCCTTGGGTGCTGTCGCCGCCAGCAATTTCAAGTAATAGGCATGAGCCTCGTTCTCGCTGCCATACCAGCACCACCAATACCCGGAATTGCCAAGATTAAGGTACGCCGTCTGGTTCTCCGGATCGCGCACCACATACTGCCCGATATTGCGCAGGATCATGTCCCGCTTCTCCACCTGCCCGCTCGTGTGCAGCGCCAACCCGAACATCGCCTTGGCATAAACCGACAAGTTGGTCCGGCCGTTATACAGGTATTCACGCATGGATGAATTGTCCCGACCCGCATCCACCAGTACCATGTAGACAAACGCATCCATGTCATCGGCATGATCTTTGCAGTCCAGTAACGTCAGGTGTAGCGAGGCATTCCTCAACTTCCGCAATTCCTCGGCCTGGAATTTCCCAAGCCAGTCAACACCCCGCTCCAGAACCCCGGGCACCAGGGCCACGCCATTCTGCTTCGCGATCTGAAGGCCATGGACAACCGTCGCCGTAGTGTGCGGCCATGAACGCTCGCCCCAGCCTGAGAACCAGCCCCAGCCGCCATCGTCACATTGCATGGCGGTCAGCGCCTTGAGCCCCTGTTTGACCATATCGTTCACCACGGCCTCGTCAAACACCGGATTACGCTCCTCGCCCGGATTGGGGGGATTGTTCCGCTTCCACTGGGCTGCCCGCTCCTGGTCGTCCCCAATTTCCTGCGCATTCAGATTCGTCCGTTTCGCCTGGATTGTTTTGAGATCCAATCCCATATCCTTGAGCGATTTCTGAACCAGCACCGTGGGAAGGAACCGGTTGAGGGTCTGCTCGGTGCAGCCGTAAGGATAATCCACCAGATAAGGAAGCGCATCCACCAGGGCGCCGGCCAGGGTCGGCGAATACCGGATCTCCAGCCGCGATTGCCCCGGCCGTCGCTCGGCGGGCACCGTAATCGTAAAGTCCTGGCGATCGCGATCCGGACGCAACACCCCGGACCAGGATTCGGTCTTAAGCATCCCGTGGACATAGACCGGGAACTTCATCTCCATGGCGTCGGACTCCTCATCCGTCAGGGCCTTCATGCGGACAACCACCCGCCCCTCCTTGACCACCTTGACGCGCCAATCCACCCGCTGTTCATCGCCAGCTTTAATCTTCAGGGTCTGCCGGGCCTTACCCATGATCTCCAGACAGCCCCCCTCGACCTCCAACACTGCCTGAACCGATTTGTCCGATTTCAGGGCGTTATGAATATTGGCCGACAACACCACTTCATCCTTCTCCACAAAAAACCGGGGCGCCTGCAACCGGAGCATCACATTTTTCGCCGTCACCACCTCGGCAACGCCCTCGCCCACCATCGTACCCTGCCCCATTGCCCAGGTTTTAATCTTCCACCCGGTCAGGTTCTCCGGCATCTTGAAACTGACCTCGGCCATGCCATTGGAGTCGGTTGCCAGCGAAGGATTCCAGTAAGCCGTATCCGCGAATTCAGAACGCACCGTCGGCTCGGCAACCGCACCGGATTCGCCCCCGGACGAACTCTCTTCTTTCGTACTGGCCTCCATGCATAAATTTACCACCCCGGATGCGGCGGGGGCATCCATTGCGACGAACGACATCGCCATTCCCGCCGCTTGCCCTCCAAAGGACTTCTCAAATCTCCCTCTCCTCAGGCCACCTGAATCCTTTTTACTCTTAAAGCCCGACTGTAAACTATCTACGTCATCCCCCACCTCATCCACAACAGTCTCCCCGAACAACCCCAGATTATCCATGGCCAGCATCCGGTTGGGTGTCAGGTTAGGAAACCAGCGGTCTGTATTGCTCTCCGTGCGGGGAGTGTGCTGTCGGCGCCATTTCCAGAAGAAGTCACGAATCCCGGCCACATTCGAACCACCGGAAATATACTCCACCGACTTGTCATACACGCTCATCACCGTGGAACCGGCCAAGGGTTTTCCAAAAAAGTCGGTCACCCGGACCTTGATCTTGGCCGTCTCGCCCGGTTTGTATTTTTCCACGGAAGGCAGCACCTCGACATTCAGAACCCGCTTTTCAGGCGGCACGATGATTTCACGGGTCTGACTGTATACCCTGCCGTCAAACACGGTCATCGCCTCGACGAAGAAGCTCGGCATGTCCTTTTTCATGACTTCGATTTCCTCCACCGTGCTCTTACCGACCAGTCGCAATAGTTTTGGCCTCAGGTAAACTCCGTTAGCCGGGCGGACAAAAAGCAGGATCGTGGCACCGGGGTGATCGGTATTGATCATCAGGCTAACTTTTTCGCCAGGCCGGTATTCCCGGTTTTCGGGGATCAACTCAATCTCACTGAATTTAAAGTCGCGTCCGTCAAATCCCTCACCCCGCACCACAAACACATAGCCTCCCTCGATTGAATGGCGCTTTTCGTCCTTCACGGTATAGGACAGGCGGTACTGGCCTGCCGCCGAGGCCTGGATCTGTTGAGTGGCAAGACCCTCCTCATTTGTATCGAGATCCCACTTCCGAACCACTTTTTCGGCCGGGGCACCGTCCTTGTATTTAATCCGGTACAGCACCAGTTGGCCGCGTCCCTTGACCGGCTTGCCATCGAGCGTCCTGGCCGCAAAATCGGCCCTGATCACGTCGCCCGGCCGGTAGTGACCGCGGTCAACCCAGGCGGTGACCTTGAAGGGCTTGCGCGCGACCAGCACCGTTCCCTGCCCGACAATCGTGCGGCGGGACTCATCCGTCACTTCAGCCGTGATCTCATACTTGTGATCCGTATCGCCGTGCAATTCCTTTGCCAACGCGGTATCGATCGGCAGTTTCACGACGCCGTCCGCCCCGATGGGAACCTCTGCCTCGGCCACCAACTCGGGCGGATTGTACGGAGCAGGCCACCACCAGCCTCGCGGACAGAAACAACCCCAGTCCTTCCAGCCCGGAAACCAGGCAGAGTCGGACGCGAACCACCAGTAGCCGGGCCCGTAGAACCAGTCCCACGGCATCGGCGGATACCAGGTGGCGCTATAACTGAAACGGGTGACCTTGACTTTGACCTTGGCCTTCGTGACGGCGGTGCCGAAGTAATACTTCGCCTTGATCGTCGCCGTAATCGACTCGCCCAGCATCACCGGCTCTTTCGGCGCGTCAACGCTCACCTCGAACTCGGGCTTCTTGTATTCTTCAACCCGGAAATTCACTCCACCCCAACCGCATCCTTTGATCGAGGCATAATACTGCCCCAGCGCTGCATCCTTCGGGAGCGCCATCTCCCCCTGAAGCCCGGCCACGGCATCGGTCTTGAAGGCTTTCTCAAACACCTTGTCGCCCTTGGGATTCGTGATGACCACGGTGAATTCCTTGTCGGCGTAATCCGAAGTATTGTCCTCATCGTAACGGGCATGACGGATCCAAAATTTGAAATTCACCTTCTGGTCCGGCCGGTAAACCGGGCGGTCGGTGATTCCGAAAATTTTCCGTTCGTTATAGTCGTGATCATAGTACTGGCCGTACCAGACCGATGAAAACCCGAGGACGGCGAGTCGCCCGTCGGCCGTTGTTGCGGTAACCAACCACTGGTACTGCGGATCCAGATCCTTTTTGGCTGGGCTCACCTGGCCGTCCGGATCGGTGGTTTCGGCAAATGCGGTGGTGAGAACGTTGAATTGTCGACCCATCGACTTCCAGCCCTGGATGTACTCCTGCCGGTAGCCGAAGCACTCGACATTCACACCCCCGAGCGGCTTTCCGGTAACCGCATCGGCCACATAATACAGCGAGGCTTTGACGGTTTGTTTGCGGGCGATCACCGTATCGTTCACCCAAACCACGATCTTGCTCACATTGCCGTTGGCCATGGTGGCGGTCAGCAAATAGGCGCCCGCCGTCTTAAGCCCGGTCTTCACGGTCACGACCTTGTCGAAATGATGCGCCTTCGGAGTGAGCGGCAATTCCCATCGGGCGGCTTCCCGTCCGAGATATTTCGCCTGGTTCTTCTCGACCAGCATCATCCCGATGTTGTCCAGAGACATCCGGTTCCAATCCAGTTCGCGGGGATTGGACTTGAGGTAATCCTTAAGATCGGCCAGCAATTCAGGAACCTTGATTTCGCGGGCATCGAAGACCACTTTCGCTCCGTTTCGGAACCGGTATTCCAGAGAGGCTCCCGGCCCGGCCGGATGGGTCATGGACGGCTCGAACCGCCCCCAATTCCCAAGAATCTGATCGAGCTTCTTTTGTTTCCAGTTATCCGATCCCGGCCCATGAGCCTTGATACTTTCACGCCAATACTCGGCAGCCTGCGGATATTGGCGACGGTTCGTAAAGATTCCGGCGAGCGAGTTCAGGGCCGATTCCGCATAACCGGATTTCGCGTCGGAAGCCAAGTCCCTGTAGAGCCGGATGAAATCAAACTCATCAGGCAGAGCGAACCGCTTGATTCCCGTGGCGAGCCGGGCGACCGTCTCGTTATCGCCAAGTGTGTGGAGCGCCAGGGTGGCTGTAGCGGCCTTGGGGTCATCCTCATCCATTCGGGGAGCCTGCCATCCGCCCCACGCGAGGGTTTCCACCCCGAACTGCTGACATAGGAACCCGGCAAAGGTATGTTGAATGGATTGCGCCCGGGATCGGTCATGGTCCACCGCCCGCTTCAACATCCAGCGCCAGCGCTCGCCATCGTTCGCAGCCGCCTCATAACGCGCCGGCACACTGTAGAGAATCGGACTCCCCTTTTCATCCACCGGGGCTCCCCGGGTTTGGCCACGGCTTTGCCAGTAAACATTTCCATCCTCATAATCGGGAAGAACCGCCAAGTCGCTCAAGACCTGCAAGCGCCATGCGTCCTGATAGGCTCGGAAGCCCATCAGCATGCGGGCGAATTCCTCGTAAAAGGAGCCCGCCTCCCAGCCGGGAGAAACGGGAAGCGCCTCCAGCAGGGTCATGGCTTTAACCATCCACTGCAGGGCCCGGATCCGGTCGCGCTCCTCGGCATTTACAAACCGGCCCTGCCCGCGATGTGGCCCCCGTTCAAAAACACCTGCCACAAGGGTTCCGCTGTGATCGCCCTGGAACAGACTGTTCGCCGCCGCCGCCAGGGCCCGCCAGTTTTCCGCATGAAGCCCCACCACCTTCTCGCGAAAGGCATCCGCCTCACCGATCCGGTTGAGTGACTGCATGCAGGCCACGGCACCCTGCAGGTCATTGCCAATCTGCCCGGGATTCTCCTGCGGATCGGTCGCGAGGGTCGAGTAGGCCTCCAGAGCCTCCTTGTAGTTTCCCTGCTGCTGATGCTTCTGAGCCTGTTTCCGGAGGATTTCGCGGTCTGCAACGGACTGACCGGATTGCGCCTGCAGGGTTGGAGCCAGGGAGAGAATCGAAAGGAACGCCACAATACCCAGGGTCTTCATATCGCCTCCTTATTGGAATGAGGCGTTTATACGCCTCTCTTCCGTATTACTCAAGAGACGCCATCCATTACAAATCAGGCTATTGCAGCCTGAGCTCAATTTCGCCGCCGCTGGACTTCAGGGTCACACTGCGGGGCAGGATCTTGATCACCTGGTAGGCCCCCACAGTCTCCCCTTCCTTCAGGGAAGCCCCATTGATAATCGCCACGGGATTCTGAGTGGAATAGAATGTGCCACTGAGGATGGGAAGGGGACCCGGCGGAGGAAGAGGAGCCTTCTCCGCCACAGGCTCCACAGCAACTCTCCCCTCACCCCCACCCGCCTGCAACGCTATGCGTGGCATTGCGGGCAGGCCCTCGCCCACGGGGGGAGAGGGAGAAGATTCTGGAGCGGCAGCGACTCCCTCTCCCCTTGTGGGAGAGGGCGGGGGTGAGAGGGGAACTGGCGCGACTCCCTCTCCCCTTGCGGGAGAGGGCGGGGGTGAGGGGTTCTTCGCCCGAGTGATGAACAGGAACATCACCAGGCACAACACAAGCACCGCCACAACGACGGCCGTCAGGCGCGAACCCGATGACGCGGCGGCAGGGTGCGAAGGACCTGATGCGGGAGGCACGATTCCGCGAGTATCATCTGGCCGGTTTGTTTGAACTTTCTTCAAGGCATCGCTGATGGTGCTCATGCGTGTTCATCCTCCTCAAACAAGACATTCTCCCTCAAGCTCCTGGATGCAGGTTTTGATATGGTCTCCATCCATGATCACGATTTCCTTCACAAAGCCGCGAAGCAGCGCCTTGTCGACCAGGATATTAATCAACCGGGGAATCCCGCCGGTGTAGCGGAAAACGGACTGGATGGCACCTTCTGAAAAAATAATATTTCCATTCGATCCCGCCACGGCAAGCCGGTGCTGGATATACTGGGCGACTTCCGGCTCTGTCAACGCCCGGATATGAAACCGGACGGCAATACGCTGCTTGAGCTGAACCAGCTCGGGAAGATCCAATTTCTCCCTGAGCTGAGGCTGCCCCACGAGAACAATCTGAAGAAGCTTTTCCTTCTCCGTCTCCAGATTAGAGAGCATCCGCACCGTTTCCAGAACGGCAGGCCGCATATTTTGAGCCTCATCAATGATCAGGACGGCGTTGTTTCCCAGCGACAACTGCTCCAGAAGAAACTTGTTGATCATCCGGATGAAGGCGCCCTTGGTGCGCCGGGTCACGACAATTCCGAAATCCTCGGCAATGGCCTCCAGAAGCTGAAGTTCAGGCAGGACGGCATTAAGGATGAACGCCACCTTGGTGGTCGCATCGAGCCGGTTGATCAACGCCCGGCACAACGTTGTTTTTCCGGAACCGATCTCTCCGGTGATGGTCAAAAAACCCTTTCTCTGCTCGATCCCGTAACGAAGATGATCCAGCGCTTCGCTATGGGTGGGGCTCAGGAAAAGAAAACCCGGATCGCTCGTCACATTGAACGGATTTTCACGGAGTTTATAGAAGGCACGGTACATGTTAAAAATCGTGAGGCCGCCTGCTTTTCACGACCAGTGCGGCGATTCCAAGCACCGCCAGACCGGCCAGCAACCCGATGCCGGCCGCCTTCAGCCAGCCGGCATGGGGCTCGGCGGACGGCGATTCTTCTGTCATCATTGGCGCAGGGGGCAGATTTGTAACCGCCGCTGTGACCCCCACTGGCGGAGGAAGCGGAGGCAGGGCGGCAAAGCCCTTGGCAAGCAATTCAGCGGCCCGCGCATCACGAACAAGGCGATCCTTGCTGCCCAGAACAACGGCAATGACGCGGCGGCCGCCGCGCTTCGCGGTGGCCACAATCGAGAATCCGCCCGCCGAGATGAACCCCGTTTTCAACCCATCGCATCCGGCGACGTCATGAAGCAGGTGATTGTGGCTTTGCATGATGAACTTCCCGTTCCGGAAGGGCCTCATCTGAACAGAGGTATAAGTGAAGATTTCCGGATGTTGCGTAATCAAGGCCCGGGCCAACAGGGCCAGATCGCGGGCGGTTGAGGTGTCACCCTTCTGTCCTGCGTTCGGCGGGAGCCCGTGAGGAGAGTAGAACGTCGTGCTAGTCATCCCCAGTTCAACCGCCTTCCGGTTCATCATCTCAACAAAGCCTGCTGCGGATCCGCCAATTTGAATGGCCAGCGCCATGGCTACATCATTGGCCGACTTGACCATCAGCGCATATAACATGTCCTCAAGACTGAAAACCTCATGCTCGGCCAGATAGACCTGGGAGCCTCCGACACGCGTGGCTTCGGCCGTTGCGGTCACTGAATTACTCAGGGAGAGCTGTCCGGCGGCAATCCGATCCATGATCACCATCATGTCCATGAGCTTGATGACGCTTGCGGGAAACCCGGCACTGTCCGCATTATTTTCAAACAAGACCTTCCCGGTATCCGCATCCACCACAATCGCGCCGAGATAAGGATCTGCCGAACGCAGGGGGATGGAAGCACGTCCGGAAGTGGTCTTTTTGGGAACAGTCTTCCTGGCCGTCTTGTTTTCAGCTCCAGCAACACCCGCCCAGACCACCACCACCGCACACACCACGCTCATCAACCCGATTGTCTTGTTTGTCGTCATCGCCTCAATCCGCCTTTTTTGAAAATAGGGCTGCACTTTAGCGAATCCGGCAATCGCCTGTCCATATTCTTTCCGACTATTGACATTACCCGAGCATGCGCTAACATTCCTGTCGCGAATTGAACCAACAGGGGGAGATAAGGGATATGGATGAGGAATTATTTGATAAGCAGGTTCAGGTAGAGCGAAAATTGTTCTCATTCACCCTGAAACAAAACCTCAGGGGCCGTTTTCTGAGGATCACCGAGGAAGTGGGGGGGCGCCGCGACACCGTTATCATCCCCTCCCCGGGCCTGAATGCTATCCGGGCCGTTCTGGACGAGGCTATTGCGGCCAACGAAGAGGCGGGCCCGATGCCGTCGGTTCTGCCGGACTGAAAACCTGCTGACACGACACACCCTGATCATGGACACGCCAAAGCCCGAATTAAGCACTCCGGATCAAACCCTTCATCAAAATGTCATGGACCTTCTTCAGGTGATGGGGCAATCCCTGAATGCGGCCCTGCTTTATGGCCTGAATCACAAAGTGGCCGCCGCCTCGCTGGATGTCAGCTTCCTTGTCGCAACAAAATTCATGGAGTACCATGGCCCCATCGACTTCAGCATTGAGAACCGTACCCTCCTGATCAATGGAGTGTCAACAGAGGGATCTCCCGCGGCAGGAAACTTCATCACCCGCCTGACAGGCCTTCAACTTCTTAATTTCTCCTTACAACCCGGGTTTCCTGCGGCTGAGTATCAAAAGTTTTTCTCCGTCCTGGTCACCCCGCCCTCCAAGCTGGGTGATCAAAGCGGGGCCGACCTGGTTCAATCACTCGGCTTCACGCATGTCCAGGCGAAGGCCTTTTCCTACCAACGCGTCGCCGGGGAGGGTGCCGGGGATGAACCGGCCGCCCCCCCCGCCACAGGCGATATCCGCCAACTCACAAGCGACCCCGAGAAACTGGCGGATCTCATCCTGAAAAACGTCGAGACCGGCCAGGGCTCCACATTTCCCCAGAATGAAGAAACCCTTGTCCGTCTTATCGCCGATTGCATCCAGAAGGTCGCGGATCAACTTCTTGCCGATCCGGTGCTTAAAACGCAAAAAGGCCGTAAACAAACCAAGCGATCCCTGCTCCTCCTCGAAAAAGCACTGACCGGACGTCTTGAGGCCCTCGCCGGCGAATCCTCCGCCAGGGCACTGACGGCCCGGCTCACCGAGCTTGCCGAAGAGCTGGATTTGGACGCCCTCGCAAGCCAGTATATGAAGGGACGCCGGGCATCCGGGAAAGCGGGCGAAAAACTGGGCCGCCTGATTGACCGGATCCATGCTGATCCGGAGCAGCTTGCAGAATTACAGGAGCACCTGACCCGCGACGGACTGACATCGGAAGGCTGGCAGGAGTTGATAGGCCGCCCGGCCACCAGGGGTGTACCAGCGTCTCCGGAAATCCAGGATCTGATCGCCGAAACAGCAAAACAACTTTCCCTGCTAACCCGCCTCACCGGGGCACGCATCAGCCAGCTCAAGGATAAACTCGGCACCGAGGACACCCCGCGCCAGCTCTCCCGCCGCGAAGTGCTGGAGATCCTGGCGGAACTTACCCAGGAAATCAGCCAGCCCCTCACCATCGTAAATGGCACCGTCGAGCTCATCAAGAGCCTCCGGGTCGGACCGCTGAACGATTCTCAACTGGAATTGCTGGGCATGGTCGCGGAAAGCGGTGACCGGATGGCCCAGCTCGTCGATTCCCTCATGCGCATTGCCGGAACTCCCACGACACTCAATCCGGATCAGGCCATCCTCCAGAACGCCTACACGAAGGGATAACCCCTTGTTTTTGATCCCTTGTCTTGACAGGGACGGAAACACGGCCTAAAGTTTTAAACAAATCGCGGGCGCACTTGCGCATTCCGGCCATGAAAAAAGATACCGTCGAACTGATTTGCAGTGTAAGCGAACTGACCAGCCTGTTTGAAAGCCAGGCTGGCTTGGCCGGCTTTTTACAGAAAGTGGTAAGCCTTGTGGCCTTCCACATGAAGGCGGCCGTCTGCTCGGTTTATCTTTACGACGAAGACTCAGAGGAACTGGTCCTCACCGCCAATCAGGGCCTGAACCAGAAATACATCGGAAATCTCCGCATTAAACTGGGCGAGGGCATCACGGGCCAGGCTTTAAAGGAACTTCGCCCTATCCGGGAGGGCCGGGTCTGGCAAAATCCGAATTTTAAATATCTTGCCGACCTGCACGAAGATCAGTACCAGGCCTTCCTGGCAGTTCCCATCCTTCATGGTAATCGAAAAATCGGCGTCCTGGTGGTTCAGGACCCCCAACCTTATTATTTCAGCGACAACGATGTCCGCGCATTCCGGGCCATTGCCGCCCAGCTGGCCAGCACCATCGAGAACGCCAAGCTTCTCCTGAGCCTTCACGAGGAGAAAAAGCCGCCCCGTCCGCGCCCGGAGGAAGTCGTTAGTACTCCCGGCGGAAGCCGTTTTATCCGGGGCGTCTCCGCCTGCGAAGGGGTCTCCATCGGGCGGGCGCTTAAACTGACGGGAATAGACCATGAGTGGGATCCTGACCCAACCGAATCCCCCGACACCCTGACCGAGGATGATTTCCTGCGCGCCCTGCGCCAAACCGAGGAGCAGTTGACGGATCTCCAGCGACAGCTTGGCGAGCGGATGGCGGATGTGGCCTCCCTGATCTTTGACGCCCATGTGCTGATCCTCAAGGATGACGAGTTTTCCGGCGTCATGCTCCGGCTTATCCGCCAGGGAACCCCCCCCGAACTGGCCATCCGGGAAGTGGTCGACAGTTATGTAGCCTTGTTTTCGAAAAGCAGCAGCATCATGCTCAGGGAAAAGGTACATGATGTCCGGGACTTGAGCATGCGCCTCGTGTCCAATCTCCGTCGGCGCACCTCCTCTCCCGTGGATTATTCCGGACAAATTGTGGTGGCCGGCGACCTGTTGCCATCGGATCTGCTGAAACTTTCCGCCCAACGGGCTGAAGGCGTCATCCTGATCGGCGGCGGCGTCACCGCCCATGTTTCCGTCCTGGCCAGAACCTTGCGAATTCCCATGGTGATCGTCAAGGATCCTCCGCTCCTTGATTCCGAGAAGGGCCCTGAAACCAACATCATTCTGGACGCGGATCAGGGCAACATCATCATCAATCCGGCTGAAGATGTCCTCGCCCATTACCGGACGATTCTGGAATCCCGCAAGGACACCGTCATTGACGCCGTTGTGCAGCCCACCACCTCGACCCTGGACGGGCGGCGGATCCGCCTCATGGCCAATATCAATCTGCTCAGCGAGCTCCCCACCGCCCAGCGCCTGAAGGCCGAGGGAATTGGACTCTACCGGAGCGAATTTCCCTTCATTGTCCGGAATGATGTCCCCACCGAGGAAGAGCAGTTCCGCATCTATCAAAAAGTTCTTGAAGCCATGCCCGAACAGGAGGTCGTGCTGCGCACCCTGGATGTCGGGGGCGACAAAATCCTGTCCTATTTCCCGGACAACGCCGAAAACAATCCCTCCCTGGGTTTGCGCGCCATCCGATTCTCCCTGCGGAACAAGGAAATGTTCATGCAACAACTGCGGGCCATGCTTCGTGCCGGTGCCGGGCGCCCCCTGAGCGTGATGTTCCCCCTGATCTCCTCGGTGGATGATTTTCTGGATGCGCGGAAAATTATCGAGGAAAGCATCCAATCGCTCAAGGAAGAGAACGCGCCCTGTAACGAACATCCCCGGCTCGGAGCCATGATCGAAGTACCCTCAGCCGTGGAACTCGCCGAAGATCTCGCCCAGGAGGCCGACTTCCTGTGCATCGGCAGCAATGACCTTGTCCAGTACATCCTCGCCGTGGACCGGACCAATGAGCGCATTGCGGATCTTTATATCCCCTACCATCCCGCCGTGCTGCGAGCCATCAATCGCGTCGTCAACGGAGCCCTGATCCACGGCAAGCCGGTCTCCCTGTGTGGCGACATGGCCACCGACGAACGGGTGCTTCCCCTCCTGATCGGCCTGGGCATCCGAGCCTTCAGCATGGACTCCCGTCGCATTCCTAAAATTCAGGAGTTCATCACCTCTCTACGATACGATGACACCCGTAAACTGGCCCATGACATGTTGCGCATGGGTAGTCTCAAGGCCGTTGAGGAACGCCTCAAGGCGCATTCAGGTTAACAAGAAAACAGGAGCACTTCATGGACGAGATCCTCAAACAACAAGGACGTCTTCTCGAAGACGAATTTTTCGCCAAACAGGACGCCGTTTTAATCGAAAAGCTCAGGGAGCTGGAACGTATGGAAAAAACCCAGGAGGCCCTGTCCTCGGTATCCGGAATCACAAACGAAAAAATTCTCAAGCATCTGGTCGAACTGGATGTGCATGCCGACCTCCTGGCCACACTCACTCTGGTTCCCCTGGTGGAAGTGGCCTGGGCCGACGGGGAAGTCCAGGAGCAGGAGCGCCTGATTATCCTGGCCGAATCAACCCGCCTGGGCATGAAAGCGGGATCGGTCGATTATGTCCTCCTCGAAAAGTGGCTCACCCGCCCGCCCCCGGAAAAAATGCTCAACGCCTGGATCGTCTATATCCGGGGATTATGCGAAGTTCTGCCACCGGAGGAAATCGGGGAAATCAAAAATACCTTCCTGTCCCGTGCCCGAAAGGTCGCGGAATGCACCGGGAGTTTCCTGGGCTTAACCTCCGCCGTTTCCAGCGCCGAGCAAATCCTGCTGAACAAGCTTGAGTCAGCCTTCAAGGCTTGATCAGCTTTTCAAGATACTCGATCCAGGCATCCAGGCCCGCTCCGGTTTTGGCGCTCAGCTCAAAAACAAAGACGCCGGGGCGGATCGTGTTCAAGTATTGACGGCATTTCGGAAGGCTCCAATCCAGATACGGCACCAAATCCATCTTCGTCAAAACCACTACGGGCGCCATGCTGAACAGGGTGGGATATTTCACGGGTTTATCCTCCCCTTCTGTCGTAGACAACAGCGCCACCTTGAAATGTTCGCCCAGATCAAAGGCCGCCGGACACACCAGATTCCCGATGTTTTCAATAAAGAGCAGTTTAACGCCATTCCCCGCCACCTCGGGCAACAATGCGCCCACCCGCGCGGCATCCAGATGACAGGAGTTGATGGTCTCAATCTGTTTTACCATCGCACCCTTCCCCATCAATCGCCTCGCATCGTTGTCGGTGCACTGGTCACCCGTAATCACGGCACATTGCACCCGACCACGCAAACGCTCCAGGGTTCGCTCCAATAAATAGGTCTTGCCTGTCCCCGGCGAGGAAATCAGGTTGATCGCCATCACCCCGTGTTGCGACAACCAGGACCGGTTGGCCTCGGCATGGGCGTCATTCTCCGCCAGCACCTTCACCTCCAACTCGATCGTCTTCCGCTCGACATGCGGGTGCTCATGGTCGTGCTCATGATGATGACCATGATCATGGGCATGGTCGTGTGAATGTCCCTTTACGTTACAACCGCAATCTTTACACATTTAACGCCTCACCTCTCACATCCTCACCCGCTTCAACGTCCACCTCCATCGACTTGATGTACAACTCCCGGCCGGCCGCCATGTCGACTGTCAGCGTTGCGCCCTTCGCCAGCGTCTCCTCCGCCGCCAATTCGAACACCGCGCGCAAGGCGTCTGGATCCGTACCTGACAACCGGCCGACGACTACCGTGATGCCGGGAATCGCCCGGGCATTCTGCTCGCGCGCCACCTTCTCCGCCTGTTCGATCAAGGCCAGTGCTATCGCCATCTCATGCATCAGCAAATCCTCGGCAGCAATTCCCCGCGCGGCACATCCACCAGACGCCGCCCACCCGTGACCGTCTCCAGAACCACCCGCCCCTTCGCGTCCGTCACGACCCCGATCCGCGTCGCGCCACGTCCTTCCGGGAGGCTTTTCCAGATCTTCAACACCGGCTCCGAAATCGTGGCATCCGCAATCAGGATTATCCGTCCCTCTGATGCCACCTGCAACAGATCCACCCCCAACAACTCCGCGGCCGCCTTTGCCCCCGTGGAAAACGGCAAATCGGACTCGTTCAGGAGGATTCCCATGGCCCGGTCTTCAACAACTTCATTCAGCACCGCAGCCAGACCCCCGCGTGTCGGATCCCGCATGAACTTGATCATCGGGGCATACTCACGAACCGCCTGAACCAACCGGTGAACCGGCCCCGTATCGCTTTTGACCCCATGGGTGATCCGGATTCCCTCCCGCGCCGCCAGAACCGCCATGCCATGATCCCCCACCGGTCCACTTACGAGAATGTGATCCCCGGGAACCACGCGATTCGCGCCGAGCTCAAAACCGTCCATGCGCTCGCCGATTCCTGCTGTATTCACATACATCCCGTCACACTGGCCGCGTTCCACAACCTTGGTGTCACCGGTAACCACCACGACCCCGCACTCATCGGCCTGCTGCTTCACCGAATCCAGAATACGGCGCAGCGTGGCCAGGGGAAGCCCCTCCTCCAGAATCAAAGCCAGCGACAACCAGCGCGGAATGGCCCCGCACACGGCCAGGTCGTTGACCGTCCCGTGAACCGCAAGATCGCCGATGTTGCCTCCCGGAAATTCCAGCGGCTGCACAACAAAACTGTCGGTGGTGAACACCATGAAACGACCTTCGGGAACCGGCAGGGTGGCTCCATCCGGAAGCCCCTTGAGCGCTCCGCCACCGAATCGGGACACGATCTCCCGCTGGATAAGATCCCGGGAGAGAACCCCGCCGCCGCCATGTCCAAGTTGTATGGTTTGTTCGTTCATAACTGTTCTGAGAGTGATAGTAGATCAAATCATTTCTGACTGAACAACACTCAATACTCGCCACCCTTTGATCTTGATCCGGCGACACCGCTTCGGTAGAAAGTCCCCATGAGCACAGCCCCTCACTATACCCGGGATCATCTTCTGAATCTTAAACCCCGGTTCCCCACGTTTGTCGGCATTGATTCCGACGGCTGTATTTTCCCCACCATGGAAATCAAGCAGAAGCAGTGCTTTCATTCCCTCATTATCTCCTTCTGGAAACTGGAGCCCATTGAAAATGCCCTCCGGCAGACCGCGGAATTCGTGAATCTGCATTCCATCCACCGCGGCCAGAACCGGTTCCCCTGCCTGTTAACCACATTTGAGCTTCTTCGCAATCACCCCGAAGTCTGCCGGACAGGCTTTCAACTCCCCTCCACCCGGGCGCTCCGGGAATTCTGCGAATCGGGCCTTCCGCTTGGAAATCCAGCCCTTGAAAAACGCGTGCAGGAAACCGGGGATCCGGACTTGCAGCGACTCCTCCAGTGGAGCCTTGCGGTCAACGAGGCCGTGGCCCGCACCGTGAAAGCTATAAAACCGTTCCGGTGGGTTCTCGATGCCCTGAAAAATGTCCAGGCTCACTCGGACGTCATCTGCGTCTCCCAGACTCCCACTGAAGCCCTCGTCAGGGAATGGGAGGAGCATGATCTTTTGCGGTATGTCGAAGTCATCGCCGGCCAGGAACTCGGGACCAAGGCGGAACACCTCACACTGGCAACCTCGGGACGTTACGCACCGGATCGCGTTCTGATGATCGGGGATGCCCCGGGCGATCTGAAGGCCGCTCGCACCGTGGGCGCCCATTTCTTCCCTATCAATCCCGGACATGAGGAGTCCTCCTGGGAACGCTTCTGTCGCGAATCATACAGCCGCTTCCTTGAGGGCCGATATGACCCGCGCTACGAGGCCACCCTGGTAGAGGAATTTACAGCACTTCTCCCGGAAAGGCCGCCCTGGGTCACTCCGTGAAAGGGTGCAAGACTACCGCCGGAAACAAGGAGGAACGATGACTGACAAAATCAAACTGACCTTTGAGGACGGGCGCATCGCGGAACATCCTTTTCGCACTTCCCTAAACGACGTCTTGCCTTCCCGGACAGATCCCTCGGGCCTGCCGTATATTGCCGCGCTCATTAACAATGATATCTGCTCTCTCAACTACCCCCTTGAAATGGAGTGCGAGATCAAACTCCTCACCATGGCCTCGCCCGAGGGATGGCCGGTTTTTCAGCGATCCCTTGCCTTCATTCTGGCAAAGACCGTCAGGGAACTGTTTCCAGACTCGGGGTTCTCGGTTGATTATGCCGTGGGAAACGGCCTCTACTGCAGTTTTGAAAGAAAATCAGGGGAGCGTAATGGGGGCATTACCCCGGAACAGGTTCAGGCCATCGGGGACCATATGAAAGCCCTGATCGCCCGGGATATCCCCATTGAGCGAAAAAAGATTTCCTTTGCGGAAGCCTCACGACGACTGACGGAAGCCGGACAAACTGACAAACTGAATCTGCTCAGGTTCCGCAATCCGCCCCGGATCGTCATTCATGTCTGCGAAGGGTTTTATGACATCGCCCTGGGGCCGATCGCCCCATCCACGGGGGCAATCGACTTGTTCGAACTGATCCCCTATCCGCCGGGCTTTGTGCTGCAACTCCCCGATCCCACGAAGGGAACCCCTATCGCCCCCTTCCGGAACCTCCCCCTGCTCTTCAAAATATTCCGGGAACACAAGGACTGGGGCCGGGCCATGGGCGTCAACACTGTCGGGCGGCTGAATGAAATCATCATGAACGGCGATATCAGCGATTTCATCAAGGTCGCGGAAGCCCTGCACGAAAAAAATGTCGCCCGGATTGCCGACGAGATCCAGCGCCGGCGCAGTACCACACGCATTGTCCTCGTAGCGGGCCCCTCCTCATCCGGAAAGACAACCTTCGCCAAACGGCTGGCCATCCAGCTCCGGGTAAACGGATTCCATGTCTCCACCCTGTCCCTCGATAATTACTTTTTTGAACTGGCAAAAACACCCCGGGATGAAAACGGAAGCCCGGACTTCGAACACATCAACTCACTGGATCTGGCCCTGTTCAATCAACACATGGAGCAACTTGTCAAAGGCGGCGAGATTGAGCCGCCGGTATTTGACTTCGAATCCAAAACCCGCGTTTACCGGGGAAACAAAATGAAACTCGGCCCGGAAGGCATTCTCATCATCGAGGGCATCCACGGATTGAACCCGGACTTGACCCGCATGATTCCCGACGCTTCCAAATTCCGCGTCTACGTCAGCGCCCTCACCCAGCTCAGTCTGGATGCCAATAACCGGATTGCCACCACGGATAACCGTCTGATCCGCCGGATGGTGCGGGATCACAAATACCGGGGCCACTCGGCACTCAAAACCCTGCGCATGTGGTCCTCCGTACGACGAGGCGAAGAACGCTGGATATTCCCCTTCCAATCCGAGGCCGACGCCACCTTCAACTCCGCCCTGGATTACGAACTCGCCGTGCTTAAACCCATTGCAGAACCCCTCCTGATGGAGGTCAAACCCTTTGACCGTGAATACGCCGAGGCACGCCGGCTCACCGCGTTCCTGCTCAATTTTGTCGGCATTTCAGACCGGGAAGTCCCCAACACCTCCATGCTCCGCGAATACATCGGCCGCAGCAGCTTTAAATACTGAAGACTGAAGGTCTTCAGTATTTACTTGTACTAGTTAATTAGTTTAGCTAAATACAAGGGCATGTCCATTTCCTTCAATGAGCTTTTTCCGGAGGCATGCCGGTACCGCGCCCTTCGACTGTCTCTCTCAACCGCCGTGAGGGAAACCGTCGGCAACTCGGACTTTCCGTGGTCTGAGCGGCACCTGCGATGTGTCTGGATGGATCCCGCCTACCGCCCCACCCCTCTCCTCACGGCAGACGGGCGCCTGGTCCAGGTTGAAAATCCAGGACGCTGGAATCTGGAAGCAGGACCGGACTTCCTGGATGCCATCCTTCGGATCGGACCTGACGAATGCACAGTGCGCGGTGACATTGAACTACACATACGTCCCGCTGACTGGCGGCATCACGGCCATGCTTCGGACCGCCGGTATCGGGGCGTGATCGCCCACGTCACTTATTTTGACGGCATCCTTCAGGAGCCCGATCTCCCCGCCCCAGTGCTTCAGATCGCCCTGAGACAGGCGCTGAAAAAAATCCCGTCGTTCTCGTTCGACAGTCTGGACTTACCCGCCTATCCCTTTGCAAACCTCGCTCCGAGTCCACCCTGCGCACACCTCTTAAAAACCTGGTCACCCGATCAGCAGGGTAGTTTTCTGGACTCAGCCGGCGAAGAACGACTTCGGCTCAAAACCGAACGCCTTGTGCAGGCCATGTCAGGAGACAACCGGGCTCAAACGCTCTATGAAGAAATCATGGGAGCGCTGGGCTATAAACATAACCGGAACCCCTTTCATAAACTGGCCCAATGCCTCCCGCTCGACCTTCTGCACCAGGAGTCGAAAAACACCCTGACGACGGCTTACGCCCTTCTGGCAGGGGTTTCCGGACTTCTTCCGCCCAAAACAAATCCGTTATGGGACGAGGAAACAAAGGGATTTGTCCGATCCCTCTGGGATATCTGGTGGCGGCATCAAGCTGCCTGGCAGGGGAAAACACTGACCAGAAGTGACTGGGTCCTCTCCCATGTCCGCCCCGTCAATCACCCGCTCCGGCGACTCATGGCTGCCGCCGGTCTGTTTATGAATGCCGACTCCCCTCTTCAGCAGATCATGACATCTTCCCTGAGTACCTCCTCGTTTAAAACAGTTCTGGAGGCCTTGCAAACTGTGGGTGGAGAAAGTTATTGGGCATGGCGAAGCGGATTCTCGAGTCCGCGCGGTGCATCGCCCGCAGCCCTCATCGGCCCCGGCCGGGCCGCCAGCCTCCTCACCAATGTCATTGTCCCCTGGATGGCCGCCACTACCTCCTCGAAGCCCGAATCGAACTGGCTCAAGTCGCTCCCGCATGAGGATGACAACCGGTTTGGACGCCACACCGCACACGCCCTGTTCGGACACGATCACAATCCCTCCCTTTACCGCTCAGGATTGCGACAGCAGGGATTGCTCCAGATCTTCAACGATTTCTGCCTGAACAGCCGGAATGGCTGCCGGGACTGCAGGCTCCCCGAAACGCTTAGCGCTCACCAGAATATATAGGCGCCGGTGGCGAGGACATAGAGTCCCAGCAGATAATTGGTTGTGATATGGGCCGTCACAGCCGCCCAAAGGTCGCCCGTCCGGATATAGAGTAGCCCATAGGCCAGGCCCGCCAAAACCCCCATCAGCCAGCGACTGTGCTCCAAGCCGAACAAGACAGAACTGGTCAGCAAAATCCCCCAGCCCATCCCCCGGGGAATAACGCCCAGAAATGAATGCCCCCGCAACCAGCGCATGAGAAACCCTCGCCAGAAAAACTCTTCAATGACGGCAATCACGAAAGCGGAACCCGCCAACCGCACCCCGGAAAGAACCCAGCCGCACTGTTCCGGCGCATACGGACTTCCCCCGGCAACAGATACTGCAGCACCCCGTACCGCAACGCTCATGTACAAATCGTAAAGCCAGGGGACACGCTTCATCAGGGCAGACTCCGGAATCACCCAAAACGCAAACACCCCCGCACCCACCAGAACCGACACCGGAAGCCAGCGGACAGACAGACCGGAATAGTACCGCCAGGGTCTGGCAACAAGAAGGGCCGCCACTCCAGCCAGCACCTGAAGGGCATATCGTAAAGCCAGATTCTGCATCGGCAGACACATCACCAGTACCCAGACCAGAAACGGGGCGGCATGGCGCCACAACGCATCCTGCTCCTCTTTTTTCAGCTCCGCAAACAACTCCATATCGGCGATCATGAATCATTAAACAGTCACGGGCAAGCGGGGAGTTGTGCTGAAATGCTTTTCTGCTATTTTACCCCCATGAAACAGTTCACTTTATCCGACTGGCCGGCACTCGCCGCTGCCTTACGCCATTCTTATCAGGACGGCTATTTCGCCATGTACTCGAGCCTTTTTGGCGGAATTGTCACCGATCCGGCCCTGATGCTCCTCCCTATAGATGACCATATGGTGCATCGGGGCGATGGTATTTTTGAAGCCATTAAAACCGTCAACGGCCGCATCTACAACCTGCAGGGACATCTGAATCGGCTTGATCAATCAGCCCGGGCTCTCTTCCTCACCCTTCCTGTCGCCCACCCTGAACTCATGACCATCATCGGAGAAACCGTTCGGGCAGCCGGAAAGCCGGACTGCATGATTCGTGTTTATGTATCACGCGGACCCGGTAGCTTTGCCGTCAACCCCTACGACTGTCCGGCCCCTCAGCTGTATGTTGTGGTCACATCGCTCGGCACTCCGTTCATGAAGCTCCACCCCGAAGGCGGACGCATCTGCACCAGCCGGATCGCCGCAAAGTCGGCCGGTATGAGCCATATAAAAAACTGCAACTATGCGCCCAATGTCCTGATGAAAAAGGAAGCCGTGGATGCCGGTGTCAATTTCTCGGCAGGGTTTGACGAGCAGGGATTCCTGACGGAAGGCGCCATCGAAAACATGGGCATCGTGACCGCCGATAAGCGCCTCCTGTTCCCCAAGTTGGATCGAATCCTGGCGGGAACCACCATGCTACGCGTCATGGAACTGGCTGGAACACTGACCCGTTCCGGAATCCTCAAGGCAGTCGCCTTTGCGGACATCTCCCGGAAGGACATCCTGGCCGCAAGCGAGTTCCTCCTGACGGGAACTACCCTTAATGTCGCCGCAGGCGTTGAATTTGACAGCCTTCCCATCGGGACAGGAAAACCTGGCCCCATCTATCGCGAACTGGAATCACTCCTTGAGGAGGATATGCGATCGAATGACACACTACTGACCCCGGCCATCACATCGTCCACCGTAATCCCGGACATGCAGGCGATGGAATGACAAAACTTGTGGTACCCGAAAATAAAACAGGGGGCACAAGCGAGGGCTTTTCGAACCACGACATTCCGCGAACTTTCCACACCCCACTTCTTGTGGTCACTCGGGCCGAACATCACCACTGTCGGAGTCCCCAGCGCCACGGCCAGATGCGCCAATCCTGAGTCACCCCCGATGAAAAGAGCCGCATGCCCGATCACCTCTGCGGTCTGCTGAAGCGTCAACCTGCCCGCCAGGCTCTTCACGCGATCGCCCACTGCGGCTTCCTGGGCAATCCGCTCCGCCACCAGGGCCTCAGACCTCCCGCCAACCAGAATAACATCACCCGTTGTTGCAAGGGACGATAATCGCTTTACCAGTTCCACGGTGTTTCCGTTTTCCCAATGTTTGTACCGGGTGGAAGCCCCGACATGGATCACGAGCGACCGGGATTGAGCCTGCCCGCTTCCGGGAATGGTCAGACATCCCTGAACCACCGCCTCGTCCTGAATCCCGAGGGGCACCAGCAATCGCATGAATTCTGCGGCCTCGTACCCCTCCAGATTATAATTTACCAGGTGGGTATAGAGGGTGTTCCGGCCGGGATTGATTTTGAACCCAACCCGCACCGGCGCACGGCTCAGCATGGCCATGACGGCTGAGAAATAGTGAAACTGTTCAGCATCAATCGCGATATCATAGCGACCACGCCAGAGCTGGAAGAGGAGACGGAAAGGAAAGGCGTCATAGAGCAGCACCCTCACAGAGGCCCCCGCCAGGGTCGGGATCTCACGGTTGCGTTTTTCGCAAACCAGGTCAATCTTTGCCGCCGGGTAATGCTGCCTCAGGCTTTTCAGCATGGGTTGCAGCAAAATCATATCGCCCATCCCCCCGGGCCGGATCACTAGAATCCGCCGGACTTCTCCAGCAGCCTGTCGAAAAAATCCCGGCTCAGCCGGAGGCTTCGCCCTACCTTGAGAAAGCTCCCGTATTCCGGTAGGGCGAGGCGTCCCTGCCGAGCCGTTTTTGAACAGGTGGAGACAATAGCCGGTTGCCCAGCACAGGAAAAACCCCGCTGTTGCATCCAGAATTTTGAGCAGTCGCACTCTCATGTTCCGACTCGTCCTTTTTTAATCACCGCCAACACCACACCCAGCAAACCCAATACGGTCAGCCCATAGCCTACCCTGTCACTCCCGGTCGTTCCATAATAGAGTTCAACAGTCTCCTGCTCAGGATACACCAGCATGAACCCCGGCGACACCCGGTAAACGCCACGCGCCCCGCGCACCTTCCAGTTCGGGAACCACGACATCTTCACAATATGCGGAGTTCCGATTGCCGTGGTTTTGAAACGGATGCCTTCATCAGAGACTTCCTCGGAACGGATACACCCTGTCCCTGATGCGGAAAGCGGCACACCGAATCCATTCGTCGATCCTTGCCGCCATCCTGACAGGCATTCCTGAAATTGTTTTTCCGTAAGGGGGCCCTCTTCGCCATCCTTTGCATGCGCCCCCTCCTCCCGCCAGATCACAAACTGCTCGAGGGCCGGCATCGTCGTAAGCCATTCCAGGGAGTTCTGCATCCACCTGGATGTCATAACGGTCAGCGGCATGCGGGGCGGAACAAATACAAAACGCCCCTCATGGGTCATCAACTCATACAGTTCCCACTCTTGCTCACGCCCCAGCAGCCGCCAGCCGGGCTGCTGACGAAGCGCCTGCTTGGTTTGTTCACTCCGGGCAATGAAATGCTTCACATTAAATAATTCCAGATGACGTGTTGCATTTGTGAAATTGAACGGTTGCGGGGTTACAATCACAGGAAACCCGGCGCAGGAAACGGAGGACTCGCCCTGGATGGTATAGGCGTACATCGAGCCCAGGGCGGAATTGACGAGCCCTCCCTCCAACACTGGTTTCCCGGCAAGAACCGGAGCCAATTCAAAAATCCGGCTTGAGCCGAGCTGATTATTCTCCTCGCACAAATCATTGGCAAGCCGGCCCGGCGTCCCTTTTAGAGGCAACACTAATTTTTGAAATACCGAAGCCGCCGGCTTGTCTTCAAGCCCTGAATAATTCCATTTCGCCCAAATCCGCGTAATGCCGGAATCCATTGGGCTGCCTGTCATGGAGTCCCCGGCCATCACGCCCAGAAGAACCCCGCCCGTCAGCCCCACCAGCCATATCGACACCCCCCGGACTGACTGAAACAGCCGCCCAAGCCCCAGTGCCGCCAGCGCGATCAGCGCAAAGAAAATAAAGGGCCAAAGGCGGACATTCACAAATACCGGGGACAGGCAGAAACCAAACTTAAAAAGAATCACACTGCAGGCCAGCATCCAAAGCAGGATCCGTGAGGGGACGGGGGTCAGGGTTCGGGGTTCAGGAAAGGAAATTACTCCCAAAATCGCCAAAACAATCAGTCCCGACGCATACACCGGCAGGGATTTCCAGAGCGTCACATCCCAGTTCGTTCCAAAGTCCATGCTGAATTCTGATTTGGCCACCAGCGGAACAAGCCACCAGGCCATTATCAGAACAGCTAAAAGCCCTTCCTGAACCAAAACCTTCACTGCGGGGACGCGTCCTTTTCCCCGACACAACACCGGCACAATTGACAGGGCGAGAAACATCATGACCGAGGTGAAAAAGTGAGACGAGAGCACCAGGACCATCAGAATAACCGTACCCAACCTGAACCGGCCCTCTTCCATATCCCGGCTAGCTGAGGCCAGGGCGGGTAACATCAACGCAAAACTCCAACTGTTGGCAATCATCCCCGCAAGCGTACTCGCGGTATTCACGCCCCACATGGTGTGGGACTGAACAAACAGAAAAGGCAACATGGCAATCCCTAACACCAGTGGCACTGGTCGCGGCAGCCGCCACAGAGTGCCAGCCCAGTAAGCGCACAGCGGCGTCATCACCAGCCCGGCCACACTGACCAACTTAAACGCAACCGACAAGGGGATCAGCACGCTCAACAGCGCCGCCACCAGATAGGGAAGCACAAAATAATACTGAAACATCGGGAACCCACCCCACCAGCCGTCTGCCCAGGAAATAATCCGGCCATGATGAAAAAGCTGTTCCTTGAGATGACTGACCAGATACAGATGGGCTGGCGTATCCCCCCCCACAGCCGTGGTATTACGAATCAGATCGCCCGGCGAAACCTGCCAGATGATAAAACCACTGAGCAGGGTGAGCAGGACGGCGTCAAGCCAGGCCGACTGACGACTTACACGACGACCACGCCTCCCCAGTCCTAAAAGGGCAACCAGACCGAACGATCCGGCCAGCCAAACCCAGCCCGACTGCCCCACCCACTTGATGTCGGTTACCGTTACGGCCCCGGCCGCTGAGGCGCTGCGGTGAAAACCCGGTGCCTCCTGTTCCACAATCGCAAAAACCGGATAAACTCCCCCGGGACGCGCCCGCTTATTAGCAATCTCAAAGGTCACATCCCTCGTGCTATCAGGCTCCAGCACCACCCGTTGCACAGGGGTCGGACAGCCCAATTCATCCGGCAAGACCAGCCGCACCGTGACCGAAACGGGCTCATCCTGAATCAACAATAACGACACGCGGAGCGTTCCTGTCCGTCCCAGCGACGCCTGAGCGACAGAAGGCACAACCCAATTGGATTGATCCGCCTGACTTTCCCCACCCCAGAAAAAATCCGAAACCGAAACGGATGAAAATTCTCCTCCTGTAAAATCGGAATACCGGATACGGGTCACCATCTGGTAAACCCCGGGGCTGGCGGGTGGCGGGGAAATGGACACCTGTTCCCGAATACAGTCGCCGGGCGCCACCGTGCGTGACAGGGTCCTGGTAAAGGGGGCGGCGATAGTCCCGTTCTCCCCGCCGGGCGGCAGGCCGACCTCCAGGCGCGTCATCCGCGCCGGTTCATTCCCGCCGTTGAAGATCTCGATCGACGCAACGGGAAGGCCGTTGGTGACCTCGACCCGAACCTCGGGCTGAAGCTGGATCGTCCCCGCCCTCCCTTCCGGCGGGAGCATCAGGATCCAGCCCGCCAGAATGAGAAGAGTGAGTCGCATCCGCCTCCCGGTCACATCAGTTGATCAGCCGCACCTTCCGGTTGCCTTTTTCAATCCAGCCAATCAGCACGGGTTTCTCGCCTGCTTTTTTCAGCACCGCGAGGGACTTCTCGACATCCTGCTTGCGTACCACTACCACCATGCCGATACCCATGTTAAACACCCGGTACATTTCCTCCCGGTCAACCTTGCCCACCTTCTGGATGAACTGGTAAATCTCAGGGATCGCCCATGAACTCCGGTCAAAAACAGCATTCACCGTCGCGGGCAATACCCGTGGCACGTTGTCCGGGAATCCCCCGCCGGTGATGTGAGCCATGCCCCGGATTTTCACAGACTTCATCAGGGTGGTGACCGGCTTGAGATAGCTCTTGTGAACCGCCAGAAGAATTTCGGACACCGTTTTGCGGGTGCCGGGCAAGACATCAGAGAGCTTTAGCTTGCCGGTTTCAAAAACCACCTTACGCGCCAGGGAATACCCATTGGTATGGAGCCCGGAGGAGGGAAGTCCGATCATGACATCGTCGGGCCGGATGGTTTTCCCCGTGATCACCTCGCGACGGCCGACCACGCCGACAATGGTTCCAACTAAGTCATACTCGCTGGGAGGATAGAGCCCGGGCATTTCCGCCGTCTCCCCGCCAAGCAGGGCACAGCCATTTTCGCGGCAGGCTTTGCAGAGCCCGCTGACAACCTGCTCAAAGATCCAGCCTTCGAACTTGGAAATACCAACATAGTCCATGAAGAACAGGGGCGTGGCACCCTGGACAAGGATGTCATTCACGCAATGATTGACGATATCCTGCCCGACCGTGTCATGCCGTCGCGCCATGGCGGCGATCTTAAGCTTGGTGCCGACGCCATCCGTGCTGGCCACCAGGATCTTATCCTTCCCAGGCGAGGCGAAAAAACCACCGAAGGATCCGATTTCGTTAAGCACCCCGGCGGTTCGCGTGGCCTTCACCATTTTCTTGATGGAAGCAATCCCGTTCATTTTTGAATCAATGTCGACTCCAGCCGCCGCATACGCCGATTTCGCCCGCTTCACAACTTTCTTACTCATAAACGTCGCGTCCTCTCTTGAAATCACATTCTTCAATGGCTCACAGCCCCACGGCCTTAAACGTCCTTGCCACATCCCGAAAATGAACACCCAGGTCGAAAACCTTATCGAGGTCGGAGGCGGTCACCTTTTCCATGATCTCGGAATCGGTCTCAATCAGTCCGCGCAGGCTCTGTCGCGTCTCCCAGGCGGCCATAGCATGACGCTGAACCATGCGATAAGCCTGTTCCCGGGTAAAGCCCACCTGGGTCAGCATCAACAACACCTGCTGCGAATGGATCAACCCGTGAGTCATATCCAGATTTTCCTTCATCCGCACGGGCGATACCACCAGGTTCCGGACCAACTTCTCCAGATTCACCAGCATATGATCCAAGGCAATGGTACTATCAGGCAGAATCACCCGCTCCACGGAAGAGTGGGAGATATCCCGCTCATGCCACAGGGCCACATTTTCAAGGGCAGCGACGAGGTTTCCGCGAAGCAGCCGGGCCAATCCGCACAGCTTCTCTCCCGTGATAGGGTTTTTCTTGTGGGGCATCGCCGAGGAACCCTTCTGATCCTTGCCGAAATATTCCTCAACCTCCAGCACCTCGGTTCGTTGCAGATGCCGGAATTCCGTGGCCCACCGATCCACCGAGGCACCCACCAGGGCCAGGGCCGACATGTATTCGGCATGGCGGTCGCGCTGAAGAACCTGGGTTGAAATCGCCGCAGGCTTGAGGCCAAGCTTGCCGCAGACATACTTTTCAACAAAAGGATCAATGTGGGCGTGGGTTCCGACCGCGCCCGAAAGCTGGCCAACCCGGATGATAGCGCGTGCCGCCTCAAGGCGTGTCAGGGCCCGCCCGAATTCGTCATACATGAGCGCCATTTTCAATCCAAAGGTGATCGGCTCGGCATGAACGCCGTGGCTGCGGCCGATCATGGGCGTATACTTGAATTTCCGGGCTTTCGCGGCCGCTGCCTTGCGGACCGCCTTCACATCGGCAATCAGGATGTCCACCGCCTGAAGCATCTGAACCGCCAGAGCGGTGTCGAGCACATCAGAACTGGTCAGGCCCCGGTGGATAAACCGGGAAGAGGGGCCGACATGTTCCGCAACATTGGTCAGGAACGCGATGACATCATGATTGACCTTCGCCTCGATTTTATTGATGCGCTTGACGCTGAAGGCGGCGCGATCCTTGATCCGCTTCAGGTCTGCGGCCGGAACGACCCCCAGTTTATTCATGGCCTCGCAGGCTAGAATCTCAATTTTGAGCCACACGGAAAATCTATTTTCATCCGACCAGATCGTGCCCATTTCCGGGCGGGTATAACGTAGAATCATCTTTTGGTTGCCTCCTAAAAACGCGGTCGAAGACTATTGAATTTCGCCGCCTGAAGCCAGAAAATAGATGTGAAGGGTCAGTCATGGCCACTCTTGTTTCCACCGCCGTCCCGTGATAGTGTAAGTCTGAAATGTCGTAGGAGCGCGGACATTATGGAAAAAACAGAATCGAACAACCCGTCGTCTTCGGTTGCCCGGGAGAGTTCGCGCACCATGCGCATCGACCTGACGCCCGACCTTCTTGAGGACAAGAAACTGGGCCGGGCGGCCGCGGTCCCCCGCCGCCCGATCATCCGGATCACAAAGGCCAAAGCCAGCAGCAGCATGGTCGGCGACTCGGATTTCCAGCAACTCCTTCAGAATGTCTACGATGGCGCCGTCATCACGGATTATTCCGGCCGGATCGTGGATGTCAATGTCCGCCTCAGCCAGTTTCTCGGCCACGAACACGACGACCTCTGCCGCATGGAAGTTTTCGATCTGCTTTACGGCGCGGACGAAACCCTTCTGCCCATGATCCGGGAAAATCTGGCCAATACCCGCTTCGTGCTGCTCCAGTCATTTTTTGTCCGCAAGGACGGATCGGTGTTCCCCGCCGAAACCGCGATCAATCGCCTTTTTCTTTCCGGCCAGGACTACCTGTGCTTCTTCGTCCGGGACATCACGCTGCGCCGGCAGGCGGAAGAACAGTTGCGCACCGAGCACACCGCCATCCAGTTGGCTGGAAGCGGCATCGCCATCGCCGATCTTCAATCACGCCTGATATACGGGAACCCGATGGCCCTGCGTATGTGGGGTATCGAAAACCAGGACGCTGCGCAAAAACTGTCCCTCTCTGATTTGTTCAGTAATCCTGACCTCGGCTCCGCTATCACAGACCGGGCGGCAACCGGGGAGGCCTGGTGCCAGGAAGTCGAGGCGCGCCGGACCGACGGCTCCACCTTCTATGTCCAGGCCGCCGCCACTGCAAACTTCAATACCGACGACGAATTGATCGGCATTGTCCTCTCGCTCAATGATGTCACCGAACGCAAGCGGGCGGAAGCCCAGCGTGAGCAGTATGCCGAACAGCTCCGCATCCGGAACAGCGAAATGGAAGCCGACCTCGACATGGCGAGGGAAGTCCAGCTCGCCCTTCTTCCAAAAACCTTTCCAACCTTTCCCGCGGAAACATCCCCGGAGGAAAGCTTGTTGAAATTCAACCATTTCTACCGGCCCAGCGCCGCGCTGGGGGGTGACTTCTTCCACATCCTTCCCATTTCCGATCACCAAGCCGGGCTTTTCGTGTGCGACGTGATGGGACACGGAATGCGGGCCGCCCTGATCACCGCCATTATCCGGAGCATGATGGAGGAGTTCAAACCCATCGCAACCAATCCGGGCCTGTTCCTGTCCCGCATGAACCGGGAATTCATGACCATCCTTCGTGATGCCCAGGAATTCATGTTCGTCTCGGCGTCCTACGTCCTTTTCGACCTTCACGCCAGACGACTGACGTTCAGCGATGCCGGCCATCCAACCCCCCTTCTGATCAACCCCATCCGCCGGTCTGTCGCGCCCTTGCGCACGAATCCGGAACCACTCGGACCCGCCCTCGGGATTCTTGACAAACATGTTTATCGAACATCCGAACTTCCACTGGAATCCGGCGACGGGGTTCTTATCTACACCGATGGTATCACGGAAGTCGAGGGGGCGAATCGGGAGGAATACGGAACGGAACGGCTCTATGAAAGCGCCCGGCGCCATCTTGACTCGCCGCCCGGACTCCTGCTACCCGCCATGGTGACCGATGCCGAATCCTTTGCCACCACCTCGGGGTTTGATGACGATGTCTGCCTCGTCATCGCCGAAGTCTCTGAATTTCCCGCAGGAAAACCCTGAACACCGGCTTCGGCTTTATTGTCCCCACTCGTTCCGGTAGGGAACCTTGATGCCGTAGGTCTTGCCCAGGGTTTTCAACTCGGTAAGGACGCCGGGCTGTTTCATGCGGTTGTGTTCGCCAATCAGGAAATACGCCCGCTGCCAGGCCCATTGCGTCCGGATATCCGCCTCACCGCCCAGCGCCTTCGCCAGATCCAGGTCAAACACCATATCGCACTGGATATCCGCCGCCTGACCGGTCGCCTGGAAAACCAGTTTCCGCGTGTTCCGCGGAACCCGTCCGAACAGCACCAGCGGACGGTCCATGTAGAGGTTCGCCGTCAACACCGGATACGCCTCGCAATAGGTCTGCCCCGAGAACCGGAAGCGCACATCCGACAAGACCGGACGACTCACCTCACGAACCCGCGCCTCAATCACAGCGGGAATATCCCACCGCCCTGTCTTCACTACAAACGTGTCGCCCCGGTTACGAAAACTCAAAAGATCGAGAAGATAGGCATTAACCCCGGGATAGGTTCCCACCGTAAAGACCGAGACCGCCCCGCGGTTCGCCTGACTGAACGCCTCAATGATCAACGAGTGATCGGTCAACCCCGCCGTGGCCACCCCATCGCTCACCACCATTAAGATCACCGGCCGACCCGACTGACGCGACGTCGCCAGAAGCTCCTTCAGGGAATCAAAGATATCCGTGTTCCCCACCGACTCCATACGCCCGATAAATTCGCGCGCTTGTTGCAGGGTATCCGGGTTCACCGCTGCCCAGGTTTCGAAGCATCGCGAGACCGAGTCCCGGAATTCGACGACATTGAACCGGTCGCCCGGCGCCAGCAGGTCAAGCGCCTTGAGCATCCCCTCCCGGCAGAAACGGAGTTTCTGTTCGGTGATGCTGGCAGAGCCGTCCTGAACCAGCAACAGATCCTTTGCCAGAACCGGCAACAGATCCGCTTTCCGCCGCGTGATCTCAATCCGGCAGTAATCATAAAGAGGATCCGTCGGCGACCGGTAGAGATACACATCCGCCTTGAGGTATTTCTCCAGGGCCTTGAGAATGGTGATGCGGTTGCGATCCTCGTCCGCCAGTTTCCGAGGCTCCTCCTGAAGCATTGTTTTCGGGGGTTGGACATCCCTCGCCACCCCGCTCAACCCCGCTCCGGCCGGTATGCTCCGTCCCCAGGTGAATTGGGACGGGTCCTCCACCAGGTAATAGACGCCGGTTGATGATATCCCCCGCTCCAAGGCGTCCCGGCTCGCAGGGGCTGCGATATCGACTCCGTTCTGTTCGCGCGGCACACTCTGAACAGTCCGTCTAGGCCGATTGATAGTGGCATCCTCCTTCACGATTTTCTGGTTGATGCTCAGGATTTCCTGTCGCGGCTCCCACACCGGACGATCCACCTGAGCGGGCTCAGTCAGCGTGTGCTGCTCCCCGATCAGGAGCCCCGCCCCCACCTGCCTCGGCTCCACCGAGGATTCGTCCAGGGACCGTCGAATGGTCGTCATCTCCGCGTCAATCTCGCCGGCAACCGTCGCGCCCTTTGCGGTCTCAGGCTTGAACTTCGGCGGGCGCCGATCCGACTCGGGAGCTTCCGAAACCGCCTTGACGTTCTCGAGCCGGAGTGAAATCGGCCGCTCACCCGACCGACCCGGCGCAATCTTGTACGCGCTGATTCCGGGCATAAACAAGATCAGCAACAGATGCAACAACACCGAGACCAATATGGCAATGCCATACCAAACCATGTGCCGCCGGTGCAATTGCCGCACGATCTCCATCGCCCCCAAGGGCTGGTTCTTGCGACGGAAGCTCAGGTTTCGTGATGGAGTGGTCATAATCTGTCAGATCGGTTTGATTTCATTTCACTTTCCGGGCCCATTCGCTTTCCGGGTAGCGATCCAGCAATTCCTTCTTTGCTTTTTCGGCATCGTCCTTGCGCCCCATGGCGGCAAACGACTGCGCGGCCTCATACAGGCATTCGGGCACCAGCGTCGGGTCGTCGAACAGCACGGCCACGCTCAGGAAATGACGCGAGGCCCCGGCAGAATCACCCTGGGCCTTCAGTGCCCGCCCGATCCCGGCATACGCCTGAACCCGGATCGGCAGCAGCGTATCGGAGGCTGCCAGCGTGGCCGCTTCCTCGAACGCACGCTTCGCCTTCGCCGCATCCCCCGCCGCCAGGGTTAAGCCGCCCAGCTTCAACCAGGCCTCCGCCAGGGCCTGGCTCTTGAAATCGATTCCCACAACCCGCTCGAACGCCTGCCGGGCTTCCTCGTTCTTCCCCTGCCCCAGTAGCGCCTTACCCTTGAGACACCAGGCAATCTGGCGCCAGTTATCGGATGTCGCCCGGGTCGCCAGCCAGTCGGCATCCACCGCCGCCGCGCCATAGTCACGCTGGCCAATCTGGTAATCCGCAAGCCACTCCGCCAATTCGGGCTGGAATTTATCACGCATCGGCGTCGCCATCAGTCCCTGCAACAAATTCGCCGCCTCACCAGACTTCCCTCCACGCCGCTGCAATACCAGCGCCAGTCGAAACCGGGCCCGCTGAACCAGTTCTTCCGAAGGCGGAGGGACCGCATTCAGCGCGGCCCGGAACGCCGCCTCAGCGTCCTCATACTTTCCGTTTTCTTCCAGGAGCACTCCGTTCCAGAACCGGGCATCGGCCCCGTATTTGGTTGCCGGAAAGCGGCTCAGCAGATCGTGCCAGGTTTCCAGCGCCCGGGCGTCACGGCGAAGGAAGGTCTCCACGGTGGCCTTCTGATAAAGCGAATCCTCGACAAAGGGACACTTCGGAAATTTCTCCACCAGCCGGGCATAAGCGGCCACAGCCTGTTCGTGCTTCTGCGCCTTGCCCAAACATGAGGCCTGGGCAAAAACCGCCTGCGCCGCCAGGTCATGCGTTGGAAATTCGGAAGCCAGCCGCCCGAACAGTTCCGAGGCCTGCAGGAAATCGCCCTTCTTCTGCAACCCATGGGCCAGCCTGTACAGGGCGTCACCCGCCAGCGGCGACCCCGGATACTGCTCCACCAGAAGCCGGTAATTCTGAACCGCTCCATCCTCATCCTTCACGGAAGCACAGGATTCCGCCAGAAGCCAGTACACATCCCGCCGGATCTTCTCGTTAGCCGTCAGGCCCCTGGCCTGATCAATCGCCTCCTGGAACCGGCCCAGCTTAAAAAACGCCAGGGCCCGCTCATACGCGGCGCTACCGGCCATGGCACCCTGCGGGTACGCCTTCAAAAGCTCGGCATAGGTGGCCGCTGCTTCGTCGTTTTTCAAAAGCTGCCGTTCGCAATTCCCCTTGAGATACAACCACGCCTCGGTCCTCCCCGCGACGCAAAGCTGAAGGGCCTCCGAAAACCGCCGGGCATGATACAGGGCCCAAGCCTGCTGGAGCCGGGCCTCGGCAACCCGGCCATCGGCCGGATACTGCGCCGCCAACTGTTCATACGCGCGGGCGCTCTGCTCATACTCCTTGCGCCCGAAATAAAAATCACCCAATTGAAACAAGGCTTCGGCCCCGACCTGCGGGGTGGCCGCATTCGTGGCCGCCAACCGGTAGAGTTCGGCGCTGCGGCCGCCTCCTGCCTTGCGATCCAAGCCGGCCAGGGCAAGGGCGGCATACGACACAAAGGGAGTGCCCGGATATTTCTTCACCACCGCCTCATAGGCTTCGACCGCCTCGGTGATCTTTCCCTGCTTCTCAAGCGCGGCGCCCAGCGAGTAGCGGCAGGCGGAGCCGAGATCCGGCGGCGGGGTGGAGGCCAGCATGGCCACGAGAAGCTGAACCTGCTCCGTCCCTTGTCCCGCCTGCTCCAGGAATTCCGCACGGCGCAGGCCGGCCCGGTAATGGAATTCGCCATTGGGATAATCGTCATAGGCCCGCTGATAGGCCGCGTCGGCCTCCGGGATCCGCCCCAGCGCCCTGAAACTCTCGCCCATGCGGTAATAAACCGCCTCACTCCCCGTTTTTTTATCGGGATTCTGAACCAGGAAGGCCTGGTATTCCTTCAGCGCCGTATCCCACATCCCGCGCGCATAAAGACCATCGGCGAATTGGAGCTGTTCGGCGGCATCAAGGGCGCAACACGGTCGCGCAAAAAAAAGGCTTCCCCCGACGCAGCCGGCATACAGGACGAATCGAATGCTGGAACAAACGGACTTCACGACCCGGCTTTCTTCTCCACCAACCCCGTGGCGAAGGATACATTCCAGATATCGGCCTGCCTGCAATAATCAAGAACCTTGATCACATGCTCGTAGTCAGTCTGCTTATCAGCCCGAAGCAGGACCGGCTGACCCGGAAACAGCTCCACCAGGCGCTTGAGCAGCGAGGCCAGTTCAGAATCGCTCAGGGTACGGCCATTCACAACCGTCGCCCCGTTTTTCATGATGTTCAGGATGATTTCGCCCGGAAGCCGCTGCTCGATCTGGGCTGACGATGCCGTGGGCAGCTTGACATCCAACTCGGCCTCCCATTGCGTGAAAATCTGGCTCATGATCGAGTAGCAGAGCAACACGAGCAAAAAATCCACCATCGGCGCAATCTGGAACGCGATGGGATTGGGCTGGTGCCTTCCGCGAAAGTTCATTTGCTCCTCTTGCTCAGCAGGACATTCATAACCTGGCCGGACGCCACCTCAAGCTCGGCAATCAACCGGGCCGCCCGGTTCCTGAAAAAGGCATAGAATGCCATCGTCGGGATGCCGACAATCAACCCGGCGGCCGTGGCCACCAGCGCCTCGCCCACTCCCGCCGCCAGAAGCATGGGTTTGGCCTTGGTCAAATCCAGGGCCACCGCGTTAAAGGCGTGAATCATTCCAAACACCGTTCCCAGAAGGCCCACCATCGGAGACAGCACCGCAAGATCGAAAAGGTACTGGGTCTGCCCCTGGATGATCAACGCCTGCCGCCCGCCCTCTCCTTCAATCACATCCTTCAATAATGCGGGATCCGGCTTCTCACCGGACCGGGCATAATCAATCGCTGAAACGGCAACCTCCGAAAAGGCGCAGGGTTTGTAGCCGCAGGCGGATCGGGCATCGACCCATTCGCCCGTCTCCAGTTTGTCGAGAACATCATCCCGGAGCGCTGGCGGAACCACCTGACTGCGGCGCAAAATAACAAAAAAGTAGATCACGAGCGCCAGACCGACGACCGACATCAGCCCGAGCACCACCATCACCGCGCCACCCCGGCTCACCATGTCCCACAACGGCACCTGTTGCGTGGCCAGGAGATCATCCTTGCCGGCCGCCTGTGCAAAAACAGCGGCGGATGATGCAAATACAGTCATGACACTCAGACTAAAATAGTTTCGGACTTTGTTCATGTATTTCCCTCTCTCTTTCACTGACTCGACACGTCTTGCCCTTCCGGACTCACTCACGCCACAGGATATTTGATCCCCATCAACTTCGACACCGCCTTGCAATGGGCGGTCCACTCCCCGTCCTGCCATTCCCGCCCCGCCTTGATCCGTTCCCCGTACCAACCGAAATCCAGCCCGCCGGGTGCACCCCAATGCGTTTTCTTCAACACCGAGTTTGCCGCATCCATCGTCTCAAGCTCGTCCAGGTTGGCCTTGATGTAATTGTAAGCATCCCGGAACGGCATGCCGCGCCCCACCAGTTCCAGCGCGCGATCGGTGGCGAAAACCCCGGGCGAAAACCCCTTCAGCAACGCCCCGGCATTGACTTCCATCCGCTCCGTCATCTGCGCCATGCTCCGCAGACAGGAGCGGGTTATGGCCACTCCCTCCATGAAGGGCCCCTTGGTTTCCTGCAGGTCACGATTGTAACCGCTGGGCAGGCTGCGGGCAATGTCCATCACCGCCAGCTCGCAGGCCATCACGCGGGCCACCCGGGCCCGGACCAGTTCGACCACATCGGGATTATTCTTCTGCGGCATGATACTGCTTCCCGTCCCGTACTCGGCAGGCAGGGTGAAATAGCCAAACTCAGGCAGGGTGAACAGCATCAGATCCTGAGCCAGGCGGGACAGCGAAAGCATCACCTGCGTCATGGCCTGAAGAATCAGTGCCTCGATCTTGCCGCGGGCGTTATTGGCATACAGAACATTGTGAACCGGCCGGCTGAATCCAAGCAGGCGCGCGGTGAGCGCGCGGTCAATCGGGAGCGGGACGCCATAGCTGGCCGCCGAACCCAGCGGGCACTGGTCGTTCAAATCATAAACCGCCATGAGCAGGGCGACATCATCAAGCAGGCTCTCTGCATGCGCCGACGCCCATAATCCCACCGAGCTGGGCATGGCCGGCTGCATATGGGTTCGCCCCACCATGGGAACCGCTTCATGCCGCTGGGCAAACCCCACCAACACCCCTGCCAGAGACAGAGCCTCGGAGACCGTTCCGATCAGTTCTTCCCGCGCGAACAAACGAAGATCCACCGCCACCTGATCGTTCCGGCTTCGGCCGGTGTGAATCTTCTTTCCCAGATCGCCGAGTTTCGCGGTGAGAATCCGCTCCACCGCCAGGTGTACATCCTGATCGTCCAGGGATATCGAAAACTGCCCCGTCGCCGCGCGCTGCATAATCGATCCCAATTCCCGGATCACCGCCTTGCACTCGGCTCCCGTGATCACCTTCGGCCGGACCGGCATGCGGGACAGCATGATGACATGGGCGGCGGAACCAATACAGTCGGCTTGAACCAGCGCTAAATCGAGTTGAAGATCGCTTCCGGCGGTAAAATCCAGAACGGCGGGATCAATGGAGCCCACCGTGGTCTTGCGTGTCATCTTGCGAGATGTCATGGAACCTTTCCCTCTGCTACCCTTTTCCATCAGGGCTTATGGTATCTTTTTTCGGCCCCGTCAATATAAGACTCTATCCTGCTTTTTTCAAGTTCGGGAACCAACCCCACCCCCGACAACGCCGCCGGGCCTTCCCGTTTCCCCGTCGCTCCCTGCTCCATTTCGTCCAGATAGGCTTCGCGGGCGCGGGTCAGGCTTTCCAGCCGCTTCAGGGCGGCTTCGGCGCGACTCAGGCGCCAGGTCAGGATTGGCGCCCAGGCTCCCGAGGCCACCCCCTCGTAAAAACGACCATACAGATCGGTCAACGCCCCCAGTTCCGGAGCCTTCCCTATCGTGATCACTTGAAGTCGTTCCATTTTGACCATCGCCGCATTCGCGACAGCCCCCGGCCATTTCTTGCGCGCCGCAATGACCTCGCGGGGGTGAAGGCAGACCGGTTCAGGAGACTTGAATTCAAGGGGTAATTCCGCTTTCACCTGATCAATCAGAGCCATCGACAACCCCCCGAATTCCTGAATGGCGCAACCCTGCAACTGCCGGAACTCCTTCCAAAGGGCTTCCATTCCTTCCACAGAATCCGTCCGGATTCCCGCCACGGCAAGCCACAGGGGCGTTACCGGCTCCTGCCGCACCACGCGCTCAAGCACCCGGTCAAGGGCTTCGGGAACCGAATTGATCCACGCCACCAGAATCCCACACAACGCCTGGCGCCCGTGCCAGCCTTCGGGAAGTTGCTCCCACCCCATCACCGTGGAAGCCCGGATCAACCCCGGCTCCATCGCAGCGGCCACCACGATTTTCCGGTTTCGAGCCACTTGCTCTTTGTCAAGATTCAGGGCCAGTCCCACGCTCAACCAGCGGGGAATCGCCGGAATCACATCCGGCAGTCCCTCCTCCTGGCGGCGACGCTCCACAATCCCGGCCAGCACCAGCCGGATCAACCCTTCCTGAATCAAATCGTACTCCACCTGTCCCGTCCGGGACAGGGCCAGAACACGCTGGAGCTTTCCCTCGCTGCGGGAACAGGAAACGGATACCGGTCCGGAATTTTCCAGAGCCATCTCCACGACACTCCCGCGCATCAGGGGAATCGGCATTCCCAGGAACCGCTCAACCTGAAGGGTCATGTCTTCAGCCCAGCGGGTATAATCGGTGTTTTCCAGAGTGTCCGGACCCACCACCCGATAGCGGCCCGAAGCACTGGTGGTGATAACCGACCCGGCGAGCACAGGGGAAAGACATAGCAACAAAAGGAAAACGGCCAGGCCGTCACCCTTCACCCTCGCCACTCGAAGCCTCACGGGGCCAACACCAGGGTGACCTTGGTGTCCTCGATGGCCACGCTCTTCAGGAACGAAACCATCCGCTTTTCTCCCGTAATGTCGGGAAATAGAGTCGCAAAATAATCAATCACCACATTTTTCGACGAGCCGGGCAGAGGGAGATGCCCGATTCGGCCCCGCTCTATCATCAGGACGCCGGCCTGGAATCCGCCCCGCATGTCAATGGAAACAGGAATTTTCACCTTGGCCAGCCAGGTCAGGTTCGTGGGCGGCGACCAGTCGAATCCGGCATAAAGGTCAAACATGCCTGTCTTGAGGTCGATCACCAGTTTTCCGACCTTCCGGGACTTGGCCCGTTCCGCCAGGAATCCATTCAACTCCCCTTCCGTCAGGTCAATCTTGATTTCGCGATTGTAGGACAACGCGGTCCGGGCCGCTTTTGCCTTGATAGGGATCTGCACCGCACCAGTCGCCTCGAAAAATACAGGAGGCGTCTTCACCGGCCAGAAGATTGTCCCCGCCAAACCGCCCACTCCCAGGATCACCACCCCTGCCAGAAAACCGCGGATCCACTTTCCGTAATCCACTTCGCGCCGATCATCCAGATCCGCCATGGAGGTGTCCTGCAGGTTAAGCTTCTGGCCGCACGACGTGCAAAACACACGGCCCAGGTCATTTTGATTGCCGCAATTTGAACATTGAATATGAATTGCCATTGCGATCCTTTCAGGCTTCGGATTTTTTCTTGCTCTCGGCCGATCCGGTTTCAGCGCTGGCGCCGCTCTTGTAACTGGAACTCCGGTAATCGGTCTGATAAAACCCTGAGCCTTTAAAAATGATTCCAGCCCCGGCCCCCATCAGTCGCTTCACGGCCTTCTTGCAGGTGGGACATCGTTTCAGCTTCGCATCCTTGATGTTCTGAAACACCTCAAAATGGCCGCATTGCTTACATTCATAATCATAGGTCGGCATGGTAACTCCAATTCCAAATAAGACTCAAATCGTATCGGCGCCGCCCCGTCCTGTCAATGCTTGGGGCAGACGCAGCAAGTTTGACTGGACTCCCTCTTCGGGGGCAGGTAGCATGCCACGCCATCTGATGCAGGATGGAAAGTTTGAAAAAGGAATATCTCATGAGCAAAACTTATAAAATCGCAGTTCTGCCCGGGGACGGAACCGGCCCCGAAGTGGTGAACGAAGGACTCAAGGTCCTCACCGTCGCCGCCGCCAAACACAACTTCAAGCTGGATCTTGTGGAGTTTGATTTCGGCGGGGATCGTTACCTGCGTACCGGGGAGGTGCTCCCCGACTCCGCCGTACCGGAATTGAAGCAGTTCCACTCCATCTATCTCGGCGCCATCGGCCATCCTGACGTCAAGCCGGGGATCCTCGAAAAAGGGATCCTGCTGCGCCTCCGCTTCGAGCTGGATCAGTATATCAACCTGCGGCCCGTCCGCCTGTATCCCGGAGTCGAAACCCCCATCAAGGACAAGGGGCCCAAGGATATTGATTATGTCGTGATCCGGGAAAACTCCGGCGATGTCTACACCGGAGCCGGTGGATTCATGATGAAGGGCACCCCGCACGAGGTCGCCGTTCAGAACATGCTCTATAGTCGGGCCCAGGTGGATCGCTGTCTTCGCTGGGCTTTCCAGTACGCCCGGAAATACGGCAAGAAAGCCCGTGGCGTGGGCGACCACAACACCCTGGCGCTGGTCGGCAAAACCAATGTCCTGACCTATGTGTTCGACCTCTGGGATCGCGCCTTCAACGAAATGGGCGAGGCGGAATTCCCGGACATCAAGCGTGAATATTATCATGTGGATGCCACCTGCATGTGGATGGTGAAAAGTCCGGAATGGTTCGACATCCTGGTCACCGCCAATATGTTCGGCGATATCATCACCGACCTGGCCGCCATCACACAGGGCGGACTGGGCATCGCCGCCGGCGGTAATATCAATCCCGAGGGCGTCAGCATGTTCGAGCCGATGGGCGGCTCCGCGCCGAAGTACCGGGGCAAGAACGTGATCAACCCGATGGCAGCCATCTGCGCCGGGATGATGATGCTCGAGCACCTCGGCGAGGTTGAGGCGGCCCGGGATATCGAAAAGGCGGTCATGGCGGTCACCGGCACCAAGCTGAAAAGCATGGCGGCCGGGAAAATGGGATATTCAACCACCCAGGTCGGGGATCTGGTTGCAGAACGTGTGTAAGGAAATAATCATGAAAAAATACAATGTTTGCGTAGTCGGAATCGGTGCGGTCGGAACAGAAATGATCCGCCTGCTCAAGAAAAGGAATTTTCCCGTCCAGTCGCTCACCATTCTGGCCCGGAGCGAGCGAACCGAACTGGTTGACGGGGAAAGCTATCCCGTCAAGGTCGCCGCTCCCGAGGCGTTCGAAGGAATGGACTTCGCCTTTTTCGCGGGAACCGAGGGCGCCAAGGGCGCGTCCCAGACACTCGGCTGGGAGGCTGTGAAACGCGGGTGCATCGTGGTGGATAACGGCGATGATTTCCGCATGGATCCCCGGGTTCCCCTGGTGATCCCTGAAATCAATCCGGAAGCGCTGAAAGACCACCAGGGGTTCATCGCCAATCCGAATTGCAGCACCATCATCGCCCTGATGCCGCTGGTGGCTATCCACAAGGCTGCCAAAATCAAACGCCTGATCGCCACCACCTACCAGGCCGTCTCAGGCACGGGAAGCTCAGCCGTCCGGGAATTGGAAGCCCAGGCCAGGGCGTGGGCCGCCGGACAGCCCCTGCTGCGCGAAGTGTATCCGCATCAGATCGCCTTCAACCTGATCCCCTGCGTCGGGTCATTCAAGGACGACTCGGGCGAAACCACCGAGGAAATCAAGATGCGCAAGGAAACCCACAAGATCCTCGACGCCTCCATCCGGGTGGCCACCACCTGTGTTCGCGTGCCGGTCTTTAACAGCCACAGCATCGCCATCCATGTGGAACTTGAAAAACCGCTCTCCCCGGATCAAGCCAGGGCGCTTCTGGCCAAAACACCGGGCGTGCGACTGGAAGATGACCCGAAAAATGCAGTCTACCCGATGCCGCTCCAGGCGACCGGCCAGTACGATGTCCTCGTGGGACGCATCCGCAAGGATTCAAGCGTGGAAAATGGACTGGTTCTCTGGTGCGCGGGCGACAATATCTGGAAGGGCGCCG
>CAJBSZ010000151.1 GCA_903958395.1 uncultured bacterium | reverse complement strand
TTCCTTCCCCTGCGCCTGCGCCGCCTGCTCGGCGCCAAGATCATCTCCCCCGCGCCGATCTATCAGCTCATCGACCAGCCCGGCCAGCTCGCCCCGCTGTTCACCGCCCTCGACCGCGTGGACGAGGTCGCCCTCGATACCGAGGCGGACAACATGTTTCACTACAAGACCCGTCTCTGCCTCCTCCAATTTCTCGTGGACGGCAGGGTCTTTCTCGTGGATGCGCTCGCCGGTCTGCCCCTCGACGGACTCTGGAAACGCCTCGAGCAAAAGCACTTCATTATGCACGGCAGCGATTTTGACTTACGCCTGTTGCATGACCTCTGCCGTTTCCGCCCGCACAGTATCTTCGATACCATGCTTGCCGCGCAGCTCCTCAACCGTCCGCGTGTCGGCCTCGCCTCCCTGCTCGAAGATCACTTTGGCGTGAAGCTTTCCAAGGAATCTCAGAAAGCCAATTGGTCGCGGCGGCCGCTCACCCAAAAGATGCTCGACTATGCGGCGATAAAATGGCACGGAAGGGAGCCGGACTTGGTTTGTCAATAGCAAAAGCTTATGTTGAACTATTGGGCGGTAAAATATGGGTAGAAAGCCAGGTAAGTGTTGGTTCAACATTCTATTTCACTTTACCATACAAAAGGGCGGAATGACAAAAATTGTTGATTCTGATTCTATAAGGGAAAAAGAAAGACTGAATAATCCAGTCATTGATCTGGTGTTAACGGACATCCAAATCCCATGGGCCGGAAATTTGATCAGAATGCCCTATTGGCGGAATCAGGATTGCCCGGCTCTGCCCAAATCGCAATAGGAGAGCGCTCCGAAGTGGTTGTCATAAAGTAATTGTTGTAGAATATTAGTTTTGTAATTATTTAATATCAGGCTATATCATGTTACTTCGGATCCTTTTTCTTGTCGTCAGTGCCTGTATAGGTATCACTGGCTACAGTCGGGCTTTAGATGCGGAACAATGGGCAGTTTTTGAAACCTCGTTTACGTCCAGCGTTAAATATCGCAATGCGTTCACCGAGATGGAGGTGAACGTCGTCTTCAGGCAAGGCGAAAAGCAATGGAAGGTTCCGGCGTTCTGGACTGGCGACAAGAATTGGACGGTTCGATTCGCGCCTCCTTTTCAGGGGAAATACACCTATCGCGTTGAATGCACCGACAAGGCTAATTCCGGCCTCAACGGGAAAGAGCAAACCCTGTCAGTCGCGGCCTACAAAGGCGACAACCAGCTGCTGAAGCATGGTTTTGTGCAAGTGAGCCCGGATAAGGGTTACTTCACCCACGAAGACGGCACGCCGTTCCTCTGGCTGGCCGACACCTGGTGGAAATGCCTGTGCAAGCGGATGACCTGGGTGGGTTTCCAGGAACTAACCGCCGACCGCAAGGCGAAAGGTTTCAATGTGGTGCAGATAGTGTGTGGCCCATATCCCGACGAAAATTTCTTCGCGCCGAGCCTGGAGAATGAGGGCGGACAGCCTTACCTGGCGAATGATATGAGCGTGGTGAATCCGAAATATTTTGATTATGCCGACAGGAGGTTCAGGCATCTGGTCGACGCCGGCATTGTTCCGGCGATTGTCGGTGCCTGGGGGCGTGGCGACTGCAACAGCATGGAGAAATTCGGAGCTGTTAATATCAAGCGGCACTGGCGTTATCTGATTGCGCGTTACAGTGCCTACCCGGTTTTCTGGATTCTCGCAGGCGAGATCGCCGATGAAACCAAATGGGGAAAGGGACCGTGGGCTGAAGTCGCAAAATACGTGAGAGAGATCGATCCTTACAAGCATCCGCTTACCTGCCACACCGGTCAGGGACGGCGTGGTGCCGAGGGGGATGAGTACCTGATTGACTATGATATGGTCGGTGGAAATCATGATGAAAGGGAAGCCGTAGCTAACGGCACGCTTAACCTTCTCACTTCTGCCATCGCAAAAAAGCCCGCCATGCCCGTGCTGTGCGGCGAAACTTGCTACGAGGGGCACATGCAGCAGGGGTTCGGCGACGTTCAACGGCATATTTTCTGGAGAAACATGCTGAGCGGTGCTGCCGGCCATACCTACGGTGCGGCCGGAATCTGGCACGCCGGTGTGGAAGGCGATCACGGGAATTGGGGCGCGTGGAACCGCCAACCCTACGACTGGACAACATGGAAAGATGGGATGAACTACCCGGGATCAACACAGCT
>CAJBSZ010000150.1 GCA_903958395.1 uncultured bacterium | reverse complement strand
GCCGCTAACGCAGTCCCGGTAGCCGTCACATTGTTCTGGCTTTCATGACAGCCATAGCAGCTACGCACCTCGCCCGGCTGGAACGAGACGTTGGAGCGCATCCGGCGGATCTCCATGAAGTGCTCGTCCAGCGCCTGAAAATAAACCGAACCGGCCTGCACCGGCGGCACCTGGAAATGGGCCGAGCCATCCTCCTCCACGGGCACCAGCCCGATGACCCGCACCGGATTCCAACTGGTCTGGCCCGCATTGGGTTCCCACGCCGAGCCCCAGGGCCACTTGTAGGAACCGTGACGGGCATCCAGGGGCCAAGGCAGCGCCTCGCTGAGGCGCAGCCACTTGACCGTGCCCCGCTTCACCTCCGGACCGATGTTGTGATAGACGTCGCTCAGCACGCAGGTGGCCCAGGGCTGGGACGGTTTGACCAGATCTGGCTGCACCGCCGGCCGCAGCCGCCGCTTGACGGGCATGGGATACATCACCCCCAGCAACGGATCACGATAGAGCAGTTCCTTGTTGCCAAACACATCCACCAGATAGAGCCCCATGCCGTTGGAATCAACCCCGCCCTCGGGGTGTGGTGCCAGATGGTCAGGGCGGCCCGTGGCATACGAATAGCCCACCAGAAAGCAGCTCTCCGAAAGGGCGCAGGGGGTCTGGTAGAATCCCCCTGCATCCTGCAGCCCGCCTTCGGGCACCGTGGTCGCCTTCATCGGGCTGCCGTGCTTGTGCTCTTGCTCCACCACTCCGGGGCTGACATTACGCAAGCCCTCGGGGTTATTGATGCCTACCGACGGATCCACCAGCACCAGCGGTCCGATCGCATAGGTGTGATGTCCCGTGGCGATGGCCACCAACTTGCCGGAGCCCGGGATCGCCCGCGCATCGCGCAACCCCATGGGTCGGATTAGATGCTGCTTGAATAAGGCATCGGCCATCGTTCCGTCGGGTCGCACGGTCCAGAGGGAGTGGATATCCCAGAAATGCCGCTCCTGGTATTCCCAGCGGGTGTAGGCGATGAGCCCGTTGTTGAGCAAGCAGGGATGGCGGTCAATGTCCTTGTTGTTGGTCAGGCGCCGGATATCCCCCCCGGGCCGCAGCGCGTAGAGGTTGAGGTTGGCCTCATCATTGGAGAAGGCGTCACAGATCACCGCGTGAGCGCAGCGGTCGGAGGTGAAGACGATGCCACCATCCGGAAGCCAGATCGGTTCCAGGTCCGTCCAGTAGCGATCGGATGTCAACTGGCGCAGACCGCTGCCATCGAGACCGATCTCATAGAGGTGCGTGGGTTCGTGGGCCTGCCGCAGTTCATGGTGATAACTCTTGCCGGATGGCACCTTGCAGTTTTTGGGGCGCGGCCAGCCCTCCTGCCGCGCCCAGGCAAAGACCAGCCGGTCGGCATCGAACCACAAATCCAGCCCGTGCACATGTCCCGGGCCCAGTTTGCCGGCCAGGATGGGCCGTAATTCCGTTGCCCCCGTGCGCCACCCGGAAAGCAGGCACAAGTCGCCGCCCGGCTTGTGGGTCCAGGCGGTGTGCGTTCCGACGATGTTGGGCGGATGATGCGGGGCAAAAACCGTACTGAGCACGATCTGGTCAAAGTCACCCCCCGCCTGGGCCAGCACCGCCGGCCGCAACGCCCGGCGGGCCTCGAGCCACAGGGCGCGCAACGTGGCCGGATCCGAGCCGGCCGCCGTCATGGCTTGGTTCAGGCGGGTGAGCTCAGTGACCGTACGATCCATGATCCCCTTGCGCTCAGCATCCAGACCGGGGGCGGCTTGCAGTCCCCTCGCCCGCCGCACATAGTCCGCGACTGAAGCCACGAGCTTTGCCGGATCATTGTAAAACCCCAGCGCCACCACCTGGCGCACCCAGTCCAGCTCCACCCGTTGAGCCTGGGAGAGCGCACTCCAGGCGCGGTACCAGCCGGCAATCTGTGCTTTGGGCCACTGCGTCTGCTCACGGTTGTTGTCGATCCCCACCTGCGTGGCGATGGCCCATTCGGCCATGCCCTGCACAAACAGGTCGGGATCAGCCAGCAAGACGCCCGCCTCGGCCAATCCCGCCACCCCCAGCTTGCCCTGATTGGCTTGTTCCTTGAGCTCAAAGGCACGGTCGAGCCTGTTGGTTGTGCTGATTGCTGAGCGTGTTGCGGCGTCAGGAAGCTGCACCGGCGTGGCGGCCTGAACGGATCCCGCAAGCGCCAGGCTGATGAGACCAAGCCCCATCGCATGCCGCCAGTCCCGCTTCACACACAGATCCCGCCACTCGGCCCTATACCGTCTTCCCTGTTTCATATGATGACTCCCTTTTGCCCTATCCCGTTAATAGAATGACTTATAGACGAATCCGTGATCGGCGTCATGTCATCAAAACTGATGACACATGGCAGACATCCAAGAACGTCAAATGGATTCTTTTGGAATATTTACTGCTATCGCAGTAAATTCTACATTTATAATTGACTTGATACTCAATTGCGGACTATTTTACCGCTAAAGCAGGATTGGAAAGCGTAAATGAACACACCCCAGATGATTGGAGCTGCCATCAGATTTCATCGCAGGAAGGCACATCTTTCGCAAACTAAACTGGCGCAACTGGCGGGCGTAGGGAAAACGGCGGTATTCGATATCGAAAAGGGCAAAGAAAGCATTCAACTCGATACCCTGACCAAAATATTTTCTATCCTGAACATTAAACTCGAGCTGAAGAGCCCTCTGATCGCCGATTTCCTAACCTGGCATAGCCGGAACCAAGATGAAGAGTTTGAACAGAAGATCACGAAGCCCACAAAGAAGAGTGATTCTTGCCGCCTCCCGCCTTCCTCCGGCTGTTCGCCGGGACTCCGGCGGACATGCCGGCGGAACAACAATATTCCTTTGCGATCTTTGCGAGCTTCTGTTCAAATTTCTTTACGTCCCAATCATGACCAAGATGCGATTCAATCCGCCGCAACCGAGGAGCCGTCATGAGGGCCGCCCAGATCTTCATCCACGGGGAACTGGCAGGAAGGCTTGAGGAACTCGAACCCGGCAAAAGGTATCGTTTCGCCTACGAGCCGGATTACAACGCCCCCCCCATATCCCTGACCCTGCCGACCACAACTCGCGAATATTGGTTTGACCGATTCCCGCCTTTTTTCGACGGGCTGCTTCCCGAAGGCGTCATGCTCGAGGGGCTGCTTAAGCAAATCAAAATAGACAAGAACGATTATTTCGGACAACTGCTGGCTGTCGGGGGCGACTTGGTCGGAGCGGTGACCGTTAAAGAGGCTTCGGAATGAACCGCTGCCCGATCACATACGAGGAGTGCGGATCCGACCGCTACTCGGCGGCTGGGTTGCGCCTGCTCTCCCCGAGACTGACCGGACTAAAAGAGTTTCCCTACAGTGCTGCGGCTCAACGTCGCGAGGCACTCCTCCACGCCACCAAAATGTCAATCCAGGGAGTCCAGCCCAAGTTAAGCGTCATCCTTAACGTGAAGGCCGGCCATTTTGAAATTGTCGATCAGGGGGGGCTCTACATCATCAAGCCCCAGCACGAGTTCTTTCCTGAGTTGCCCGAAAATGAAGCGGTTACCATGCGTCTGGCGGGAGTGGCTGGAATCGAAGTTCCGGCTCTAGGGCTGGTCTGGAGCGAGGACGGTTCTCTTTCCTATTTCATCCGCCGTTTTGACCGGGTCGGACGTGGTGCCAAGCTCGCCATGGAAGACTTCGCGCAGCTCGACATGCTCGACCGGGACACCAAATACAACTCGAGCATGGAACGTGTGGTGGCGATCATTGACCGATATTGCACATTCCCGGTGATCGAAAAGGTGAAACTGCTTAAGCGATGCCTGTTCAACTATCTCGTGGGCAATGAGGATATGCATCTTAAGAATTTCTCCCTCATCACCCGTGACGGGACGGTCGCATTGGCGCCCGCCTACGATTTCCTGAGTTCAACCGTCGCGTTCCTGGCGATTGGGAAGCGGCTCGACGAGATCGAGGAAATAGCCCTACCGCTTAAGGGCAGAAAAAAGAACCTCTCGCGGGCACTCTGGATTGATTACTTTGCAGGAGAACGCCTAGGCCTTAACCAACGCACCGTTGCGGAGGTTCTGGACGAACTGAGCCCCGCCATGATCTCATCGCGAGCACTGCTGAACGTGTGCTTCCTCTCTGATGCCCAAAAACATCTGTACCAGGATCTGCTTGACCGCCGCTGCCAATCGCTCGGTCTTTGAATTTGCGCACGGGCGTCATGTCATCAAAGCGGATGTCCTCATCTGATCGGCAGGGGCGCAGATTCGGCCGGGCCACGGCCCGTCATGACGTCGTCCGGCCCCCGCTCCGACGGGGTAGACGGGGTCCGGTCGATGAGTGCTGCCGCATGGACGGTGAAACGACCGATCAAGCCTCCGAAATAATCGCCCTTGATGCCGCGTCCGAGGTAGGCACGATCGGCACGGAAGCTGTCGGGCCTCAGGGTCATGGCCCGCTCCGCCACCTTGGCGCCATCGACGATGAGAAGGGCACCGCTCCCGTTGCAAATGACCTGCACCGTCGTCCAGACGTTTTTGGCGAGCGCAGGCCCCGTGACCTCTTCGACCCGGTTGTCCTTGCGGATGGCGAACACGAGCTTGCCGCCCATCGAAGGGCTGAGGAACACCTGATCTCCCGAGGCATTGGAGAACTCAAAGATCCGTTCGCCATCCCTGGCGCCATCCCAGTTGATCTCAGCGGTATAGGTACACTCGCTCATGTCCGCCACGTCCTTCTGGAGCTCCACAAACTGGTTTTTGCCGTTGAGCCGCAGCGCGCCGTCCGTGCCGGAAAGCCGGCCCTTGCCCGGTTCGATTGGGGCGCCGTTGTTCACGTAGCCCCAGGTGGCGCCAAAGGCGTCCCGCGCCATCCAGCCGTGCGCATGGTCAAAGTCGTAGTCGGCGTAGAGCCCCCCGAAGCTCTGGTCCTCTTCACCCGAATTCTTTCCCTGGCCCCAGCTCCAGGTAAACCATTTGCCCCCGGTGACCTCGTTGTTCTTGGCGTAAAAGCCGTCAATCATGGCCGAGCCGCTCTGGTTGCCCCCGTAGACATACGGGACCCCCTTGATGACGACGTTGCCCGAGCAAGTCTTGTGTGTGTCAATCACCGCATGCTCGAGCACCTTGGCGTTGCCGCTCACAGTCGTCTCGCCGCGCACAACCGCGAAGTCGCGCACCTTGGCATTTTCGGCGACCACCGCCTGCTCGCAGACGAGCGCATGGCCACTGACCACCGCGCGGTCCTTGACCGTGGCATCGCGCACAACCGCGTGGTCCTCGATCCGCGCCTGGCCAAGCACCTTGGAGCTGCCCAGTACCATGGCCTGGCGTCCGACAAACGCCGTGGCCGCAACCTGGGCGCTCGTCTCGACAAAACCACCCCCGTTGGCATGGGTGCGCCCGGCAACCTTCGGTTTTTTCCGGATCATCACATCCAGCGGCGCGCAACCGGTGAGCTTGACGCGGTACGGGAACGGCTCCTGCTCAAAGGAACGGTAATCGCCGACCATGGGGATATCAACAATGTTGGAGGGGGTGGCCGCCACGGCCAGATAGAGTTCCTTGATGCCGGGGCTCACCACAAAGACCGACTCCCTGCCCGGACCGAAGACCTCCCCGTAGACCGGCTTGCCCCTGGCATCGACGCCCACGAAGCCGGCGCGCCAATCGCTCCCGCGCTTGCCGTCGACATATCCCTCGAGCATGGCGGAGACGCGCCCCGGCTTGCAGCTCAACGGACAGAGGTTCCAGCCCAACTGCTGAGGCGCCTGCTCCTTGGGCACGCGCCACCATTGCGGGTCGTGGGGGATCTGCTGGAGCAGCACCCGCGATCGGTCCAGCGTCTGGAGCGCGTCGGTCCGGTACTGGCCGGCCTCCTTGAGATAGCGGTTCTCCGGGCTCTCCTGCGGGCCGTTGCCGAAGCTCGCCAGCGAGTTGCATTCCTTGAAGGTCTTGAAGTCCCAGGTGACGTTGCGCATCACCATCCGCGCATACTCGTCCGCCAGGGTCTTTTCCGGAATCGGGTTGACCCGCTGGAAGGAAATCCAGGGATACGGGCTCTCCTTCGGCTCCGAGGGCCCGTCATACCAGAGCTTGGCGATGAACATCGGTCCGTACGCGGGCGTCTGGGCCAGATGCTCAAACATCGCGCGGTCGTGGTAATAGGTGCGCCCGTTGGCAGGGAACAGGGAGCTTTCGCGCATCACGATCGGCATGCCCTGGTAGATGCCGGCATAGGTCTGCGGGAAGTTGGCATGCGTCTCCCAATAATTGCCGGCCATCCCGCCGGTCATCGCCTGCCACCCGTGCACGAGCTCGTGCGGGTTGATGAAGCCGGCGCCCTGCAAGGCCCAGCCGAAATGCCCATCGAAGCCCATCCAGGAGCCATCAGCCGGCTCGATCGGCACGCTGTACTTGATGCCGTCCCCGCGCTCCTCGGGCTTGATGCTGACGACCGAGCTGCGCATGGCCAGGCGCTCGGAGTAGACATGGTAGATGAGCTCGGCCAGATCGAACATGCCGGGAACGCGCTGGCGGAATTCAGACCTCTGCTGCTCATTCCACCCCGCCATCGCCTTCTTATCGACACAGTGACGGAAATGTTTGGAGGTCTTGACCCACCACTGACCGGGCTCGGTGCGCCACCAGTCGTGGATCTCGGTTCCAAGAGCAACGCCGCCCTTGAAGTTGTGCGTGATTTCCTCCGGACTCATCGCCTCGTCATGGAGCCGCACCGCGACGAGTTCCCCCTTGAAGGACGGCGCCGCGGCTGACGCCCCGCCGAGCACCATCACGTGCCCGGCCTTGGGGAGCGTCTGGCGCTGGCCCGAGGTGATCTTGAGTCCGTTGAGATACCAGTCCTCCTGCGTCCCATTGCAGTTGCCGACGAGATGTTGCCACTGCGCGGAGCCCCCGGCGCCTGGGGGAACCCCCACGGGAGCGGAACGCTCCCGGCCATCCCGTGACTGCCAGCCCAGGAGGACCCCTGCCCCAATCCCGGCGCGGAACCACACCTCCACGGCCATTTTCCCGGAATCGAGGATCTTCGGTTCCACGGGGATGTTGCTCGCGAGAAAATCGTTGCCGTCGAAATGCACGGCCCGCACAGGCCCGATCAGCACCGCGTGCGGATAGCGCTGCTCCCGATCCTGGTACGGCACCTGGAACCCGAAATCGCCGAAGTTGCCTCCCACCGTGGTGCCGCCGCGGCCCCCGCCGGAGTAACCACAGTTGTACCAATTGAGGGCAGCCTCCGTGCCGAAGCTGCGCGACAGCATAAATTCGGTGTGCAAATCAACCGAGAGACGACCGGCGACGGCCAATTCCCCCATCGGCTGCCGGGTCACCAGCGAGACTTCCTTGTCGACTCCCTGCGCCCGGACCGGGAGCAGCAGCCCCGCCAAGGGGCTGAACCCGATCAGCGTTACGGCCAGAATTGAAGCGGCTTTTTTATTCATCGTGTTCATCCTTTCCAGCGATCAGTACAGTAGCATCACGCCAAAGCCGCTGTCATGTCATCAAAACTGATGACAATTTGTGTCCATCGAACTGTAGGGCGGGCGTCCTCGACCGCGGCAAGCGCCTCCCAAGCACTTCGGCGGCTCGGGATCAGCCTTCGCCTTTGGGCTACACTCCCAATGTGGCAGCCGACGCAACGCCGCCAGATTCTGATGGCGTCGCCAGTCAAAACCATGTTACTTGGCATTATGTGAGCCCACTTATATGCAAGCATGATATATTATGCTTGCACAATATAATACAAATGGTAATTTCGTAGCAAATGAAAAGACTTATTAGTGACAGCTTTGAGGCTTGGAGAACGCAAACCAACCGCAAACCCCTGCTTCTTCAGGGTGCCAGGCAGGTTGGAAAAACATATTCTCTCAAGGAATTCGGACGGAATAGTTTCGTAAAATATCACTACATCAATTTCGAAGAGCAGGAAAGGTTCATATCCGTCTTCGATAATGACTTATGTCCGGCCCGAATTATACAGGATCTCTCTTTAATCCTCAACACTCCCATCACGCCCCAGTCCGACCTCCTGATTCTTGATGAGATCCAGCAATGCCCAAAAGCACTGACAAGTCTTAAATACTTCTGTGAAGACATGCCGGAAATGGCCGTTTGCGCCGCGGGATCTCTTCTGGGTGTCCACCTTGGCGAGAGCTCTTTTCCAGTAGGCAAAGTCAATGAACTGCGAATGAATCCCTTGACGTTTGAAGAGTTTCTTGCAGCAGGTGACAACCCCATGATTCTGGAAGCCTTCAAATCCATCAAGGCGCTTGCTCCCCTCTCCGAGGCGCTTCACTTAAAACTATGGGAGGAATTCAAGCTTTACCTGGTCACAGGTGGACTTCCAGAAATCGTAACGGCGCTGACAGGAAACAGGAACGACCTGTTCGCAGCACTTCAGGAAGTACGGTTATTGCAGACACGTCTGATTTCCAACTACGTTGCCGATATGGCAAAACACTGCGGGAAACAGAACGCCATGCATCTCGAGCGATTGTGGCGTAACGTCCCCGCTCAGCTTGGCCGCGACCAAAGCGGCTCTGCGCCAAAATTTGTCTTCAGGGATGTTGTCCCGGGAATCACCGGATATCAACGACTGGCCGGCGCCATCGACTGGCTCAGCGCTGCCGGGCTGATCATACGCGTACCCATTGCGAACAGCGGACTACTTCCATTCCCAGCCTACGAGAAAGATAATTTCTTTAAACTTTTCGTGTTCGATGTTGGAATTCTCTGCGCACTCAGCCAACTGCCGGCCAAAAGCGTACTCGATTACAATTACGGAACGTACAAGGGTTTCTATGCGGAAAACTTCGTTGCCCAGGAATTCACAGCCTGCCAGGGAGCCAATCTCACCTGCTGGCGCGAGGGCCGCTCTGAGGTCGAATTCCTCCGCGAGGTAGACGGAAGCGTCATTCCCGTCGAAGTCAAGTCCGGCTGGGTTACACAGGCAAAAAGCCTGAAAGTGTTCTGCGACAAGTACCACCCCCCCTATAGTGTTGTACTCAGTGGCCACAACATGGGTTATGATCTGCGCATGCGAAAACACTACTACCCGCTCTACACGGCTTCCAAGTTCCCAATCCCCTAACCCGGCACAGCCGGAACCAAATCATAATCGTAATCATATTCTGCTGCCCCAGAGAGGATTACGATTACGATTATGATTACGATTACGAACAAATCCTTACCAATATTCGATTGATTCAACTCGTAAGGTACTTATGAGGCACATCCCAACGGCCAGCCGACAAGCGGCGGCCCTACGAAGATGACCCTGAGGACAGAGAACTGGCCATGATTACACAAGGTGGAGAGGATGAGTCCCCCCCCTTGCCGCATCGTAATCTCCCGCCCTACCGGATCTTGAAGACTGAACCGCGGGGATAGGTGGCTAGATCGCCGTATTGATGGATCTCCGTCGCGTCGTCAATCCCGTCGCCATCGCCATCCGACGTGGTGGGTGCGTTGGTCCAGATCTTGATGGCATCCAGATAGGCGTTTCCGTCTCCGCCAGCGTACGAGAACTTGCTGTAGCTGGTCACGGTCTTGTTGATGAACGGCACCCCTAACCTGAGCAAACGGCCATCGAGGAAGAAGGCCGCGTTCGTCTGGTCAAAGTTCTGAAAAATCGTCACCCGATGCCACTCATCCGTACGCCATGTACTCACGCTGTTCGTTGCGCCCCAGTAGTCGTTGCTGCAAACATCCCACGCCCCGTTGTTGTAGACCGAAACGTAGTTGTTCGTGCCGACATACAACTCCACCGCGAGATCGGGATTATAGGTCGGAACAAGTTCGGCATGAGAGGCTTCCCGCCACCAGAAGTCCGTCCACACCTTATGCTCGCCCGCACCGGTGGCGCTAATGGTGTTCGAGATCGTGACTCTCTCCGGGATCAGGGCCGCATTGGGACCCTGGGTAGCCACCGACCCCTGCACGATCGCTCCATCCGAACTGGCGCCCCAACCATACCAACCGAGATGGCTTATAAAATCCCCAGCCGCATACGTATCAAAGGAATCCGAGACATTGAGCGTCGAAGCCCTGATGGCACCCCCCCAGTGCTCATCGAGAGTGAAACTCCCGGAGAGCGTTACTCCATCAACCATGAGCGTCCCATTGTAAACCTGCAGGCTCCCGCCGGCTTCAATGCTTAGGGCGTTGATCGTGGTTTCCGTGATGTTGGTGAGCACAAGCCGGCTACCTAACGCCACAGTGACCGTCCCTGTAACGGTAAATCCATTCACTCCCTGCACAGTACCTGTGGATCCCGCCGCGACCGCAAGCGCTCCCTGGATCACGAGGTTGGTTGAAGTTCCGGTCATATTGGTGCCGACTAATGATACCCCGTTGCTCAACGTCACTGAAGTCGCGTGGGTTCCGTTGCTGACCACAATCTTGTCACCCGCCTGGGCTACCGCCAGCGCCTCCGCGAGTGTCCCAAAGTCGCCCGGAACATAGATGCCCACAGGATAAAACCCGACCTTGAAAGTGCCGCCGGCCACCGTGATTCCCGACCAGACAAACGTATCTGACTTCACGGTATGGTCATAGCTCGAAGCCAGAACATCGTTCGTCCAAACATGATCCAACACATATCCAACCTGGGCAGAACAGAAGAAATTAGTGGTCCCATTATACTTGATGCCGGAGACCGATCCCGAAGGTGAAACCGTCCCTCCTGAGCTATTGGTCACCGAAGCCACAACCGATATGCGCCCGGTCACTGAAATGGAACCAAATTGGTCGATTTCCTGCGCATCCAGCCGCCCATCATCATCAATGTCTCCAAGCAATGATACAGGAACAGCATTGCTGACCGAGACATTATCCAGGAAGGAATTACTCGTCGAACCCGCCTGATAAGTGAATTTTCCATAAGTTTGGAGGTTGCTGATCAACGGCACCGCTTGCTTCAACAGTTGATCATTCAGGAAGACGGCCGCATTGGAACGGCCATAATCCACACATACGCTCACAGTGGGCCATGACCCAATCGCGGTCACCTGGACATTGCTCCCGAGCACATCATTCGTACAGAGCATCCAATTCGTGCTCACAGGATTGTAGACCATGATATAGCCGCCTGTGGACAACGCCACGGCGACCGTCGAGTTCGACACCACATCAGGCGCTGTGTAGGGGTCCAATCCATAGGTCTCACAGAGCGAAAACTCGCTCCAGATCCGCCCCGCGCCCCCGGCCTGGTTGATGGCATTCGATACGACGGTCAGCGGCGGCAGATATACGGAATTCGAATCGTTTGTCCCTATGTTGTTGGTGATAATCACGGTATTATCCGAGGCATACCACCCTGCCGCGCTGAAAGCGGACAGATTGGTCCCCACCTGATACCCCCCGAACTTCTCGTCCAACCATCCTGCCGTCAACGGCTGGCCCCACATCAGCAGTCCCAGCCCCATGACTGTTACCGCCGTCAATTGTTTGCTTTTTGCTTTCATGTTCCCCCACCCTTCTTTACCAGGGTTATTGCAACATGATTATGCCACCCGTCGGACTCACAAGTTGGACGTGCCCCGCATTGTCATACACGGCACGCACGCCGGAGGGCCCGCCATTTATCGTCCATCCCGAGAAGTTCGTCGAAGACATCGCCAGAGCGGTACAGTTCATTACGTTCACTTTGCTGAACCGTCCCGATCCGCTCAGCGTCAACGTCATACTGGAGGGCAGATTGAGTACCCCATTGACAGTCAGGGCATCGATCGTTGCCCCGCTATAGTCGAGATTCAGTTTCGCGCCATTCAGGAAGGTGTTGGTACCGTTGATCGTCAGGGTTCCGCCCGCCACTCCCGATGCCCCCGGGGCGACCACCCCATTGCTGACGACCGTCACGACAGTACCCGTCACCACTCCGAGTCCCGTCAAGGTTTGGTTGCTCAAGACAGTCCATCCGCCCGACACCGCCGAGACATCGCAGGTTGCAGAGGCAGCGGCGATGTTGATAACAGGGCTATTGGAAATTGAACCGCTACCAGCAATTTTCAGGACGCCATTGCTGACGGTCGTGTTGCCGCTGTAGGTATTGGCGCCGGCCAGCGTCAAGGTCCCCGCGCCCAACTTGGTCAGCTTGCCGACCTGGCTCGAGGCATTCTCAAGGACCTGGGAGACGGTAACGCTGTTGCCGTACGTATTAAGGGTCGAGCCATTCGCGGTCAGATAAGCATGATTCAGCCCCTGCAGGTAAGTGGAGCAGTTATTGGTGTTGGGAGTGAGTGTCCCGCCATCAAAGGTGATATCCGCATAGGCCCCGGAACCACGCGTCGTCGGAAACGCCGGAAGCGTCGTCGTGCCGCCCGCAAGCCAAATGCTCCCCGTTGTACTGGCCTGGGAGGCAAAATTGGCGAAATTCGTGGCATAGAAGGTTCCGTTGCTGACAATAAGCGAGGCGGTTGTGCCTACCGCACCGGCTGAAGCAATGCGAAGTTCATTGAACGAGGCCACGCTGGCACCCGATTGCACATAACGGCTACCGTTGGTTAACGCATGAACATAGAGAGCCCCGACAGAGTCAATCACACCTCCCGACACAAGCAAGTCGGCGTAGGGGACATAAGAATGATTCCCAATAGTGATAGTCCCGCGCAGGGATAAGGTTCCGGCGGTCAAGTTATAGCGAGCTCCAGGATTTGAACTACCAACCCCAATTCTCACATCATAAAGGCTAGCCGTCCCCCCTGATTGATTAAAAAACGATGCCGAGGCCGCCGTCCCAATATCCAAAATATTGTTTCCAGCATTTGTAATTATTCCACTTGCGAGATTCACCATACTTGTCGTTGAACCACTGGCTCCCACCGACCAGTTTGCCCCCCCCCACGCCATTGTCCCTGCCCCATTGACCGTTGTGGTGGATGCACCACGCGAGACAAGTTCCGGAAGAATCACTGTATGTACAGCAGCAACAGTGACCGTCGAGATCGAATTCTCCCAGTATATCTTGCCTCCGACAATTCTCAGATCACGACTCGCAGACGACATATCGATGTTCCTTGGCCACAACCCACCACTGGTATTGGTTATGACGACATCGGCCCCTGGATCTATGATCGAGATTCCGGCAGGTTGTGCCGAATATGATCCACTGTCCAGTATTGTATTAGTGCAATTCACTGCAGTGACCAAGGAATTCCAGATAATTATATTGGCTCCGGCTGAAGCGAACGGATTAACTGTATTGTTCGTCCAACTGGCGGCATTGGTTAACGCCAGTGAGTTATCCGCCTTATAAAAGTTGGCTGCATTCCCCGGCGACGCCGCCAGGCAGACCGCCAGGATCCCTACCCACCCGAGACCGACGTGTTGAACCGATTTACCAAAAAAACTACCTGTATTGTTTTTCATAACCCCCTCCTCGTAAGTGTCAAAATCAGAACTTATTCCATCATTTCTAAGTCAATAATACCCCAATCCCAAAAACCTGTCTTGTCATCAAAATTGATGACAAGACAGGGAAGGCGATTTTTCCGGTTTTGGCATGAATTCTGCAAATCAGCCGGCTCGAAATCATCCGATTTGTTTTCCCTGAAGGGCGGGCGTCCTGTCCTATGCAGTCCCGTATTCCGGGCCGAAACGGGATCCTCGACCGCCGTCTTGACCGACTGCTAACGGGTAAATCATTTTGACTTACAGCATATAATAATATACATTGAAAGATATTGAGCACATAATAATGGAGTTTACATTCATGAGCAAAAGAAGTGAAAAGATGCCAATACCAGTCAAGAGGGCTTTAATCAAGCTTGGCGGCGATATCCGCAACGCTCGACGCAGACGGCGGATTCAAATACGGATGCTGGCGGAACGTGCTTCGATTACCCGGGCAACCCTGCACAAGATCGAAAAGGGTGATCCAGGGGTCGCCATGGGGATTTATGCCACAGTTCTGTTCGTGCTCGGTATGCTGGATCGGTTGGCCGAGATGGCTGACCCGGTTCACGACCAGATTGGCCTCGCTCTGGAAGAAGAGATGCTGCCGCAGCGGATCCGGTACTCGAAAGGCGGGGGAAATCGATTGGGGGATAGGCCATGAATCTCAAGATTCTGGTTTATGTGGACTTGGGTGGGATTCCCCATAAAGTGGGCATGCTGTGGGCGCGTGAACGGGGAGGCCGGCAGGGCGCAAGCTTTGAATATGTGCCCGAATGGCTTGCCAATCCGCGCCGTTTCGCCCTTGAGCCGGCGCTCACCTTGGGGATCGGTCCACATCACACAATTGAGACCAACTCTTTATTCGGCGCATTGAATGATTCGGCGCCTGATCGCTGGGGCCGTGCGTTGATGCGCCGGGCTGAGCGGCGGTTGAGCGTAGTGGAAGGCCGGTCTGTACGCACACTCAGGGAGATAGACTATCTTTTACGCGTGAATGACATGTCGAGGATGGGTGCGCTCCGTTTTGCCGAGGCCGACGGGGGGCCGTTTCTTGCTGAAAGCAAGGGGGACGCGATCCATACCTATCAAGCTAAGCAAATGTTAAAGAAATTTGAACAGAAGCTCACGAACACCACAAAGAAAATGGGT
>CAJBSZ010000149.1 GCA_903958395.1 uncultured bacterium | reverse complement strand
CGCCGGGGCGGGATCCAGCAAAAATCATGAAACGCCCTTCCGGGAAGAAATAAGTTTTGAGGCGCTTCGCACAGATGGAGTTGTCTTATTTCTTCGAATTCCGGCGAAGAGGCGTTGCGGAATTTTTATGTGGCGGTATTTCCGACACAGAAAAATGCCGCAACATGTTTTCTCTTTCTTTCCCGGATTAGTGGAAATCAGTGAAGATCAGTTGAAGTCTTCTCTTCTTCTCTTGAGTTTTTATTTCGCTGGGCATAATGTCCCCTCCATCAATTGGTTGCGGAGGGATGGGGGCGTATGAGTTATTACAAAATCCTGGGTTTGCATGATGAGCCGTTCTCGACCAGCCCGGATCCCTCCTATTTTTTCCTCTCCTCCCAGCATAAGGCGGCGCTGACCCGGCTTCGGATTGCCCTGAACCTCAAGCGCGGGCTCAGCATCATTGTAGGGGATGTCGGAACCGGTAAGACGACACTCAGTCGCAAATTGTCCCAAATCCTCAACGAGGAGCAGGATGTTTCCTTCTATATGATTCTGAACCCCTATTTTCGGACCCAAAAGCAATTTCTGTCCCGGCTGGTTGCGCTGTTTCACGCGCCCATGGATCCCAAAAAAACGTCAGGCTTGGACTACATCGAGGCGGTGGAGCAATTTTTATACAAAACAGGGGTGCAGGAGAAGAAACGGGTGGTCCTGCTTATTGATGAGGCTCAGCTTCTTCCCCACTATGTCCTGGAAATCCTCCGGATCCTCCTGAATTACGAGACCAATGAGTTTAAGATCCTCCAACTGATCCTGGTCGGTCAGACGGAAATGGTGCCGGTACTGAGTAAAATGCCGAATTTCTGGGATCGCATTGCCCTGAAATGCGTGATCAATCCCCTGAACCTGGCTGAGACGACTGAAGTGATCAATTTCCGGCTCCTGCAGGCGGGCTACCGCGGGGAAGGGTTGTTTACCAGTGAGGCTATCCGGCTGATTCATCAGCATTCCTGCGGATACCCCCGCAAGATGTCCATATTATGTCACAATTTGCTCGAGATGCTGGTGATGAAGGATCGCACTGTGGTGGACGAGCCCCTGGTGCGTGAAGCCGTGGCCGCTGAACTTCGTCCGTTTTCAGGGATTGTCGAACCGGTTCCGATAGTGTATTAACTTTATTTTTCGTGGCGGGGGACAGGGATTAGGCGAGGCATTCAAGTCGATGACACCAGAGGAAAAATTACTGGCTTTGATCCAGCAGGACAAGAGGCAGGCGGCGGCGCCTGTAGCGGCTCCTGTTGACATGCCTGCGGCGACCCCTGTAGCGGTGCCTGTTACGATGCCTATGCCGGTTGTGGTGCCCGCTTCGGCTTCGCCTCAGAATTCGGAACCTGCCCCCTTGCCTCAGCCCTCGAAAAAGTTGAAGCTGGCTGGGGCGGAAGAGAAGTCTGAAGTCAGTATTCAGAAGGTGGAAGTGCCCAGCGGCCGGTTGAAGAACACAAATCCAATCCAAGACGGCTCGGCAGGGACGCCTCGCCCTACCGAAATACAGGAGATTTCTCAAGGTAGGGCGAAGCCTCCGGCTGAGCCGGAAGTTTTTCAACAGTCGCCGAGTGAGCCGGGTGCCGGATCAGAGGTCTATGGATTGAAGTCCAAGGCTTCCTCATTCTCGATCGCCATGTCGCCCCTCGCAATTCTGAATCGTGTCATGACGGTGTTGGTCATCGGTTTGATTGCAGTTGTTTTTTACGGCATACTGTCGATTCGGCCGGGAATTGCGCAGGATCTTAGCCGGCAAATTGAGGGGGCGGGGAGCCTGTCGGTGGTGCCCCAGACGATAGTGGAGGAAGAGATTCCCGCGCTGGAGATCTACCTCGAGAAGGTTGGATCCCGGAGCCTGTTTGCTTCGAAGATGAGTCCGGGGAAGGGTGAGCCCGTGGCGATTGAAAAGACCGGAGCGCCCAAGGAATTGTCGCTGGTGGCAGTGTCGCTGGACTCTGCTTCGCCGGCCGATTCGATGGCGATTATCAAGAATAAAACGGATTCAAAAACCTATTTTGTGAAATTGGGCCAGACTGTTGGCGGCACGGATTTTGTGCTGGATCGGGTGCTGGCCGACCGGATTGTGCTGAAGCAGAAGAAACTGGAATTTGAATTGAAGTGAGAAGGACGTTCACTATGAAATCATTGCATATGATAGGCCTGATTTTCCTGTCTTTTGCCGCAGTCGCCTCAGCCCAGGTGACGGCGCCTCCCGCAAAGCCGCATCTGATCAGTGAGTACAATCTGCCCGGGCTGGACAAGAAAATCTCACTCGACCTGCTCGATGCCATGGATGTGGTGGATCTCCTGAAGTTTCTGGCGGTCAAGGCCAACCTCAACATCATTATCGGACGGGAAGTCTCCGGCTCCTCCAAGCTCATGGTCAAGGATGTCAGCCTGGCCGACGCCTTTGAAATCGTCATGGCCGCCAACAGTCTCGCCTATCAGGTTCAGGGCAACATTCTCAAGGTGATGACCGACAAGGAATACCGCGAGCAGTACGGCGAAAGCTTCTACGAGCGCAAGCAGGCCAAGATTATTGAGCTCAAATCCGCGCTTCCCAGCCGGATGGCGGCGATGCTTGAGAATATCAAGGGGGCGCAGGGAAAGATCGTGTTTGATGACTCGACGGGCGCGCTGATTCTAATCGACACTCCCGAGAAGATCCGGGAGATGGAGCTTGTGATCAGCAAGGCCGAGATCCCCTCCGTTCAGCGCATTCTTCCCACCGTGACCACCAACTATGTGCTCCAGTATGCCAAAGTCGAGGATGTCGAGCCCCAGATCACCGCGATGCTGACCAAGGAAAACGGCGTCGGGCAACTGCGAACCGACAAGCGGACCAAGACCCTCATCATCACCGACTGGCCGCATGTGGTGCAGCGGATCGGCGATGTGGTCGCCTTGTTCGACCGCCCTCAAAAACAGGTCTTTATCGAGGCGAAAATTGTGCAGGTTCAGTTGACCGATTCCACGCGGCTTGGCGTGAACTGGGAGTACCTGTTCCAGGGATTGGATCCCCGGTTTTCGTTACGGCCGGTGTCCAAGGTTTTTTCTCCTTCTGACCTGACCGCGGGAGCGGCGGCCGGCTTAGGAGGCGGTGTTACCTACCACACCATTGCGGCGGGTGCCAATTTAAACATGGTGGTGGAGGCTCTGGCCTCAATTGGTAAAACGCGACTGTTGCAGAATCCCCACATTGCGACCATGGACGGCAAAGAGGCGACGATCAAGGCGATTACGACCCAGCCGTATTCTGAGTTACAATATGAGACCGGGAGTTCGAACGTTGTCGGTAAAACCTATAAGTTCGTCGATGTTGGGGTGACGCTGGCCGTCACTCCGCGAATCAATGAACTGGGTTTCATTACCTGTGACATCCGTCCCGAGGTTAGTTCTGTGTTGCGATGGTATGATCAAAATTCGGCCAGTACCGAGGGGAATTCGGGTGTTCCGGTGGTGAAAAAATCCTATGCGGAGACGAGTATCAGCGTGAAGGACGGCGTGACGATCATCATTGCTGGCATGATCGATGAAAGTCAGACAAAAAAACGGACGCAGATTCCTTTCCTTGGAAGCATTCCCCTTCTTGGTGTACTTTTCCGATACGATGAGACGGCGATCGATAACGCCGAAACCATCGTTCTCCTGACTCCTCGTGTTGTGACAGGCGAAAAGTTTTTCGAACGTTCCAAGGATATGAAAAAGCCCGTCAAAGGCGGTGCTGACAGCCCATTGGCTACCGAAATGACGCCCTGAAAAGATAAGACTTCACCACTAATCTTCACTGATTTTCACTAATCCCTGCTTCGCCAAGGCTACGCAGGGCAGGCCGGAGAAGAGATTGAACAGAAGGTCGCGAAGATCGCAAAGAAAAGAGAATGTTGCGGTATTTTCGTTCGGGAGTACCCGAGCCAAAAATCCCGCAACGGTTCTTCGAGGGGAATTTAATAAATGAGTCCTTCGGTACCGGTTAAGGAAAGTGGGTCAATCCCATTCATCATTCTTGCCTTATCATTGCCTCTTAATTCTTTACGGCAGGTGTTGCGGAATTTTTCGTTTTTCTTATTCTCTCATCAGTGCGAATCAGTGAAGATCAGTGGTGAAGTCTTTCTTTTTTGTTTTCTCTTATCTTCATCCGCATTTGCCCAGACAGACGTTGCGGCCGGGCAGATTGATTCGGCAACTTACCAGCGGGTGGTTGAGGAGAACCTCGATCTTCGCAAGGAACAGGCGCGGCTGAATGTTGAGGAGGGAACGCTGCGTCGGAAAAATGCGGCTCTGTTGCTTGATGTCCAGGATCTTGAGCGGAAACGCGATCAGTTGACCGTGTTGGTTTCCCAGCTGAAGACTCCCGACGAAACCCGGGTTGAGATTACCCGTCTTCAGTCTGAAAAACTTGTTTTGGTTCGTGAAATTGAACGCCTGCGCCAGGCGCTTACGGCTGTTGATGTCCCGCATTCCTCAAATCTTCCCGCGCCGGTCGCGGCGCCCGCTTCGGGTTCGGATCTTTTCCGGAAGATCGAGAAGGAAAACGCCGACCTGCGCATCGAAGTGGCCCGGGCGCGGGAATCCGCGCTGAATGAATCCGTTGGCCGCGCGGTGGTCTCGAAAAACGAAACCTCATTGAAGGAGCAGGTCGTGGAATTGTCCGGCCGGGTCAAGCAGACCCAGTCGGATCTGGAGATTCTGCAGAAGCGCGAGGCCGCCTATAAGAAAGCCATTGAGGAGCAGGCCAAACGGGCCTTTGTGGCCGAGAAAAAGGCTGAGGATCTGAAGAGTGAGATGTTAGGCGTGAAACGTGAGATGTCAGGCGTGAAGAGTGAGGCGGCAGGGGTGAAGCGTGAGTTGGCGGAGATCAAGCGGAAGACCGAAGTGCCGGTGAGTGGCAGGGGCATTCAGGCTGGAAGCGACGGTCCGGGTGTGGGTGTGTTGATGACGGCGGCTGGCCGGTTGTTGGCGGCGAACCGGATCGGGGAGGCTGAAAAACTTTATCTCAAGGCCTTGAAGCAGGAGCCTGATAATCCCCTCGTGTGTTATAACATGGGAATTCTCTATGGGGATTACCTGAAGAACTCCGGGAAGGCCATCAAGTATTATCGCCGTTATCTTGACCTTTCGCCCAAGGCTCCTGATGCCGCCATTGTCCGCACCTGGATTGCCGACCTCGAGACCCGGCTGCAGTGGTAAGGTGAAGAGGAAATGATGAAGGATGAATTATGAAGTATGAATTCCGGACTTCATTATTCATCCTTCATAATTCATCATTTATAATTCATAATTTCCCCCAATGAAGCGGGAAATCAAACTGATCATACTGGTCTTTCTCCTCGTGGTGGGGCCTGCGGTGTTGCTTTCCTTGTTTGCTGGGCGCGTTCTCAATAACTGGCAGATTGTCATCCAGAAACGCCTGGAGACTGATGCTGTCCGTGTTCTGAGTCAGGCGGTGGCGGCATGGGAGGCGGAGCTTCGAACATCGAACATTGAACATTCAACATTGAACAGGGAACGGGGAAGAGCGAAGGCGCCTGATAGTTCTCAGTTGGATGTTGGACGTTCAATGTTCAATGTTCAATGTTCGTCTTCCCCCTGGATCGCGGGATTTTTCATCTTCACTCCAGGCGCTGGTCTCACCTATCCTCCAGCCGAATCGACTGGATCATCCTTCATCCCTTCCGCCGTTGTATCCGAATCGGCCATCCGGGCCGCCACATTGCTCCAGAAGGCTGCCGTTTTGCGTGCCTCAGGAGAGACGAATGCGGTCCTTGGGTGTCTGGAAAAAGTGGCGAAGGAAGATTTAGCGCGGGATCCTGACGAGGGGTTTTATTATGACCTCATTGCTCTGAAATCATTGGGCGAAGTCGAGGAGGCCCGTCGTCGTGTTCTGGCCCGTTATGATGATTTGGTTCCGCTCCAGCGCGACCTGATGGTGGAGTGGATTGAGAAGGCAGAAGGCGGAAGACTGAAGACTGAAGACGGAAGACTGGAGTCGGAATTCATCATTCATCATTCATCATTCATCATTCCAATTTCCTCCCAATGGCGTGAGCGGATGCGGGGGCGGGCCTTGACGGTGGAAGATCGGGCGAAACTGGCCGGAGAGATTGGCGGGCTGGTTCCCTCGGTGCCCGAACGCGGCTGGATCAAGGCCCGGATCGGTGCGCAGGAGGCGCTGGTAAAAAGAGGGGGTCAGGGGTCAGGGGTCAGGGGGGGAGGGGTTCAGGGTTCAGGGTTCAGGGGTCAGGAGGGAAGAGGAGGGGAGGGGGAAATTATTGTGCTTCAGTTTGATGAGGCGAGGCTGAGGGAGCATTTGAATGAGGTGTTTGCGAGGGTGGCGACCAATAGCGGGATTGCGGTTAGAGTCCAAGATCCGGAATCATCCACTTTTCATCCTTCATCCTTCATCCTTCATACTTCAAAACTTCCATCACCCCTGGAATCCATTACTTTGGAAGCCACTCCTGCGGATCCGATGGCATTTCTCGCCAACGCCCGGCTTCAGACGCGGCTCTATGGCTGGGGCGGGGGCCTGCTCATCATCAGCGTGGTGGCGGGGGCCTGGCTGATCTGGCGACAGGCGGCGGGTGAAATCCTGGACGCCCGGGAGCGAACGGATTTCGCGGCCACGGTCTCTCATGATTTGCGCACGCCCCTGTCTTCCATGAGGATGCTGGCCGAAAGCCTGTACATGGGGAACATCGTGGATGACGCCAAAAAGAAAACCTTTCTGGGAGCGATTGTGAAGGAAAGCGACCGGCTGAGCCGCCTGACCGACCGGGCTCTCTATTTCATCCGCTATGGGCAAGGCTCTCTCCGGTATCAGTTCACCGAAGGTGACCTCGGTTCGTTGGTAACGGATGTCGTCGAGACTTTCGCCGTAGGGATCGGGGCGAAGGTCGAGACGAGTGTCAATCGTCCACAGACTTCGCGAGCTTCTGTTCAAATTTCTTCAACCCCGGTGATTGGGGTGGCCTTTGACGAGGAGCTTCCTCAGGTTCGTTTTGATTCCGGGGCGCTGGAGCAGGTGGTGTTCAATTTGCTGGATAATGCGGTGAAGTACTCGAGCCCGGAAAAGGGAGTGCGCATCGAGGTGTCGTTGACGGCGCGTGAAAGGCGGCACGGGCGGTTCCGTTGGGGGGCGAAGGGGACTGCCTCTGAGGTGGTTTTGGCGGTGAAGGATAACGGGGTGGGAATGACGCCCGATGAGGTCCGGCGGGTCTTGAAGCCTTACACCCGGGGACGCGGGGCGGCGAAGCAGAACACACGGGGGGTCGGCCTGGGACTAGCCCTGTGTCATCATGTGGTCAAGGCCCATCGCGGTCAAATTGAGATTGAGAGCGAGCCGGGAAGGGGAACCACATTTTCTGTTGTCCTTCCCGCCGCAACGTGAAGAGAAGATTTACCACGGAGAGGCGGAGGGGGATAGGGAGAGGAAAAAATGTTCCGCGATTTTTCGAATGGCGAGTACACCATTCAAAAAATCGCGGAACCCCTTCCGTGGGGGAATATAGAGAGAAGTTCTTTGACCTGACTCAGGGCAAGCAGGCGGCTCCAGCTGTGTTTCGCACAATTAAAAGTTTTCTCGTCTGCTCCTCCTCCAGGGAATGGTGTTGCGGCATTTTTGGCTCGGGTACTCCCGAACGAAAAGGCCGCAACATTTTCTTCCTCCCTATCTTCCTCCGTCTCTCCGTGGTGAATCTTCGGTTTTGTCTTTCCTGACGAGTGTGAATAAGTGAATATGACCGGCAAAGCCTTCCCGAAGAGAGGTGACTATGAAACGACAACAGACGATCTTGATTGTGGAGGATGATGAGTCGTTGATGCTGGGGCTGGAGGAGAATCTCTCCGTGGCCGGGTATCGCGTACTCAAGGCGATGACCGGGACGGCGGGACTCAAGCAGGCGCTTGAGCGGAAGCCCGATCTGGTGCTTCTGGATCTGACCTTGCCCGACCTGGGCGGGTACGAGGTCTGCAAGGCCCTGCGCGAGCGTCGCATCCAAACGCCGGTCATCATGCTTACCGCACGGAAGGATGAAATCGACAAACTCAAGGGATTTGAAACCGGAGCGGATGATTATGTGACCAAGCCCTTCAGCATCAAGGAGCTGATGGCCCGGGTGAAAGCCATTCTGGCGCGGGCGGAACGTAAACCGGATGCCGCTGAGGCGCCGCTTCGCTTCGGCGATTTCGTGCTCGATCTTTCGGCCCGTGTCCTGACCCAAAAGGGAAAGCCGATTGAATTGACCCGGACGGAATTCGATCTGCTGTCCTACCTGGTTGCGAATGACAGTAAATCCCTGTCCCGCGAAACCCTCCTCCGCGAAGTGTGGGGAATGGAATATTACGGCACCCAGCGGTCACTGGATACCTTTGTGGCCATGCTCCGCGCCAAAATCGAAAAAAAACCCGGTGACCCCACCCACATCCTCACCGTCCACGGCGTCGGCTATAAGTTCCTCAAATGAACGCGTCCGTCCAGCAATCCAGAAAGAGTTCACCACCCGCTTCGCTGGAGAGACGGAGGGGGCGGGGGAGAGCAGGAGAAGAAAATGTTTCGCGATTTTCACTCATGGCGGGTACCCCATGAGTGAAAATCGCGAAACCCCTCCTGTGGAGTTTGAGCCGAGCCGATGTTCGATTCTCTTCCGATCCCCCTCCAGAAAGGGGTTTCGGAATTTTATGCGACGGGTACCCCTGGCGCATAAAATTCCGAAACATTCTCTTCCTCTCTCTCCATCCTCCTTTTCCTCCGTGGTAAGTTTCCTCTTTTTCTTGTCGCTGGTGGGGCCTGTTCTGGCTGCGGAGGAGGTGTCTCTTGCGATGCGGGTGGCGCGGGTGCTGGAAAAGGAATTGGGCGGCGAGGTGTCTGAGGCTCTGGCGAATTACCGCCTGCTTCTGCCCGAAGTGCCGGCCACCGACCGGGCGATGGCGGAAAAAATTCTATACCGGATCGGTCTTTGCGAACAGAGGCTGGGCTGTCCGGAAGACACCCGGCGGAGCTGGCGTAAACTCCTCGAAAGCTATCCAGCCGATGATCCCCAGGTAGTTCGCGCCCGGGAAGCCCTGAAACGCCTTGAGCAGGATCTGGACCGGATTGTGATTGAGGGGAAAGTTATTCAGGGTTCGGATTCATCCATTCTTCATCCTTCATACTTTCTTCTCGCCGGTGAATGGGGGAATGAACCGGCTATCCTGACTCCGTCAAACGGATTGTTTCGGGTAGAGCGAAAAGGCGCCGGTCAACTCAAGGATGGGCGGCGGTATGGCCTTGTTTTCGCCGAGCATCCCACTTTGCCATCGGTGGGAGTGGGAATTGGGGGTTCAGGGCGGATCGACATTGACTTGAAACCGGCGATTTCACTGGTGGGGCGTGTGGTCGATTCGCGCGGGAATCCAGTTGAGGGCGCCTTGATTCGTGTGATGGGATATGGGGCCGATGACATTCCGCTTCCCTTTAATGCCATTTTGCCGCCGATTATCACGGGAACCAACGGAGGGTTTATCATCAAGGGACTGGTGCCCGGGCTCCGCTATGTGCTGACAGCCGATAAGGAAGGGTGTCGGTTGGTGAAGTCCTCTTCTGTAGTAACCGGCGTCCCCGCCGGTAGTATGCCTGGAGACGCCGGCTCCATCGTCCTTCAGTCACTAGGCGAGGTCTCCCTGCGCGGGCGGGTGGTTGATGAGGCGGGGGTTCCGGTATTGGCCACGGTGGGAGTTTGGACGTTGCCGCCGGTGGAGCGAGAGATTGGGCGAGTTTCCACAACCGGGGATGGCCGGTTTGAGGTTCGTGATCTGCGCGAGAATCTGGTGGCGCTTCAGGTGGAGGGCGAAGGCTGTGTCCCCCGATCTGTTTCCGGCCTCAAGCCCATGGGGCAGGATGTGGATGTGGTGGTGAAGAGGGTGAGGGAGAGTATTCAGGGTTCAGGGTTCAGGGTTCAGGCGTTAGAAGGCAGTATTCAGAAGTCAGAGGTCAGTATTCATCATTCATCCTTCATCCTTCATAATTTCTCTTCCTCTTCCCTCCGCTGGCTGCGTGGAAACCCGGATAATGGGGAAGACGTGAAGCCCGAGGATTTGAAGGGGCATGTGGTGGTCTATCATTTCGGGTCAGCCTACGTGGAGGGGTCTCTAAGGTCCCTGTATCCCGGGGAGCCGGGGATGCTGAGTACGATTCAGAAGCTTTATGGCGACCAGGGGGTGGTGATCATCTGGGTGCTTCCGGCGGAGGAGGGGAAAGGCGAGGCCGCCCGTATGGCCCTGGAGTTGTATCCCGACCTGCCGGTGGCGGTTGGGGGAGAGGTTCCCGCCACGGGCAATCTGGTCGTCAGGCGCGACGGCACCCTCACGCCCCTTTGCTCGAATCAAGCTCTCTTCAAGGCCGTAAAGCAGGCGTTGGGGTATTAAGAAAGTATGAATGATGAAGTATGAATGATGAATGAGGAAGGAGGGGCGGACAATGGGCTTTCCCTCTTGGCGGGGATTTGATATTCAAGCGTCAAACAAGGAGAGGGCATGACGATGAATAAATGGACAATGGTTGGTTTGGCGGTGGTTCTTTCTGTGATGGCGATCGGGGTATGGACCGGATGCGAGAGTGCCGGGGGTACGGGCGGGGTGAGTGTCAGTCCGGCTAATCCGGTTCTGGGCGGCGCGTCCAGCAACTCAACCGCCGTGGTGTTCACCGCTTCGGTCAGCGATCAGCTCGCTCTTCCCCTCGCGTGGAGTGTCTCCAATCCCGCCCTGGGCACCATCATCAGTGCTTCAGGCAGTAACGCGACCTACAAGGCGAATGTGGGTGTAACCGGTGACAATATCGTAACCGTCAAGGATCAATACGATAATCAGGGCTCGGCGGTTGTCACCCAGAATTAAGTTCAGTTTGCGCCCGGGAGGTGGGGGTGTTACCATCCCGGGCAATGATTGAATGGGGCGTTAAACTATGGTGAATAAGCGAAACCTTTTTCTCCTGTTTGTTTTGGCGTGGACTTTTGTCTTTCTCTCCTCCTCCCTCCACGCGGGTGTGATCACCCTCAAAATCCGCGCCATCAATCCATCCCGGGCTGAAAAGCAGAAGGTTCCCGTTACGGCAGTGCTGCCCCGTGACGTCAAGCCCGAGCATATTGTCAGCGCGGGTGAGTTGGTTGTGATGTATGATGTTTCCGCGCGGGCTTACCGGGTCAATAAGGACGTTGAGCTTAATCCCGGGGAGACGCGAACCTTCGAAGTGGTGATCAAGGATATCTGGGAAATCCCCGAGGCTGATCTCACGCAACTGTCCGGACATGCGGTGAAGCTGGCGGCGGCCCTGAAGGGGGGCGGCAAGGCGGCGACGGCGGAGGAGCTGAAGACCTTGATCGACGAGGGGGTGAAGGGGATTGCGACCCGCCAGGCGGCCTATGCGGTCGGGGTGGTGAAGCCGATGGACCATATCCGCGTCTATGAGTCCAACCTCGAGGTTCTGGAACGGGTCCGGAAAGATGTCGGCATGCTGGAAAACCTGGTCGTCGCGGCAGGGAAGGATCCGGAATCCTTTCTCGGGCTCCCTAAAATCCTGCCGCCAGCCGACATTTGGAATTCCACCGCTACGGGGGGCGTTCTGGTCATCCATATCAAGATCACAAACCCATCATTGTCCGAGAAAAAGAAAGTTCCGCTCCGGCATGAGTTTCCGGCCGAGATCAAATCGACGGATGTGGTCGATGCGGGCGGATTGCAGATCGGGTTCGATGCCACCCGGCGGCTTTGTTACGCTTATTTGGAGGATATCGAACTCGGGCCGCAGGAAAGCAAGGTGTTTGACGTCAAACTACGGGATCCCTGGACCGGGCTGAAGGAGCAGTTGCCTGGCTTGGAGCGCCGGACCCGGGAGCTGATTGCCATTGTAAAGGACATGGAATCCTACAAGGCGGTTTTGACGCAGGCGCAGATGATTCTGGTCGATCTGGAAGCGGTGAAGGCGAAGCCCTGGCCAGCCCAGGTGAATCGGGACTATGTGGCCTTTGCCCGGCAGCAGGGCGCTGCGATGCAGGGACTGGTCACACGGGTTCAGCGGCTTGAGGAACTGTTTCAGCCAGGCGAGAAGCCGATCAAGGGGGGGGTGCCGATCATGGATGTGCCCCGTCCCGACAAGCGTACCACCTGGGTCATCATCTACATTATTCTGGGTTTTCTGGGGGCTTTCAGCGCCTTGTTCTTTATCCGGTGGTACGGAAAAGGCAAGGCAGAGAAGACATAATAACCATGGCATTTCAATTGAAAATATCCGCCCTGCAGATGAAGGAATACGGGGTGGTGGCTGAAATCAAGCAGGACATCGCCCATATCACGGGACTCACCAACTGCATGAACGGGCAGTTGGTGCATTTCGAGGGCGGGAGCACGGGGGTTATTGTCGGGTTCGATAATGGCTACGAACTCGTCATGATCGTCAAGGAAGGGGCGAAGATTAAGCCCGGCGACAAACTGCATTCGACCATCGAGTCCTGCACGGTGCCGGTTGGTGAACAGTTCCTCGGGCGGATCGTCAACGGGCTCGCGGAGCCTACCGACGGCTACGGGCCGGTCAAGGCGAACAAGCGGTATCCCATTTTTAACGAATCGCCCGGGGTGCTGGAGCGGACTCCCCTTCAGGAATCCCTCGAGACCGGCGTCAAGATCGTGGACATGATGAATCCAGTCGGGAAGGGGCAGCGCCAGCTGATTCTCGGGGATCGCGTGACGGGGAAGACCACGATCGCCACCGATGCCATTCTCAATCAGAAGGGAAAGAACGTCATCTGCATCTATTGCTGCATCGGCAAGGCCGAGGCGTCCCTGAATAAGGTGCTCGACCTGTTCCGGGAGCGGGATGTGATGAGTTACGCGATTGTCGTGGCGGCCACCGCCTCCTCCTCGGTCGGGCAACAGTACCTGGCGCCCTATGTCGCGGCCAGTCTCGGCGAATATTTCATGAACGAGCTGGGGCGCGATGTGTGCGTGGTGTTTGACGACCTCACCAAGCATGCGTGGGTTTATCGCCAGATGTCCCTGCTCCTGGAGCGATCCCCGGGTCGCGATGCCTATCCCGGGGATATTTTCTATCTGCACTCCCAGCTCGTGGAACGCGCCTGCCGGCTCGGCGCCGCCCGCGGTGGCGGATCGATGACGTTTCTGCCGGTTGTCGAAACCGTGCAGGGAGATGTGACCGGTTACATTCCCACCAACATCATTTCCATGACTGACGGGCAGTTATACGTCAGCACCCCGCTCTTTAGCGAAGGGTTCAAACCGGCCATCGACATCGGTCTTTCGGTGTCCCGTATCGGCAACAAGGTTCAATGGCCGGCGATGCGCAGCCTGGCGGGGATTCTGCGGCTGGAATACATCCAGTACAAGGAATTGGAGAAGCTGACGCGGATCAAGGCGGGTGTGTCGCAGGCGGTCGAGCGCCGTCTGAAAAAGGGTCGGGTGGTCGCTGAGATTCTGAAACAGGGGAACACCGATCCTGTGCCGATCGTCGACCAGGTCCTCATACTCTATGCCCTGACGGCGGGGGCGATGGACCAACTGGAGCCCGCCCAGGTATCCGCTTGGCAGAAGGGCCTGTCCGCTTTCATCCGGCGCGAACGGCCGGATATTATTCGCGACCTGGAAGTGCAGAAAAAATTGACCCCTGAACTCAAGGAGGCGCTCAATGCGCAACTCGCCACATACGGTGGTAGCGCCCTTTAAGATGCGGTTCACCGAAAAGGGAATCATCAAGGACATCAAGAAGATCATCGTGCGAATCGATGGATTGCCCTCCTGTCTCAATGGACAGATCATCGATTTGGGCGACCAGAATCGCGCGATTGTCATGGGATTCAATGAGCAGGATGTGCTGGCGCTGATCCTGGGCGATGAGTCCAAGGTGCGCATGGGGCAGGCCGCGTCGGGGGCCAGCGAGCCGTTTACGATTCCGGTGGGCGACGCCTTGTTGGGGCGCATGGTGGATGGGTTGGGACAGCGATGCGATGACGGACCGCCGATCGAAACCACCGAACAACTCCAAGTGTTCAGCCCCTCCCCCTTGATCACGGAGCGGGCTCCGGTGGACCAACCGTTGCTGATGGGGACCAAGGTGGTGGATGCGTTGGTGGCGGTGGGGAAAGGTCAGCGCCTGCTGATTTTGGGCGACCGCATGACCGGCAAGACGGTGATCGCGACGGACGCGCTATTGAACCAGCTCGGGCGGAACGTGATCGG
>CAJBSZ010000148.1 GCA_903958395.1 uncultured bacterium | reverse complement strand
CTGCTCTTTCTTGCAGCGGTCGAGACGACTGCGCAAGTAATTGTGGTCGCCATCCAGGAACCCCTTGCGCTGGATAAAATAGACGAACATCAGGCGGTTGAGCATGACGGAGGCATACCATTCGCGATCAGCCACCGCACCGATCCCGGCAATGAATTTGAAGAATGCTTTCCGGTGCGTATCGAAATCGCGATAGAAAGCCTTGGTGACGCGCTCAATGTCGAATGCCGCGCGCGCACGCCCGGCAACGGCCACGGTGGAGAGACCGGCCTCCTCTTCTTCGAGGGAGACATAGAGGTTTTGAATCTTCTGGAGCAGCGAGTCGCCAGGCTGCCCCCTTTGATACTCATGAATACGCGCGGCGAGCGGTTTGCCTGGCTCGCGGCGGACCCACATCCATGATTGGCTGGCACGATTGCCGGTCACAAACACAATAAGATGCTCGAAACTGGTTTCCGATAGTTTACGATCAAGTTTTAGGCGTGCGCCGTGGTCGGGTAACCCACCTGACGGCGATTCGCAAAGCCAGGCAATGAAACCGCGTTTCTGGGCAAGTGCTGTAAAGGCGAAGTCAGTTTCTCCAATACGAAGCGTGAGTTTCTGGCGCGACGGCTCCCATCCGAGTTCTTCAACAAAAAGTTTGGGCAGGTCGCAACTTTGAAGGAAAGGGCGAGCGCGCTGGAGGTTTAGGGCGTCTGACATCCTTCATCCTTTCTGATGCCGAGCGAACAGATGATTTTCGGTTCGCGAGCCTCAACATCGTCCTTCGGGATGCAGAGTCGGTCTTCTTCATGAAGGGACAGGACAAGTTCAACAAGTTTCTCATCATTAACACCAGCACGGAGTTCACGATTGAGGAGATCGCGGGCGGCCTCAGAAAGCGGTGCCTCGTAAATCGCATCAATGGCCTGATGGAGCGGTTTGATGTCGAACAGACTGTCCTTTACATGGGCGGCGTAATCCTTAAGCCGTTCATAGGCACGGCGGCGCGCACTGGACGGCTTCCCAAGTTGGCCCCCGGTGGTGATGTGCTCGGCTTGAATGCCGCCAACGGCTTTCTGAACAAGCGGGTGGTGATTGGAGAGGCGCGGAAGCGTGGGCGTGGCCGGTTCGCATGCGGCGGCTCGCAAAATGTCGTGCTGGGACTCCGTGACCGTATAGCCCTCTTCATCCACCCAGGCGAGGGCGTCGTTGCCATCGGCGGTACGGACATAAACCATGACACCGGAGTCAGCCCGGAGACTAGAGACAGTCCCTGCTTTGACAGGAACCGTTGACAGGAGTTTGGTTGAAAAGACGACCCCAGGCAAATCGGGAATGGTCTTTTTCAAAGAAGGATCTATGTCACAGGCGTTTTTCCAAATCTGGTAGGCCAGCGACGCGAGATCCACTTCGTCGTCTTCCGGATCATTCAGGACGCTGGATTTTTCCGTAAACAGGTCACGAATGACGGTATCGTGTTTCTCATCCTCGAAAAATGTTTCGTCCGTTCCAACGACTTCGGCATTTTCATGGAGTCGTTGGCGGACGCGTGAGCGTAAGCGGATGACGCGTTCGACACCCTCGGCCGGAACAAATGAATAGCAAAGGATCTCCTCGGCCTTCTGGCCAATACGGTCCACACGGCCGGCGCGCTGGATGAGGCGAATGATTGCCCACGGCAGATCAAAGTTTACAACAATGGCGGCATCCTGGAGATTCTGTCCTTCGCTGAGAACATCTGTGGCGACCAACACGCGAAGCTCTTCCGCAGGCGTGACGGCGTGGTGCGCGCCCTTCTCCCTCGCTTTATTGCTTTCGGGGCTGAAACGGCGCGCATAATTAGACGGCTCATCAGTATCGCCGGTAACGCCCGCCATCTGCTTCAGTCCGCGCTCCTTCAATTGAGATTCAAGATAGGTCACGGTGTCCGAAAACTGCGAGAATATAAGAACTTTCTGGTCCGGGTGCTTTTTGGTCAGGAGTTTGAATAATTCCGCCAGTTTGTGGTCCTGCTCGGGATTCCACTGACCCGCGAGTTCAAGAATAGTGAAAAGCCGTTCAGCATCCTGCCGGAGATGTTTGGCAAGGTCTTCGACAAACACGTCGGGGCGCAACCAGTCAAAATTGCTGGCATGTACATTGCGAAGCGTCTTGTACCCTACGGCACCGGCCTTCGCAAAATCAGACAGCGACTTGGCTGTGATTTCGGTGGGTTTGTCTGCCGGTTTGTCGTCCATGCCGGGGAAGGAGCCCTCGGTGTCCTGATCCTCGGCGCGGGTATCAAACAAGGCGGCATCCTGGGTGCCAATGGGCAGCGGCAGATCGTTTTCCAGAGCATGGAGATAAATATAGTTGCGCAGGATGTGTCTGCGGACCGACAGCAGGAACGAATGACCGCTGCTTTCCAGCCGTTTGAACAGATTGGTGCGACAGAAGCCGATAAGACGTTTGCCCGCCCGCGAGAGATTTTCCATCACTTGGGCCTCGTCCTGGGACGGCGGCGCGTCCAGCGTGGGCTTCAAGTAATTGGCAAGACCGTACCGGGGCAGATGCAACACACGGACGGTATCCACTACAACTTCTGAATAGAGCCGGGCATATTGGTCGTTCGGATCCTTATCGCGGATCCGGAAGTTTAGGGTCTTGGGCTGACGTTTCGGGAAATGAAAACGGCCCCCGCCTTCAAGAATGAGGAAGCGACGGTCTTCCTTGAGTTTCTCTTTACCACACTTGGGACACTTTTCTTGAGTGGGCATGACAACGTTATTGCATGACGGGCATTCCGTGAGGGCGTAGTTTCGCTCCACGAAGCTCCGCGTGCGCCGCACCATAAATAGGCGCATCAACTCGCGCCAATCGTCCGGATGACTGCTCTTCTCGAAAGCGGAAAGGCAATTGACCGCACATTGATGCCGGCGGGTAAACTCCTCAGGCCGTCCATCGCATTCGCGGCGCAGATATTCCTCGGGCCGGATGCCGACAACATCTTCAGGTTCCAGGAAGAGGCGGAGTTGATTGGCAAGGTCCAGGTACGCCTTGTTGTAGGGCGTAGCCGAAAGAAGAATGCACTTGCTGGCATTGCGGGCCAGATAATCGCGCACCGCCGCCCAGCGTCGGCCTTCGCGATTCCTGAGGTTATGGCTTTCATCAATGATCACAACGCGGTAGCGGCGGAGATCAGGCAGGCTGTTCTGCGCCTGGGTGATCGAAACAACTTTCGCCAGCAGGCGAAAACGGTGGGCATAATCTTCCCACATGCCGACAAGATTTCTTGGGCAGAGAATGAGCGTTTCCAGCGAGCGCGGCGGATCTTGAAACATCCGGGCCAGCGCGGTGGCCATAAGCGTTTTGCCGAGTCCGACGACATCGCCAAGGATGACCCCACCACGTTTCTCCAAATGCCGGGCCGCAATGCGGACGGCAGCGGACTGGAATTCCAGCAAGGTGTCACGCATGTCCGCAGGAATGGTGAATTCGGATAAGCCCGCGCGGGCCTCCTCGGCCAAGTGGTAGGCCATTTTGACGTAAATGTGATACGGAGGCGGGCATTCGGGACGCGCCCAGCTTTCATCTATTACCTGGATGAGTTCCTTTGTGATATCCACGCACCACCGGTCACCCCAGCGGTCCTTGAACCACTGGGCGAGTTTGGCGGTGGCGTCGTGATCAAGAACGTCCACATTGAGTTCGCCCTGATTGGAGAGGCCCGCAAGCGTGAGATTGCTGGAGCCAAGAAACCCGGTAATGGGATTATTGGGGTCAGCGCGGAAGCAGAGATAGAGTTTCGCGTGAAGGGTATGGCGGAGAAAGAGTTTAACGACAACTTTTCCGGCCTTCAGTTGAGCCGAAAGACGGCGCAAGCCGGCTTCATCGTCGTCCGTGGGTGCGCCGAAGGTGAGTTGCGCGCGGAATTCTTCCGCCAAGCGACGTTTCAAGCGGATGACCGATTGATTGCTGACCTGCTCCTCCTGGGGGAGAAGACTATAGGCGGACCGCAATTCATCCTGATCCAGTCGCTGCATACCGACGAGGAGGCGGCATTGCGCACCCTCGCCCCCGACCCAGTTTTCGATGAGGTTGTCAATGGCCTTCCAGCCGCGCAAATTGAAGTAGCCAACGCAGAAATCGGAGCGTTCGGAAATTTGAAGTGTATCCCGCAGGGATGGCAGGAGGTCTAGTGCTATATTGTCAAAAATACGGGGCATTTTCTTCCCTTTCAAACCACCCTATTCCCTGCCTTAACCGTCATTCTAAAACTCTTCTCAAGCAATGTTACAGGGCTTGAGAAGAATTAAACTCACCAAACCTAGAACGCTCCCATCAGCAGCGTCGTGAAGCTGACGACTGGGGAGGTTTCGCGGTAGTCGTCGACGGTGGTGCGGAACTCGTTGACGGCGGATTTGACGTCATTATAGAGGGTTTCGTCGTTGATTAGTTTACCCAGAAGGCCTTCCCCTCGCTCAATTTTCCCGGTGATATCCTTAAGCGAACTCGCGGTCGTTGAGATGTCCTTGTAGAGCTGGTCGTCTTTGGCTAGCAATTTCCCGAGCGTTCCCTCGCCCTTGTTGAGTCGGTCGCTAATATCCTTCAGGTTCGCCGCCACGGCGGCGACATTCGTGTAAACGGAATCATCAGAAATCAGCTTGCCCAATGTCCCCTCGCCCTTGCTGATCTTGTCGGTAATCTCCTGAACCCTGGCGACCACACCCCGGATTTCCTTCGCCACGCTCTGGAATTCGTTGTAGACCCCCTCGTCATTCACCAGCTTTCCAATCGTTCCCTCGCCACGGCTGATCTTTCCGGAGATATCCTTGATGGACGCCACCGACTGCTCCAAATTGGTCAGGATCCCGCCTTGATTCATGGAAAGGCGGATTTCGTGAACCGCTTCCGCCGCCTCGGCCATCAGATCGAACGGCTTCGTCCCCTGCGGCATCATGTCGTGCGGAAGCGGGGGCGCCTGCTCGGATCCGACCTTCACTTCCATATTCCGGCCGCCCAGGATGGAGGTACTGATCACGGTGATCTTGTAGTCGGTCTTCAGTGTGAGCGAGGAGTCGAGCATCGCTAGAACGCGGACTTTGCCCTCAATCAGCTTCAGGGACTTCACCTTGCCGATCGTCATGCCGCGCTGCACAACATTGTCGTCCTTACGCAGGCCCATGACATCCTCAAATTCGACTTCCAATGGAAATTTCTTCTCAAAGAAACTGGCACGGCCCAGCACAATGGTAAAGTAAGCCAACGCCAGAAGAACCATAAACATAAAGGTTCCGACGATCAGCTCCATGGTCATCTCTCGGTCAACACTGCTCTGTTTCATAAGCCTTTTTTCTCCCATTCACCCCGGACGGTGATAAATTGCGATTCCAAAAATTGCTGAACTTCATCGACTTGTGATTTAACAAAGTCACCCGGCGTGGCCAGCTCCACGATCTTTCCGCCCGTCAACATGGCAATCCGGGTTCCAATGGACAGCGCACTGTGCAGGTCATGCGTCACCACCACACTCGTCACACCCAACTCATTCTTGAGGTGGTCAATCAACCGGTCGATCATTCGGGACGAAACCGGATCCAGCCCCGATGTGGGCTCATCGTAAAGAATAATCTGGGGATCCATCACAATCGCACGGGCCAGTCCCACGCGTTTCCGCATTCCGCCGGAAATCTCGGAAGGATATTTCACCATATCCTTCTCCAGCCCCACCATGGTCAACTTCTCCATCACCTTCGCATCAATCTCGTCCTCGGATAATTTTGTTTTCTCCCGAAGCGGAAGGGCCACATTCTCGGCCACATTGAGCCATTCCAGAAGCGCGCCCCCCTGGAACAGAACGCCAAACTTGTCGCGAATCCGTTCCAAATCCTTCCCTGCCGCCTCGCTGACCACCTCGCCATCCACCACGACCCGCCCCTCATCCGGGGTCATCAGGCGAATCATGTGCTTCAATGTCACACTTTTCCCGGTTCCCGACGGCCCGACCACGAAAAGCGTCTCGCCCCGGCGGACCTCCAGGTTCACACCATCCAGGATGCGGCGCTCGCCAAGAATCTTGGTGACATTTTCAAGCTTGATCATACGTAGAAAAACCTCGTGATCATGTACCCCACGATCAAAATGGTCAGGAACGACAAAATGACCGTGCGCCGTGTGGCGTTCCCCACCCCAACCGCCCCCTGCGTCGTGGCAAACCCCTGGTGGCAGGCAATAATGACAATGATAATACCGAAAAGAAATGCCTTGAGCATCCCCACGAAAAGATCCTTGTTGTCGGCAAACCGGGTGGCATTGTCGATATACGCCGACCACGGCACATTGAGCTGAGTCATCCCCACAATGCCGCCCCCGACCACCCCCATGATGCAGCTGTAAAATGACAGAAACGGCGTCATAATGGCCATGGCCACCAGCCTCGGCATGACCAGAAACCGAACCGGATTGATGGACATTAATTCCAGGGCGGCGATTTCCTCCGACACCACCATCGTCCCCATCTGGGCGGCAATCGACGAGCCGACGCTGGCGGCCAGAATCAGGCCGGTCATAAACGGCCCCATTTCGCGCAGCATGGAAACCATGACGGCGGCCCCGATGTAGACCTCCTGCCCGAACCGGCGCATTTCAATACCCGTCTGAAGGGCCAGGATCATACCCGTAAAGGAGGCCACCACCGTGATCACGGCAAGGCTCTTGATTCCGCCGGTGAACATCTGGCGCAGGACTTCCACCCGATTGCGGCGCTTGAACAAATGGCGCATGCACAGAATCGCCTCAAACAGGAGCAACATCGCCCGCCCGGCTTCACGACAAACACCGAGGACTTGACGCCCTGCCTTCCCCCGCCAGTCCGTAGGCGGCGGAAAATATCTTGGTTCACGCGTTATTATGGTTGTGTCCTCCACCGGAAAAAGTACAGCGCCCGCCAACTCTTTCCCGTCTCATTCCGCTCGTATCCTACCAGACCTTTCAAAAATTCCCATCCCCGTTGCGTGTCACCCGCCCGGTCGTGCGACCATGACGCCAGAGGGAACACCGAGCCATGCGCCGGTCCGTTCGTCTGGCTTCCCCACCGGGCCAACCCCCAGAGCATTTCACTTTCAACACCCGCCGGAGTCCGCTCCAACTGGTAGAGCGTCCACAAGGGCGACAGATTCCGCTCAATCGGCGCGGTGTCATGGAATGGCCAGAGATCCAGAACACGGACCCGCTTCAGATCCAACCGCGACCGCTCATAGGAAACCAGAGGCCAGACACTGACATACCTGCTGACCACATTCGTGGGAGTGGCCAGGGAACGCGTGGACTCGGATGTCAAAAGCGGAAATATTCGGAAGCGATTAAAGGTCACCGGGGGGCATGTTTCCTGACGATTCCAGACAAGCGGCCAAAGCCAGAACCGGCGATCATCCTGGGCCGTGGTCCGTCGCCCATAAAGCGGCCAAACATATAACTTGTCCTGTTTTTTTGACTTTTCCGTCTGAATGAACGGCCAGAAGTAGACATTCTGGGCGACATTCTTTCCGACGGTATGCCGGAAAAACGGGGGCAGGAACATCCACGATTCCTCCCGATCCGTTTTGGAGTGCCCGTAGAAGGGAAACAGCATGTATCCCTCGCCGCGGTTGCCGGGGTGGTCGCGCCGAACCGAGGTCCAGAAGGGCCAGAGAATGAATTTGCTTTCGCCCTCGCCCTTCTTTTCCGACCGGCCGTAAAAGGGGAAAACCCGGAACCGGTAGAGATCATCGCCTGTCGTTCGCGATACAAAAGGCCACAACCAGTGGTCGGTTCTGAGATCGTTCAGTTCGCTGTGGGCATACAGGGGGAAAAGAACAAACTCCATGCGATCCCGCCCGAACCAGTTATCCACCCGCCCGCCCAGCGGGAACACGGCCCCATAATCCTCGCCGGCCTTGTTCCGGCCAACGGCGAGCAGGGGCAGAAACCAGAAGGCATATTGGGTATCGGGTTCCGTCGGACGCGGCCCCATATAAAACGCCGTCAGAAACCGCCAATCGGTTTCCCCTTTCCAATGCCGGATATGCGCCACGGGCCAGAGAATATCGAGACTTTCCTTGCCGGTCAGCGCGTCATTCTCATAGGTGAAAAACGGCCGAACCGCCTTCATGGCCGGCTTCAGGTCACCCTGCTCCCTCCATTCCAGAAGAGGGGCGGCATGAATCCAGCCGCCGCAGGCCATGATCAACCCAACCAGAACTATAGAAAATAGCTGTTTCACGATGAAAACCCGTCACTCCATCATGCCTGAGCGGCGAAATACTCGTTGATGGCCTTTTCTTTCCCGAAGATCGCGGCGATCAGTGCGGCACGAATCCACATGCCATTTCTCATCTGCCGCCAATAGACGGCACGGGGATCATCATCCACATCCACTGATATCTCCTGCCGGCGCGGGAACGGATGCATAATCACGGCATCGGGCTTCAACAACGCCAGCTTGTCCCGGGTGAAGCAGTATCGGCTGATATCAATCTTCCGGCTTTCGCCGGCGGCGTCCCATTCATCCTGGATGCGCGTCATGTAAATCGCATCCCCCATCGGAATCGCCTTGTCAAAATCACTCATCACCTCATGCTTCACCCCGGCGCTCCGCAGCAGCCCCAGGATGTCCTCCCCGATCTGGAGTTCTGTCGGGGCGACGAACAGCATTTTAACATCCCGGTAATTGGTGAGCAGCCAGGCCAGAGAGCGGACGGTTCTTCCGCGCGCCAGATCGCCTACGAAGACAATCGTTTTGCCGTCTATGCTTCCCCGTTTTTCAAAGCTTCGCTGAAGCGTATAGACATCCAGAAGCGCCTGAGTGGGATGCTGATCTTTTCCCGATCCCGCGTTAATGATGGGAACCGGCCGCTCCGTGTTGGAAAGCAGCCAGGCCATGCGTTCCGCCAGGCCGCCGATCTGGGAGCGCATGACAATGAGATCAAAGTACGAACTGAAGGTGCGCACCGAATCCTCCTGCGTCTCCCCCTTGAACTCACTGGAGGTGGCGGTATCACGGACCTCCCCGATGTTCATGCCCAGAATCTCACAGGCCGAACAGAAGGACAGGAAAGTACGACTGCTCGGCTGGCTGAAGTAAAGCATCGCGCGCTGATTGGGCAGGAGGCTGCGCAGGAAGGTCATCCCGGCCTCCTGCTTGGAAATCCGCCGGATATGGGTGGCCAGGGCACCCAACTCCTCCAGCCGTTTCCGATTGAACTGCTGGGCCACAAGAACATGGTACTCACGCCCGTCATTCGCCAGATAACGACCTTTCTCCCCCAATTCAAGGGCGCGAAACGCATCCCACGTGATGTCACTCAATTGTACCGTCATCGTGATCTCTCCTTATGCAACCAGAGATGAAACCATGACCGCCTTGATGGTGTGGACACGGTTTTCCGCCTCGTCAAATACCCGGGAGAACGATGCCTCAAACACATCATCCGTCACCTCCAGAGGCCCTATTTTCTGGGTCAATTCAGTATGGTAATCATGAAACGCGGGCAGACAGTGCAGGAAAATCACCTGTCCGTCATCCAGATGCCCCGTGCGTTTCATCAAGTCCATATTGATCTGGTACGGCCGGAGCAGCTTCAAACGCTCCTCGAATTTCTTCTCCTCACCCATCGAGACCCAGACATCGGTATACACCACATTGGCGTCCTCCACGGCCTGAAGAGGATTGGTGCTGACAGTCACACTGCCGCCGCGCTCAGCGGCCATGGCCGCCGCTTCCTGACACAACGCCGCTGGAGGTGCCAGTTCCGCCGGGGCGCAGTCCACAAAGTGCATTCCGGTGCGGGCGCACCCGATCATAAGGGTATTGGCCACATTGTTCCGGCCATCGCCGATATAAACCACCTTGAGCCCCTTGAGTTTTCCAAAATGCTCGCGAATCGTCAGCAGATCAGCCAGGACCTGGGTGGGATGCCAGTCATCCGTCAGCGCATTCCACACGGGAATCCCGGAATACTTCGCCAGTTGCTCAACCGTCTCCTGCTTGAAGCCGCGGAAAGCGATACCGTCAAACATCCGGCCCAGCACACGCGCCGTATCGATGATGGATTCCTTCTTCCCGAAATGAATGTCATGGGTGCCGAGATACTCCGCCCCACCCCCTTCGTCGCGGGCGGCAACGGTAAAGGCGCAGCGGGTTCGCGTTGACGACTTTTCGAAGATCAGCGCAATGTTTTTCCGGCGCAACGAGTCACCCCGGATCCCCAGGCGCTTCTTGCGTTTGAAATCTTCCGCCAGATTCAGCAGATGAAACAGTTCAATGTCGGAGAGATCATCCAACCGCAACAAACTGCGTCCCTTTAACGATGCCGATTCCTTCATCAGTCGCTCCTTCTTACGGCGCCTTCCACACGCTCTTGCGGCCGCCGCCAAACACTTCCACGGTCGGGGCATTGGTCAACGGAACCATGATCGCCACTTCCACCCGGTTGGTTCCATACAGATTAAAGGAGGGCTCGTTATTCAGCACGGACAAGGCCATTTGATTGTCCCCCTCATGCTTGAAAAATCCGAACACCGGGTCATCCTCCTTCGTAATCCCCAGCCCGATCCGTTTCTGTCCGCCCCGATCAAAGAAGCACAAGCTGGATCCCTTGCGGTCGGTGGCCAGGGACGCCCTGTCCTTCCCGCTATCATCACTGAAGTTGACGGTTGCCGCCTCCCCATACAACCCAATGCCTGCGCGCTTCACCTCGCGCCGGTCATAGAAAAACAGGCTGGCCCAATCATCCCGGGAGAACAAGGCGGCACGTTTCTTTCCCTGCGGATCACGCAGCACAAGGCCCGGCCAGCCCTCCATAACCCCCAGCACCGCACGTTCGTTCTGCCCCGCATCGAAAATCGCGACAGCCGGCTCGCTCCGCCGGGTCATACCCACGCCCATCCGCTGCTGTCCCTGTTGATCAAAAAAGATCAGGCGTGGCCCGCCCTCGGCAATTCCGAGCCAGGCGCGCATTTGTCCATCGGGATCCCGAAGCACAATATGGCCGGCGTCAACCTGCCGGAACCGACCGATGGAATTGTCATCACCCTGACTCGAGCCCATGACAATACTGATCCCCGCCACCACGGCTAAAAGTCCCGTGGCCCACCGGAAAAATCGCGTCTCACGCTCCAGACGCTTCACACGCTGTTCCATTCCCGTCAATACTGTTTCCAACGAATTCATGCATTCCCTCCCTATGCCGAATCTAGTTCAACTCCTTCATCACCGCAGCCGCCAGAGTCTTCTGGCCGGCCAACCCGCTTCGCTCCGCCAAATTCGCAGCCTGTCGGGCTGCCTGAACCGCCGCATCCCGGTTCCCGGCCGCCAGAAGACTTTGCGCCGAGCGGATCCGGCAATCAAACTCCTCCGCCCATTTTTCCATCTTTTCAAAATGCTGTGCGGCATCGTTCAGGGTCGCCACCATGTCCTTGAACTGACCCGCCTTCTTCAACCAATCGGCCCGGCTCAACTGGAGTGCCCCGACATCTCCAGCGATTACACCGGCCTGCACCAATCCCACCGCAACCGCTTCGAGACGGGCCTGAATTAAGGCCGGAGTTTTCCCCGACACCCCTGCTTTGGAAGCCTGATAACAGTCTCGTGCGCTCTGAACCTGTCCCGACACAAGAGCCGCCTCACTCTGCAGAAGCTGGGCATGAACCCGTCCCTCGCGGTCCGCGCCCGCCAACACCGCCTGCCGGGCCAACTGCCCGCTCTCGTCGGCCTTTCCGGACAATCGCGCAACCTCCGATTCAGCCAACCTGATGCGTGCCGCCTCCTGCCCCTTCACGCCGGCCAATTCGGAAGCCTGGCTCAACAACCCGCGCGCCTCCTCAAGTTTTCCCGCCACCATCCGGCACAGGGCCAGATTATAGGCATTCCGCGAAATCTCCACGCGGTTATCACTCAACCGGGCCCGCTGCAACGCCTTCCCGTAGAGCGCATCTGCCCGCTCAACCTCACCCCGGCGATAGGCGGCATTGGCACCATCGGCGCACTGTTTGATCTCGGGATCAAGCGGGGACGGCTTCGGAGTGGAGCATCCCGAAAAAACAACAAGAACAGCAATCAATCCAACGACTGCCCCCTGACCCCTGAACCCTCTCTTCACGGCTGCCTCCTTTCGCCTGTTGCAGGCAGAGGCAACTGCAGGGGAGTGACATCCTCAGCCTTGTCGCCAGCCCCGAACAGCCAATTCTTCTGGAGCCCTTCCACCAGTACCTGGGTCTCGCGGAACATGGATTCCGTCTGAAGCAGGACGGCCTGGATGTTCGCCACCTGTCCGGTGAGCCCGCCGGTCACACTCCGCACATCCTGCACCACGCCAGCCGCGCCCTCGGCGACCTTTGGAAAGCTGGCAGCCGTCTCTTTCAGCGACGTCGCCAAATCCTGAATGTTCGTCACCACTCCGTCAATTTTCAGAGCGATCAGGGGAAGCTGCGCCGCCGTCTGCCGGACATCCTTGACGATGCCGTCCACGTCGCGGGCCCATTCCGGATCCCCGATCAGGCGGCCCGCCGTTCCTTCCCGACGTTCCAACTGCCGGGTCACGGAATTGACATTGGAGAGGATCCCGCTGACCTCATCCAGCATCGGAACGGCCGCCTTGCGCAAATCATCAATGATCCGCTTGGCCGTCTCGATCAACTCCACATCCTGAATACAGTTGATGTAATCCCCGTCCTGCATTACAGGCCGGGATGAGGTGCCGAGGGTAATATTGACAAACGCGTCACCGGCCACCTCGAACTTCTTACTCACTTTGGCGATCGAGTCGCCGCGCACAAATTTCCCGAACTTGCCCTGCAGGATCAGGGTCGTCTCAATACCGCCGTCGTCGGACGGCTTGATTTCACCCACCCGGCCGGCGAGGGTGCTGAGAATCCTGACCTCGGCGCCTTCCTGCAAGCCATAGGTTCCCTTATCCATGTCGAATTTTGTCTTCAGCACCAAGTTCTTGTCGAACCAGCCCTGGGCATGACCGGCGGCATAAATCCCAACGATCAACAGCCCCAGACCGAGCAGGACAAACCCGCCGGCAATTTCATTCGCATAGCGAAACCTGTAAGATTGAATCATCCGTCACTCTCCCGACCGCTCGAGACGGCCACCAGTTTTTCACCATCCATCCGGAACTGGCGCAACGCTCCCAGGCTCCGGCATTCCATCACACGCTCATCTTCCGTCAACCAAAGCACCGCCACCCCGCGCCGGGACGCCTCACAAACGGCCTCCATCAGCTTGGGCGCATCAGCCTTGGGTGCCCCGAACAGGGGACGTTCCAAAATAATCAGGCTCGGGGTTCCGACCAACGCGCGAACCCACTCCAGCTTCCGCAACACCATGCCATGCACACGGGTCGGGCGGGCCTCGGGAATATCCTCCAGGCCAAATCGCCGGGCCAATCCCCTGATTTCCTGCATCACCTCGTCCCTCGTTCGCTGGGTATGATGACACTCCGAGAGGCAAAGGTTTTCCATCACATCCAAATTCGTCACCCAACCGTAATGCTCATACACCCTTCGAATCCGTCCTCGTTCCACCGATTGCCGGGCGGCTTTCATATGCGCCCAGTCCGCACCCTGAAATAAAACGCAACCGGAATCCGGGGTCAGAAGTCCCTGAGCAAGCGGTGCCAGGGGAATGTGCTCACGCCCTTCTTCCAAACTCACCACGGCGATCTCCCCGCGTCCTAAAGAAAAATCGATCTGGGAGATGCCGCTGATCTGGGAGGAGGCGGAACGAACCGCTACCCCCTTGAATTCCAAAATGGCCGTTTGTTCCTGCATACCCTGTTTCAAATATACGTTAACACCGACACAATGACCGACACCACCAGAACCGCCAGCGTCGCCCGCACCACGGTCCGGGTCACCGCCTGGGGAATATCCGTCGCCACGCCTTCAACCGACAACCCTTCGTTGGCCGCAATCACCCCCGTCAGAAGGCCGGGAATCAGGGTCTTGGCCAGGATATTATAAAAATCATACGAGGACACGCCCCGTACGACGCTTCGGGCAAAGATTCCCGGATCACCGGGTCCCGTGCCCAGGAACGCCCCGCAGAGGTACCCGCTCCCGAACGAGAACACCACGAAAAGCATCGCCAGGCCAAACACCGAAAGCGCCATGGAAATCGCCCGCGGCATCACCAGAAAAACAAGCGGGTCAAGTCCCTGTGAGTCCAGCACCTCGACTTCGTGCCGCACTTTCATCCCAGCCAGTTCGGCCGCCATCGCCGTGGCGCTGCGCCCGATCACAATGAAGTTCACCAGGAGCGGACCCACCTCCCGAACAATAACCGTAACCAGGAGCGGCCCAAGCAGTTCCGACTGACCCAAGCGACCCATCCAAACCTGTGCCTGCACCACCACCGAGATGCCGGTCAACAACGCCACAACCGCCACAAACCCGATGGCATCGTAGCCCGTGAAAACAATCTGCCGGGTTAAAACCGCCCGAACCGGCTTGGTCCAGGAGGAGGGATGAAACGCCAGTTGTACGATCGCCGTACTGATGGACACAACCCATCGGATCCGGTGATACAGGTTGATCGCGCCCTGCCCTATGGATGCAATAAAAGACATGCCCAGAAGCTAACGGCGGGGCTTTCCTGCATCAAGCCTAATCTCTCATCGTCACAGAAATCCAAGCCCGTCGAATTTCGCCCTCAGCCCGGAAGAAGCCTGTTTCAGGCGGACCGTCGTATACGGGAACTCCCGCCGCTCGGGATAATCCTTCCGGAGCCGGTCAAATGCCTTGGCGCGCAGGACATCATCCGTCACAGCCGAGTCACGCAGGCGGCGATCGTCGGCCTCAATGTCATAAAGTTTCCGAACAACCTCCCGGAGCACCGCTTCATCGGTTCGCCCGGCGGCATCGACCTCCACCCGGGGAACCAAGGCCGGGGGCATCAGGGATTCATGCGACCAGGTGGCCGGAACCCCCAGAAAACGGCAGGCCTCCCGGTACACCATGACCGTTCCCATCACCTTTCCCTCAAAGGAGTGTCCGGCAATGTGTGGAGTTCCGACATCGACTCGGGCCAGCAGATCAGCGCGGTATTTCGGCTCCCCTTCCCAGGTATCCAGAACCACATGCCCCACCTGTCCCACGTCCAGCGCCTTCAGGAGGGCGGGCGTGTCGACCACCGCCCCGCGCGCCGCGTTAAGGAAAATCAGCCCCTTCCGGGCCCGCCTGAAAAAATCGGCATCCGCCAGGTGAAACGTCTTGTCAGGCCCATCCTTGGTCAACGGCACATGCACCGTAATAATATCCGACTCAGCCAGAATCCGATCCAAACTGACAAACTCACTCTCTAAATTCTCCCCCCTGAACCCTGAACCCTGAACCCCATACTCCGCCCTCTCCCTCGGCGGATCATTCATCAGCACCCGCATCCCCAGCGCCCGGGCTTTAGTGACCACGCGACTTCCGACATTCCCCACGCCGATGATCCCGATCGTCTTGCCTTCCAGGGCAATCCCATGCCGTTCCCCGAGGGTAAGCAACGCGGCCGTAATATATTCCGAAACGCTATTCGCATTGCACCCCGGGGCGAAACACCACTGAATCCCCGCCTCCTGGAAATACGCCAGATCGAGGTGATCCGTCCCGATCGTCGCCGTCCCCACAAAACGAACCTGACTCCCCTCCAGGAGCGCCCGATTGACCTGGGTGGTGGATCGCAAAGCCAGGATCACCGCATCCCGGACATCTGCGGCGGAAATGTCACGCCCCTCCAGGATACGCGCCTCCCCCAGGGTGCTAAAGGCCTCCAGAGCAAACGGCATATTCGTGGCACAAATAATTTTCATGAGTGGCATCCTTTTTCTCAGCCCATCCAATATCCGCGATCCAGGAAACGGTCAAGACAGAACCCAGTCATAACTGCCATTTCCTCTCGTCAGTCGCCATGGAGCCCACGCCTCAGAGAGGCAGCAGAAGGGTTGCCCGGACGTACGCTCTAAGCTCGGCCCCCTGAGTAGCGTCGAGCTTCGATTTCTTCACCATCGGGGGCAACAGGCGCTCCCATTGTTTAAGAGAGTACTGCTTTATGGGTATCGCACGATGACATTGGGCGCAACGCGTGAAATAGATTCTTTTTCCACGGGTCAAGGCATCAGCAGCACCGCCTGAAACCACTCCTGAAAACCCCCACCCGGCACTCCCCGCTATCACGGCCATCATCACCGCCATCATGAGTTGCCGGGGGGCCACCGTGAATCTAGTCAGTTTCCCTGTCATTTGGATTCCTCCTGTTCATGGCCGCACCTACAGGGAGACGCCCACGATCATGCGAACCACATAATCGGGCTCGCCATCGTGGTTCGTCGTCTGGATCGCCGGAGTCACGGTCGTCCACCAATCACCCTTGCGGTATGACACATTCGGCCCCACATAAAGCAGCGGCCGCTGCCACTCACTCCAATCGGCACACTCTACCTCATGCTTCAGCTCGACGCCCAGGCGCAGCGCGGGGGTGACCTCGTAGCTGACACCAGCGGTTTCCCCGAGAACCCCGGTCTGTTCATCCAGGCCCTCCCCCTCCCACTCCGCTTCCACGATGCCATTCCAAACCGCCACCCATTTCCCCATGTTTTTCTGGACCAATACCTTACCCTCTACTACAAACCGGTCATCCCCTCCTTTGACCTCCAAATAGCCAGAAATCCCAAGCGGGTCGACCGAGGGATTGAGGAACATGTAAATCGACTCCACAGCCACATTCTTCCAAGTTGCCGAGGAGCCTCCCGCCCCACCCGTCTCCACGCGCCAGTCCGAAAGGTACAGGGCGATCATGGCATTATCGGAGACGCTGTATTCCAACTCGTGCCTGAAATCAAAGATGTCGAGTCCGGGATCCGCCTGCGTGGATGTCTTCCAGGTGACCCACTGCTCGTACTCCAACGTCCCCTTGGGGGACGTCTGGGCCTCGTAGACCCCCGTGAATAATCGCGACCCACCTTGGGCCATTTGCGCCACACCCAACATCAGCAAGGCGGCAATTACAAATCCGGCCCTTGCTCCATCCTTACTCACAGTACTCCGGCCATTCGTCATCATGTTTATCCCTTATTGTTGGTTACTTTTCTTTCAAACAATGGGTTCAACGGTGTCCAGCCCCTCGCAGGCCGAACACCGTCCCGCTAGCCGCTCGAACCGGCAATGCTTCCTGAAAGCAGCGGGTAATTGTCTCGCGCGGGCGTTGCTCCGGCTCATGAACCCGACAAAACAGCTAAACCGGCGCATCACCCCGTCCTCGACGGCATGCTCGATCCTGCAGGCATTGCGATCGGCCACGCCGTCATCCACCCCGAGGACCTTCACCATGAAATCGCGCAACACCCGGTGGCGCCCGCATATCTTCTCCGACAACGCGCGCCCCGTCCCTGTCAGCGAGACCAACTGGTACGGTTCGTAATGGACTAACCCCGCGCGGCTGAGGGCACGCAGGGCCACGGTGACGGAAGATTTGGCCACGTCGACCCGCCCGGCAATGTCGCGTACCCGTGCACTGCCATCGCTCAGCGTAAGCTCTAAAATGGCCTCCAGATAATCCTCCTGGGATCCACTGATCGCCGCCCGATTCGCTCCCCGCCCTGCCGCCTTGCTTTGTTTCATTTGTATAACATAGTTAGATTCGTCTAACATTGCAACTTAAAACAACCAACAGTCGTAATGGGTCATTCACAAGGGGAGGGACTTGCTCAAGGCTTAAGATTGAAAAGGGGGTCCCCCCCCCCGTCAACCTTCCTTGAAAATCTCGTCGTACCGATTGGCCCAGTAGGATATCAGAATATCGGCTCCGCCCCGGACGAGGGCAGCGGTGGATTCACGCACCATGCCCTTCAGGTCGCCCCATCCCCGGTCGGCCGCCGCGATCAGCATGGAATACTCGCCACTGACATTGTAGGCGGCGATCGGCAGGTCGGTACGATCCCGCAGGCGGGCCAGCACATCGAGATAGAAGAGCGAGGGCTTCAGCATCAGAATGTCCGCCCCCTCCACCTCATCAAGGTCCGATTCCCGCAGCGCCTGGCGCAAATCGCCATACGAGGCCTGGTAACTGCGCCGATCCCCCTTCTGAGGGGCAGACTGCTCTGCCTCGCGAAACGGCCCGTACATCGAGGAGGCAAACTTCGTCGAATAGCTCATCAACAGCGTTTGCTGAAAATCCGCCTGATCCAAAGCGCGCCGGATGGCGCCAACCTGTCCGTCCATCATGGCACTGGGCGCCACCATATCGGCACCCGCCGCCGCATGCGACACTGCCATTCTCGACAGAATTTCGTTCGAGGCATCATTATCCACGTCACCGGACGGAGTGAGCGGCCCGCAATGACCGTGAGAGGTATAGGCGCACACGCAGACATCGGTGGCAATTACAAGATGAGGGAATTCCTTGCGGATACGGCGAATGGCCTGTTGAACCACCCCGCGTTCATCATAAGCCGCTGTTCCTGCACCGTCTTTCTGCGAGGGCTCTGCCAATCCGAACACCAGAACACTTCCAACCCCCATCCCGGCCACGCGCTCCAACTCCTTCACCAGAACATCCGGGCTCATGCGGAACTGTCCGGGCATGGCGTCAATGGGCTCGCGGACTTTAGCCCCCTCCTTGAGGAACACCGGCCACATGAATTTCTCAGGTCCCGGAAGAGCCATGTCAAACAGGCGCCGAAGCGCCGGGGTTCGCCGCAGGCGGCGTAATCGAACTTCAGGATAAGTGCTCATCAGGACTCCTTGGTTATCAGGGTTTTTGAAAGCTCCAGGCGGACAAAGTGGAGGGCCATCGCGTCAATACTGGATTCAACCGTCGCCTCAGGCGGAACCAGATCTGCCGTCACACCCCGGTGATTCAGGGCCGCCAGGGTGGGCTTGCCAATCGCAACCACAAACCGGCCCGCGACGGCCTTCATGCCCCACTGCTGATCAAAGACCTCAACCGCAGAGGCGCTGGCAAAGAACACGGCGTCAAAGTCCGGTTGTTCCTCATGCCGGACCGGCTCATTTCGATACAGCAGGCAATCCTCCACCTGGGCACCCATGCCCCGCAAGGCCTGGGCGACATCGTCGCCCGCCTTATCTGAGCGGAGCCGGAGAACGCGGGTACCGGGCAAAATTCTTTGCTTAACAGTGTTAAGCAACCCATTTGCGCTAAAATCAGAGACTGGTTCGATATCCGCGATCAAGCCCAGACTCTTCATTTCCTGCGAAGTCCCGCCGCCGCAGGAGACCAGTTTCGGAACCGAGCGAAGATCGACACCCGCCTTGTGCAGCAGTTCTCCGAAACAGCGAACGGCGGAGGGCGAGGTGAGGACAATCCAGTCATACCGGCTGAGCTGGCGGATATGTGACAACGCATCCGGCGTGGTGACCAGGCGGATCAGGGGGCGGCATACGGGGATCCCGCCGAAGTCCGACACCAGCGCGGCGGCCTTATCCTGAAGGGCATCACTGGCGGTCAGGAGAATCCGCCGTCCCGCCAGGGCGCCGGAGTTCAGGTAACGATACTTCACGGCGTCCCCGACCAGAATCAGGCCGGCCATCCCGCAGCCCGCTTCCTTGATCAGAGCCTCAATCGTGGCAAGCGTTCCCGTGATCACCCGGCTCTGATCGCTTCCAGCCCCGTACACCACGGCGGCGGGAGTGTCGGGCGACTGCCCCTCCCCGATCAACTGGCGGGCCACGTCGCCGGCCACGCCGGTCGCCATGAAAAACACAATGGGAAGATTCTTGCGCTCATCAATGGCTACTGACCCTACCCCGCCGCCTTCCTTACGGGGAGTCATGACGGTGAATCCACGTGAAACGCCGCGACGGGTCAGCAACATGCCCGTTCCCGAGGTCGCCGCGCTCAGGCTGGAGACGCCGGGCAGGACCCGGTACGGCAGGGCGAGCGCATCCATCGCCTCGACTTCTTCCGCCAGCCGTCCGAAAATTCCCGGATCGCCGCCCTTCAACCGGACGACCCGCAACCCGCGCCTGGCGTATTTCGTGATCAAATAGGTGGTCTCATTCTGCGGCACGCTGTGGGCGCCTGCCCGCTTGCCCACATCAATAAGTTTGACCGAGGAGGGAAGCAAATCCATCAGCTCATGCCCGAAGAGTGTGTCGTGCAGACAGATATCGCAACGCTGGAGCGCGGCCAGACCATCCAGGGTACAGGCACCAGCCGTTCCGACACCTGCGGCCGAAAACGTCACCGACTTCACAAACAGTTTCCGGAGATTAAGGAACCGCTCATCACCCGCCCGGAAGGTGACCGCAAGCGAGCCCTGTCCATCCGGCGCGGGCAAGGCCTCATCGGGAATCCATTCCGTAATGCGGTCCTGCAGGCCCAGGCGATTCAGGGCCGCCCCGGCCATGATGACCAGATCAAAGTCCCCTTGATCCAACTGCCGCAGCCGTTCCTCGATTGTCCCCCGGATGGGAACTTGCCTGGCCGTCGGGAAGCGTGCCTGACAATAGGCCTCGCGCCGGTCGCTGCTGACCCCGATTTTGCCCGTGGGTGGCATACTGGCGACATCCCGACCCCGCGGCCGGATGAGTGCATCGCGGGGATCTTCCCGCCAGGGCAGCCAGAACCAGTCAAGCCCCGCACCGATCGGCTCCGGGACATCCTTCGCGCTGTGAATGGCGCAATCCAGCTCACCGGATTTTATTTTCTCATCCAGATCGCGGGTAAAGAAATCGGCAGGACTTTGGCGCAGATCCATAACCAGATCCCGATCACCGGGCGACGAGACGGGCGCGATTTTCCATTGCACATCAGAAAATAACGCGCCCAGCTTCGCCACAACCGACTGGGTCTGGAGCACGGCCAGTTTGCTCGATCGCGTACCCACCTTGATAATCATGGGTGATGAACTCATAGTTTTTGACCTGCCAGGTAGTGCGCCAGCTTCTCCTTGATCACTCGGGATCGTGCACAGCATTCCCCTCCGGTTGAAACCGCCACAACCAGCCCGGGTTTCCGGATTACCGCCGGCGAGACGAAATCACCTTCGCTCCAGTGCGCGTCCGCCGCACTGCACAGGACACGGGCGCGCCGGCAGGCCTTGATTACCGCCAGGTTCACGGGCCCGTTGTCGGTGACCGCGAAGACAACAGACTGCCCTTTGACATCGGCTGCGGCAAAGACGCGGGACTTGTGTTTAAGGGCGCGATCTTTCTTCAACTGTGCGACTTCGGCGCACAAATCGGGACTCACCACCGTCACGGCGGCGCCCGCAGCGAGTAAATGCCCTATTTTGCGGGCCGCGATTGTCCCGCCTCCGACAACGAGACAGGGCTTGCCTTCCAAGAGAAGACTGACCGGCAGGATTTTTCGTCCTTGGGATATTTTTCTCATCTCATTCCTTCCTGATTCTCAGGCTTTCAATCTCTTCAACAATTCGTCGGCCTGATCCATCCAGACCTCCACGACGCCCTCATTGTCCCCCAGCCCCTTGAGGACCGGACTACACGGGATCCCTGCGGTCTCGAAGCCGGATTTCCAGGTTCCGGCCCCTGCCCCGGCGATATCGTCCCTTGCCGAATATCCCGCTGCAATCATCAGCGGCACCAGCCAGGCCTTTTTCACCGATGCGGCCTTACACTCCTGCAAAACCTCCCCTAGTGAGGGAGAACCCAGCATCATACCCAGAAACAGGCGCCGGTCAATCCGGCGGCACAGCGAGACTGAGGCTTGAAGTGTCCTGACAGCCTCAGGCTCCGTGCTTCCATGCGCGACAAATACCACGGCCTCATCCTCCGTGGGCGTATGAGGCAGACTGGCCAGCAGTAAGGCAAAGACACGAGCCGCATCCTGCCCGGAGGTCAGGAGCGGCCGGCCTAGCGTGAGCCGAGCCAGGGCCCCCTTTCGCGCCGCAAAAGCCGCCACGGTTTCCGTCAGTTCGCCGAATTCCATGCCGTCCGAGAGATGCAGCGACAACACCGCCACCCGCTTCACGCCTTCCGCTTCAAGAGTCGTCAGGGCTTCCCGGGGATCCTGCACAGCGCGGCCCTGCGCCGCCAGTTTCCGCCTGACCCCGGAGGAGGTATAGGCCCACTTCAGGACAACCCCGGGAAAACGGGCCGCTGCGGCTTGACTGATGCGATCAAAGGCACCCATCGCTTCAGGGCAGGTGGTTCCCGCGGCCGCAAAGAGCAGGCCTGTTCCTGGAGGAAGTTCACTCATGAAGGCGGCACCCCGAGTTCGACCGTTGATTCGCAGAAGAAAATGGGGCTCGCCTTTTTGAATTCCCGAACCGACCACATCATCACCCCCTCCGGTAATCCCGCATCATGCCCCAGTGTCTTGAAAATCGACACCGCTTCCTCCGGTGAACGGGCATGAATCATGGCATACAGGTTATACGGAAACTCCCCGGAGGACGGCCGCTCGTAGCAATGGGTCACATGGGGGCTGCGCGCCATGCTGTGGCCCGCCGCGATCAGGGCCTCGGGGGCCACCTTCCACACGCACATGCTGTTGGCCGAATACCCGAGCTTGTGGTGCCGTACCACGAGGGCAATACGCCGTATAACACCCTCCCGCTGCCAGCGTTGCAGGAGTTCCAGCAACTCCCCGGGCTCAACCCCAACCTGTCTGGCAACAGCCCCAAAGGGATCGCGTTCAACGGGGATGGAGCCTTGCAGACAACAAATAACCGTCTTCTCCCTTTCGTCGAACTCAGAGGGACGCCGACCTCCGGGCGGCGTCTCAGGCTGCAAAGCCCCCTTCGCCTCCTGAGCCTCCTGTGAACTCTGCCCAAAGACGGCCTCAATCTTAAATTTTTGCAGGGCGGGCAGATTCAAAACCCCATAGGATCCCAGGGCTTTCGAGATGCGCGCCAGCTCAGGCAGCAGGGCATTGGCGGGAGCAGTCAGTGTGAACCAGAGATTGGGATGCCCCTGCCGCTCGTAACAATGCGTAATGCCAGGATGCGGCTGGATGCGGGCGGCGGCCGCCACAAGGTCTGTCGCGGGGATATCCACGGCGCACAAGGTGCTTTCATAACCGAGGCTCCGGGAATCGAAAACGGCGCCGAACCGCCGGGCAACACCGGTCTCGAACAAAACACGCACGCGTTTCAGGACATCGTCTCCGGAAAGTCCCAGTGTTTCCCCGATGACGGCAAACGGATCAGACTCCAAAGGCAATCCTTTCTGGAGAACAAAGAGCAAATCGGCATCCACCGTGGCGGGATCAGGACTCATGACGCTTTCCTTACTGGTTTCGCCGGACGGTGCAAAACACCATCCATGACATGTTCCAACGTAAGAACAGGATGCTTAACGATCATTTTGGGCCCCGAATGACGCATCACGATCCGGATCCGATCCCTCATGGCCGGCGTGTAGCAGTGAATCGGACACTCGGAACACTTCGGTTTTACGGTTCCGAAGGTGCAGTGATCGAGGCGCGACAAGGCATAGCGTTGCAGTTCGGAGCAATCCCCGCACAGGGCGTCGTCGGAATGATGCAAATCCCGGCAGTAGATGCGGATCATTGCCTGCAGGGTTTCCTTTTCCCGCTCAAATCGTGGACTGCTCTTATCCATATCTTCAACGCCTCTCATGACTTACATCACCATAGGGAAACAAAGCTCATTATGACAAGCGATTCTTTACGACTGCTGGCTGAAACAGGGACTGCGCCCCTTCCACCCAGAGGGGAGGCTAATTTACTTTGTCAATTCACCATTTTTTCTTTAATACTCTATTTTTTGGCAACCTTTAGCAAACCAAGGAGATCATATGAGCAAACAAGTAAAAAAAGTGGGCATTTTAACGGCAGGCGGCCTCGCGCCGTGTTTGAGTTCTGCAATCGGCTACCTGATCGATGAGTACAGCCGGGTCGCGCCCCAGATTGAAATCATCGGCTATGTCAACGGGTACATGGGTCTTCTGAAAGGACAGAGCCTGAAAATTGCCCCGGCGGTTCGCAAGAATGCCCTGTTTCTGACCGAGCATGGCGGTAGCCCGCTCGGCAACAGTCGCGTGAAGCTGACCAACGTCAAGGACTGCATCAAGCGCGGACTGGTCAAGGAAGGCCAGGATCCCCAGCAGGTTGCCGCTGACCAGCTCGTGAAAGATGGCGTGGATGTGCTGCACACCATCGGCGGTGACGACACCAATACGGCGGCCGCCGATCTGGCGGCCTTCCTGGCTCGAAACAATTACGGCCTGACCGTAGTCGGACTGCCCAAGACCATCGACAATGATGTGATCCCGATCCGCCAGAGTCTGGGCGCCTGGACGGCCGCCGAGGAAGGCGCCCGGTTCTTCGCGAATGTCGTCAAGGAAAACACTGCCAACCCGCGCATGCTGATCGTCCATGAGGTGATGGGTCGCAACTGCGGCTGGCTCACCGCCGCGACGGCGGTTGCCTACCGCAAACTGATGGATGGCCTCCACTATCTGCCCGAGTTCGGGTTGACACGCGACCGCGAGGAGGTTCACGCCGTCTATGTCCCCGAGATGGCTTTCGATGCCAAGGCCGAAGCCGCCCGACTGCGCAAGGTGATGGACAAAAATGACTGCGTCAATATCTTCGTGTCCGAAGGTGCCTGCCTTGAGTCCATCATCGCCGAGCTGGAATCTAAGGGCGAGGAAGTGCCACGCGACGCATTCGGCCATGCCCGGCTGGACAAGGTGAATGTGGGCAACTGGTTCGCCAAGCAGTTCGGCGACATGCTCGGCGCCGAAAAGACCATGGTGCAGAAGAGCGGCTACTACAGCCGCGCGGCCGCACCGAACGCCAAGGACAAGGCCCTGATCCAAGCTTGCGCCAAGAAGGGCGTCGAATGCGCATTAGCCGGTATCGGCGGTGTGATTGGCGAGGATGAGGATAAGAATAACGAGTTGCGCGCCATCGAATTCCCTCGCATCAAGGGGGGCAAGCCGTTCGATATCACCACCCCCTGGTTCAAGGAGCTTCTGGTGGCTATTGGCCAGCCTGCGGGAATCAAGGTGACTGTAAAGCACTAAAATAAGTCCGCCTGAAACGCCGCGCCGGGAAACCGTCTCGGCGTTTTTTTGCCCTTCTATATCTTCGGCAAGACTTTCTTCTCGAAGTCGCGGCAGGAGTCGGTGGCTTCTACAATCCTGCCATGCTTGCCGCAGCGCTGGAGAAACGGGTTCACCACAAAGTGCTTGCAGTGGCGGCAGAGGGTCTCGGCTTCGTTCTCCCGGAAAACCTTGATCGTTCGGGGGGCATCGCTGGCATCAAAAACTTTAGGCGCAGCCTTCTGCTTGAAGGGCACCTCCTCCTCGGAGGCATATTCATGTCCACAGGAGGCACAGGTCAGGGTCTCCCCCACCTTCTTGAACCCCTCATACCGGGGCTCTCTCTTCAACAGGCTCTCCCGCCCGCATGCCATACACTCAATCTCGATGCTCACATCAGATTCCCCCTGAACCCCGAACCCTGACCCCTTATAACAACTCCCTAGCCTTCTCAACCGCCTCGGCAATCTTGCTCACATCCTTGCCGCCGGCATTCGCCAAGGCGGGCTGTCCGCCACCACCGCCACCGGCCACCTTGGCCACTTCCTTGATGATCTTGCCGGCGTGAACACCCTGCTTTGTCAGGTCGGGACTGACCGCCACAATGAACTGCGCTTTTCCGGCATGGCTGGCTCCCAGCACGACCACGGCTGACCCAGCCTTCGCCAGCGCCGCCTCGGCCAGACTCTTCAACGCCTCGGGCGAGACCTCGCCCACGGCCACCGCCATAAGCTTCATCCCTTTCACCTCCGTGGCCGCCGCCAGGATGCCGTCAAGCTTCTGCATGGCCGCCGCCGTCGCGGCTTCCTTGATCTGCTTCTCCAGCGTCTTCACCTGCTCACTCAGTGCCTCAATCCGGCCGGGCACTTCCGCCGCGGAGATGCTGAAGCGCTTGGCAAGCCCGTCGAGCATGGCGCGATCCTCGCACATGGCCTCATAGGCTGGAAGACCCGCCACGGCCTCAATGCGT
>CAJBSZ010000147.1 GCA_903958395.1 uncultured bacterium | reverse complement strand
CGTACCGGGTCGACCTCAAGCAGGAGGTTGATCTGATCGAGGAAGTCGCGCGTATTCACGGGCTGGATAAAGTTCCTTCGCCTTCACCGGTGGCCAGAATTATTCCCGGCGCAGAGGACAAAGCGACGCAAGCGATTCTGGTGTGTCGTGCCAATCTGGTAGGACTCGGGCTGTCGGAAATCATGAACTACAGTTTCCTCTCCGGGCGCCTGTTGGATCTGGTGGGACATGGCGATCCTGAGAAGCGGGTGGTGTTGCCCAACCCGATCAGTGCGGATCACACGGTGTTACGGGATTCCTTTATTCCCCAGATGATTGAGACATTAGGGAAGAATCGGGCGCGCCAGGCCCGGGAAGCGTCGTTATTTGAAATTGGACGCGTATTCTTCAAGGACGATTCGGGAAAGAATGCCGAAGCCGATCGGATTTGTGTTGGCTTGATGGGCCCTGTGGGGCGAACCGGGATGGCGAAATCCCAGCCGGTGAAGGACGAGGAGATGTTCCAATGGATCGCGGGCATTCTGGAGTCGCTCTGCCGCGCCCAACATGTTCCGGAGATCACGAAGGGTGGATTGGCGAGCTTGGATCTCGTTCTAAAGCCTGTGAATAGCCCCTGTTATGAAGAGGGACGGGGCGTCAGTATCTGGATTTCAGGCGCCTGTGTCGGGACGATGGGACTGGTCAGCGAACGGGTTCGCAATGAGTGGCGGCTGGTTGATCCCGTGGCGGTGCTTGAACTTGATCTGGCGCCTCTGGTGGCCCAGGCCCTGCGGATTCCGGTTTCCCGTGCCCTCGGGACGTTCCCCAGTGTCGATCGTGATGTGGCTCTGGTAGTTGATGATGGCATTTCGCACGAGGCGATTCTCAAGACCATTTGGACGGTGGCCCCGCCGGAATTGGTGGATGTCCGTTTGTTCGATATCTATCGTGGTGAAGGGGTCGGGAAAAACCGGAAGAGCATGGCGTATTCCCTGACTTATCGTTCGATGGAGAAGACGTTGACCGATGAAATGGCGAACGGATTTCACGAGAAGGTAAAAGCCGCTATTTGCACGGATGTCGGGGCGGAAATCCGATAAAACATCAATGAAGTGTCTCATCCAGCGCGTCAGTCGTGCCAGTGTCACCGTGGACGGGCAGGTCACCGGCTCCATTGGAAAAGGCTTTGCCATTTTGCTTGGCGTCCGGATCGGCGATACGGAGGCCGATGCGCTTTATCTGGCTGAGAAGACGGCCGGGTTGCGGATTTTTCCCGACGCGCAGGACAAGATGAACCTGGCACTGGGGGCGGTGGGGGGTGCGGTGCTGGTGGTTTCCCAATTCACCCTTTATGCCGATACCCGGAAGGGGAACCGGCCGAGCTTTATCCATGCCGCTCCGCCCGCCGAAGGCGAGCGGCTCTATGAAGTCTATGTGAACCATCTCCGGCGGATCCTGGGGTCTGGCCAGGTGGCCACCGGCACCTTCCGCGCCAGCATGAGCGTCGAGATTATCAACGATGGACCGGTTACGATTGAGTTGGTGTCAGATGGCCGTGGCGGCGGTAGGTAAAGGTGGGACAGCGTCAACTGTGAGCCGAACCGCCCGGTTGATACTCTGGTAGACGGATGAGGAAGGTGGTGCCCGCGCCCGGCTGGCTTTGGGCGGTGATCGTTCCTCCGTGTTGTTGGACGATCTTCTGGCAGACCGCGAGTCCGATTCCCGACCCTGGATACTGATCTTCTGAATGAAGCCGCAGGAAGGGTTTGAAAATTTGTTCAACATGCTTCTCGTCGAAACCGATCCCATTGTCCCGTATCCGGATCTCAATCAGGCCCTTGCCGGGGCTCCGGCTCGAGACGCAGACGCGCGGGGCACAGCCGGGCGCGACAAATTTAAGGGCATTGCCGATAAGATTCAGGAACAGTTGATACAATTGCAGTTGATCGCCCAGTACTGTCGGCAGGATCCCGACCTCCACCGCGGCTCCTGTTTCCTTGATGCGGGGTGCTAAATCTTCAAGGGCCTGATTGACCGGATTCGACAAGGCCACAGGAAAGAACACCCGGTCGCCTTTATTCACGCGGGCGTACATCAGGAGCCCCTGAATTAATTGCTGCATGCGCTGGGAGGATTTTTCAATGTGACTCAGAAAATCACGCGCCGTGTCCGGCAGGGCGGCCGCGCACTCTTCGCGAAGGAGTTCGCTGAAGCCGATGATCCGGCGCAGGGGGGCTTGTAAATCATGCGAGGCGATGTAGGCAAACTGATCGAGCTCGGCATTTGACCGGGCCAGTTCCTCCGACTTTCGAAAGACTTCAGCTTCTGCTTGTTGGCGAAGACTGATCAAGCGGGCGTTTGTAAGGCTAAGGGCGCACAGGCTGACAATATCAAGGGCCAGATTAAGGTAGTCCTGACCGTGATGCGGCAAGGTGATCGTGTCGGCGATCACAAATCCCAAGGTTGCATTCTGGTATTTGACACGTACGGAAAACCCGCTTTCCGTCATGGCGGAAGTCTCATCGGGCCTGAACCGGGCCAACCAGGCCTCTATCCATTCGGCATCATCAGGTTTCGGGAAGTTGCTGTAGATTCTTTTTGTCTGACCCCCATCAGGCGAAACATAGGCCACGCGCTCGGCTCCAAACAGCATGGTGAAAAGCTCGAGTATGGCCTGGATCGCGTCTTCCTCATTCATAATCCGCGTCAATTTCACCAACAGATCCATGGCCAGCACATGGTCGGCCAGTTTCTTGTTGGCACGTGTGAATTCCTCTTTCGCCTGTTGCTCGGCTTCACGGGTGCGCCACGCCTGGACAAGATAACTCAGAATGAGCCTGAAATGGTCCAGTCCCACGGACATGACTTCGGTCGGAAGTCCAAGGTATTCGGCGCAATCGTGCAGGCGGGTCTGAGCCTCCGGATCGACGCCGGTATCAAGCAGAACCATGCGGCGTGCGCCTTCGGCAAAAAACATTCGTGCTGTTTCCCGGTCAAACTGCCAGGCGTCAATATGCTGTTGCCAGTGTTCCAGCCAACCGGAGGTGACCAGGTGCGATCCGTCACAAAGACACCGGTCAATGGTCGTCTTGTTGATAAGCATATGAAAGCATAATTCCTCCCGGTGAATCCGGTGATACCGGTCCTCGGGCAAGGCCGTTTTATTCTGGTGCAGGAGGTAGCAGGCACCGACCAGAATAGTGGTCTGTCCATTTTTTCCCGAGTCATAAAACTGGTGTGTCAGCGTCGCCGTCAGATCCGCCCGGGGGCGAACACAGAGATCGGGAAATGCCGAGACGCTGACGTTTTCAAAGCCTTCGGATTGGAGGATGACCTGTGCTTCCTTGAGGTAGTACTGGCAGACGAGGAGATGGAGACTGGGAGGCATGATGTTAGATCCAATCAAGGGGGTAGCGGCCCCAGCGGCGAACCGCATCCGCGATAGTGAGCAGGACGGAATCCGGAACCTGCCAGGGAATTTCCCCATGGTTATCTGTTAAAACAAATCCGCCGCCCGGCCCGGCTTTTGCGATCGCCTCCTTGACCCTGATCTCGGCCTCGGCGGGAGTCCAGTGCCGCATTTCGATCGCATTCAAATTGCCCATAACGGTAAGCCGTCCCCGGGCTGCGGCCTTGACAGCGGCCAGATCTTCCAGAAAACTGGCTCCGATCCCGACGGTGCCCGTTTGAGCGACATCATCGAGAATTGCCAGGCAACGGCCGGAGGCAAAGCTGGTTGCAACGGCTCCTTTGATTTTTGATAATGTCCTTCTGGCGATCAGGAACCCTGTTTTCAGGTATAGCGCCCGGGGAATGATGGTAGGGGACGATACCGGGTCGGCATACGCGATGGCTCCTGCGCCCGCCTCCAGTTGTGCGTTGGCCCACTCCACGCAAAAGGCTTCGTTCAGGCGCATGAGTTGCTCAAACCGCTCTGGTTGTTCGTGGAGTAATAGCAGGTAATTCTCGAAACCCAACTGCATGACCGGCAGTGAAAAGGGCGAAATCACCGAGCCGAACACGGGGACCTCGTTGCCCGCCCGGTCCTTCAGGAGACGAATGAGACGCAACACTTTCTGCAGGCAGGGGGTATCGCGCACCCGGGGCGGTTCAAGGCGGGCGATGTCCGCCGATCCTGACAGGGGCGGTTGGCCTGCATTGGGCGGGCCATCTTCCCGATAGATCACTTCACCTCCCCACGCCTCAGCCTCCACAGCCCCATACATGAAACCGAGCAGGGCATCATGTCCATAGCGGGCGCGGAGTCGCCACTGGCCTTCCGCCACGAGATCCGGCCTGCTGAAGTAGTCCTGGATTGAGAGGCCGAATTCCCTCGCGCCCTGCATGACGGTGGGAAGCAGGAAAGGAACGCGATCCGGTTCCCTGTGGGACATCGCCGTGCTGAGGCGTTCCGAGGAGGTCATGGACTCCGTTTTCATGGTAGAACCCCCGCTAATCGTGAAATGGCCGAAATGGCATCGGATGCCGTGTTGCCGAAGGCGTCCGCTCCGACCTCTTTCCAGAGCTCTTCATCAAAGCGGAAAGGGGCGCCTCCTACTACAATTAGCGGGACGCACCCCTCTGCCTGAAGCCGTGAGCGGAGCGCTTTGATCCGAAGCGCCGCCGGCAGCATGAGTGCGGAGAGAAGCAGAATACGAATCCCGTCGGTCTTGATGTGATCGACCAGCTGGTTCATGTCGGTTCGCCCATAATTTCGCAACGAAAACCCGCTCGCCCGCAATGTCGAGTATACAATTCTCAAGCCCAGCAAATGATAATCTTCAAGGGCTGCGATTGCCATCGGCGGCATGCTTTTCCGGGTGTCATCGGAGGGGGGGAGAATGGCGTCAACCGCTTCCTCGCAAAGGCGACCGCTCATGTATACCTGAGACAAGGAAACGCTCCCTTCCTCCCAGCCGACGCCAATCCGCTCCAGGGCCGGAACAATCAGGCTCTCGATTCTTGTGAGCGGTAAAGTCGAGGCGGAGGCTTCCGACAACACGCGGTTGACGGTCACCCTGTCAAGCGACAGGAGCGCACTCTCCAGTTGATCCAACGGCGACTCCATGGCGTTCTCTTTTTGCTCGCTCCTATTACTCGGAACGTATTCCAGCCCGCCGGGCAAACCTGTAATCAGCTTCTCGATCTGAAACCTACGCGCAATTCAAGTGTTTGTCAGCTATTTTTATTTTGACTTTTATCCGTCACTGCCAACTGGTATTGTCCGATTAAAGCCATGAGTAAGATTCTCAAAGCCCTGATTGTCGAGGATTCTGAGTGCGATGCACTCCTGCTGTTAGGGCACCTGAAGCGGGGGGGGTACGATACGACATCCCTTCGCGTCGATAGTGCCTCTGATCTCGAAGCGGCACTGAGCGGAAGAGAATGGGACATTGTTTTTTCAGATCACAACATGCCGCAATTCAGCTCCCGTGAGGCCCTGGAGATTGTGCGCGCCCACGATGCCGACATTCCCTTCCTTATTGTCTCCGGGAGCATCGGTGAAGATGTGGCCGTGGCGTCCATGAAGGCGGGAGCCCAGGACTATCTGATGAAGGGCAACTTGACCCGTCTTGTATCGGCCGTCGATCGCGAGTTGAAGGATGCCGAGGATCGCCGCGCACGCAAGGTGGCGGAACGTGCGCTCCTGGTGCGTGAGGAAGAGCTCAGAATCGCCCGCGAAGTTCAACAGTTGCTCTTTCCGATTTCCATGCCTTCCGTTGATGGGTACGATATCGCGGGCGCCTCTTGCCCGGCGGACGCCACAGGCGGAGACTACTACGATGTCATTGTCCGTCCTAATAACGACATTTATGTGATTGTCGGGGATGTGACCGGGCATGGGCTCGGGCCGGCCCTACTCATGACCGATGTTCGGGCTTACCTGCGGGCACTCGTTCTGGCGGACCGGACCCTTGAGGATCTCATGACTCTGGTTCGTCATCTCCTGCTTGAAGATCTTGGAAGTGACCGGTTTATCACCATGGTGATTGCCCGGTTCACTCCCGGGGAGGGTGTCATGGATGTGATCAATGCGGGTCATCCAACGGGCTATATTCTAGCGTCTGGAGGCGGGATAAAAACGGAACTGAGTGCCACCGTTCCAGCCTTGGGTGTTGACGCCGAGGTTGATCGCCTTGAGTCCTGCAAGGTCCGGCTGGAAGCAGGAGAACTGGCTGTATTCCTGACGGATGGGATTCTCGAGGCGTGTTCACCGGCTGGCGAAGAGTTCGGGGTGCCGCGCTTGCTTGGGATTCTCCAGCGCGAAAGGGACCGGCCCTCCGCTGAAATCATCAGGATTCTTTTCGATGAAGTGCGCAAGTTTGGTTCCCCGGAAGGGATTCAGGACGATATCACTGCGGTGATCATCAAACGCTCGTCATGAAGGGACTGGGTGTGGGCGTTCGAGGTCAAGGGCACGACATGGAAGACCCCATCGGAATAGAGAAAATTGTCCACGGGCAACGGTGGGGCGAGTTTCACAACGGCTACTTCTCGGATCTGGCCATCCTGCGCCCCTTGGTCGACGCCGCCCTGCGAGTTCTGGCTGAATCACCGGCCGATGTGGTTGTCGATCTGGGCGGTGGAACCGGTTTCCTGTTATCCCAGTTGGCTTCGAAAGGGATCGGCGCCGCCACGACGCTGATCAATGTCGATTGCTCGGACGTCCAGCTCGCGTTCAAGGACACTGTCGGTATTATTCGAGTTCATTCGTCTATTGGGGAATTTTGCCGCACGGATGTTGCTGCCGTAGACCAGAGTTTTTTACTGCTGATGAGGTCTGTGCTTCACTATTTCGGAGAAGACGGATTGCTGCCCCTGTTGCGCCATCTTCGTGACCAGGCCCGGGACGGTGAGTTCTTCGTGCATCAGAGCGCATCCTTTGAGGCCGAAAAGGATGCGGCCTGCCTCAATGCCCTGTACCGGCATATGCGTACCCGGAAGTGGTATCCCACGGTGAATCATCTAAAAAGTTGCCTGATGAAATCCGGTTGGCGCGTAACGGACACCATTGAGGCTCCATCACTTGTACTGACCTCGGAGGATCTGGGATTGCGGTACGCCCTGGACGCACGCGATATCGCCCGCATACAGGATGCGATGGTGGATGAATTCGGTGGGGAAAGCCGTGTCTTTCGTTTGACGCCGTCGGGGTTTCAGGCCGACTTGCACTACCGGATTATTACCTGTGTTGCGACTTCACCCTGATGACGGTGCAAAGCGGCGGGTGAAGAGGAGCCAGGCGGCGAGGGTTTTGGAGTCATCGACTAGGCCGCCGTCAATCAGGGATTCAAATTCCTCCCGTGTCAGGTATTCCACGATGATCCGTTCGTCGGGGTCGCCCTCCTGAAGTGCGGCGGATTCCGAAAGTTCCGCAAAGAACAGGTGAATCATTTCGTCGATATATCCCGGGGAGGGGTAGATAATTCCGAGTGAGTGAAGGGCGGTCACATCATGGCCGGTTTCTTCCTTGATTTCCCGCGCTGCGCAATCCTCGGGTCGCTCTTCGAGTTCCTTCCGGCCAGCAATAATTTCCAGAACCTCGCGCTCAATGGGTTTCCGGAACTGCTTCACGAAAACAAACCGACCGTCGGGCACACGGGCCATGGCGGCAATAGCGCCGGGATGCCGGATGATTTCCCGATGGGCGCGGTGGCCGGGCTCCAGTTCAACCACCTGTGTCTCAACCGAAATCATGCGTCCCGTGAAGACAGGAGTAATGGATATCGTTTTTTCATGCATGGTAACAATTTCCCTGAACTCTTGACCCCCTTTACCCCTGAACCCCTTTATCTCCCTTTTCCCGCCACCCGTACATCTTATCGTAGGCCTTGAGGTATTCGCCACTTCGAATCCGGTCCCACCAGGTTTTGTTGGCCACATACCAGTTGACCGTTTCCTTCAGAGCATCCTCGAACCGGTGGGCGGGTTCCCATCCCAACTCGATTTTGGCCCGGGTGTTGTCCATGGCGTAACGCCGGTCGTGGCCGGGCCGGTCCTTGACGTAGGTGATCAGGCTTTCGGGCTTGCCGAGGATTTTCAAAATGCCTTTCACGATCTCGATATTCGGGACATCGTAGTTGCCGCCGAGGTTGTAGACTTCCCCGGATTTCCCTTTCCGGAGCACCGTGTCGATGCCGGAGCAGTGATCCATGACATATATCCAGTCGCGCACATGCAGGCCATCGCCGTACACGGGGAGGGGTTTGTCGGCGAGGGCATTGGAGATCATGAGCGGAATTAGTTTTTCAGGGAACTGGTAGGGCCCGAAGTTGTTGGAGCAACGGGTGATGACGGCATCCAGGCCGTGCGAGTGTTGGGCGGCGCGAACCATGAAGTCGGCGCCAGCCTTGGTGGCGGAGTAGGGGTTGTTGGGTTGGATCGGGGTTTCTTCCGTAAAGGCTCCCGTCGGACCAAGGCTCCCATACACTTCGTCGGTCGACACCTGCAGGAACCTCGGCACTTTGTGCTTTCGGGCGGCATCGAGGAGGTTCTGGGTTCCCATGATATTGGTCTTGATGAATTCACGGGGCCCCATATGCAGGCTGCGGTCCACATGGCTTTCGGCGGCAAAATTGAGGACGGCGTCGAAGTGGTGCTCCCGGAAGAGCCGGTTCACATCGCGGGTTGAGGTAATGTCGCCGTGCACGAAACTGTGACGGGCGTCATTCTGGATATCTGTCAGGTTTTCCACATTTCCCGCATACGTCAGGGCGTCAATGTTGACGATCTCATCCGCCGGGTGTGTCTTCAAAATATAATGTACAAAATTGCTGCCGATAAACCCGGCGCCCCCAGTTACCAATAATTTCATAAGTGTTCTCCTTGCCGAATGTATAGGGGACAGACCCGCCCGGTTCCAGCATTATTTCCTGAGCTGGGGCGGAAATTCTTTTTGATTCTTTAGGTGTATGGTAGTATCCGCCTTGTTTGTGCCGCATAAGGCGGAGTTAAAGGACGAGGTGTTTTATGTCGATTGAACTGGCTAAGGGAGTTTACTGGGTGGGTGTGACCGATTGGGGTATCCGCCGTTTTCATGGATTTGAGTTATCGGTCCATCGGGGGACGACTTACAATTCCTATCTAATTAAGGACGAGAAGATCGCCCTGGTGGATACCGTGTGGTCGCCCCATTCGGAGGAATTCCTTGCCCGGGTCCGGGAGTTGGTGGATCCCGCCAAGATTGACTACGTGGTAGTGAACCATTCTGAGCCGGATCATTCCAGCAGTCTGCCGGCGCTGATGAAGTTGTGTCCAAACGCCCAGGTGGTGGTGTCAAAGAACGGGGCTTCCAGCGTGCCGGGCCATTTTCATGAAAAATGGAATTTCCATGTGGTCAAAACAGGGGATCGAATCAAGTTGGGCAAAAATGAGTTGATCTTTGTTGAGGCGCCCATGCTCCACTGGCCGGATAGCATGTTCTCCTACTTGACTGGGGAACAGATCCTGATGCCGAACGATGCCTTCGGGCAGCATTACGCGACGGCCTTCCTGTTTAACGACCTGGTCAATCAGGATGAGCTCTTCGAGGAGGCTTTGAAGTATTATGCGAATATCCTGACACCCTACAGCGACAAGATTCTGAAGAAGATCGACGACGTTCTGGCCTTGAATCTTCCGGTCAAGATGATTGCGCCCAGTCACGGGGTGATCTGGCGCAAGGATCCGCTCCAGATTGTTGCGAAATATCAGGAATGGGCCCGGCAGAAACCAGCGCCCAGCGCCGTGATTGTGTACGATACCATGTGGAATTCCACCGAGCGAATGGCAAAGGCCATTGCCGAGGGGCTGATTGAAGCCGGTATTGACAGCAAAGTCTTCCATGCGGCGGCTGCGGACTCCAACGACTTGATGGTGGAGATCTTCAAATCGAAACTTGTTGTTCTGGGATCCAGCACGCACAACAACGGCATTTTGCCTTCCATGGCAAAAATTCTTGAGGAGATGAGGGGGCTTCGATTCAAGAACAAGATCGGTGCTGCTTTCGGTTCCTATGGCTGGAGCGGGGAGAGTGTCAAGGAGATCGAGGAAGTCTTTCAGAGAGCCGCCATCCCTCTGGCGCGTCCCGGGATTAAAGTCAAATGGCATCCCGGCGAGGAGGATCTCAAACTCTGCCGCGCCTATGGCCGCGAACTGGCGGCTTCGATTAGGGCCAGCTAATACCCCTCACCCCAGCCCTCTCCCCCAAGGGGCGAGGGTGCAGAGAATCTTCCAGGGAGCGTTTGTTCTATTCCCTCTCCCCTTGTGGGCTGGGGATTACCCACAAATAAAGCTGGACACAATAAAGCCGATCCACTAGATTATCGTGCATGGTCACGGTGGGCGGGCGGATATTTTCAGACGAAATTCTGTTACGGATTGCGCAAACGGTTGTTGAAGCGCCGACAATTTCCAGGCGGCAACTTTCGTTGCGTGTCTGCGAATGGCTTGAATGGCGTAATCCTGCGGGG
>CAJBSZ010000146.1 GCA_903958395.1 uncultured bacterium | reverse complement strand
GATCTGTGGTCCGGGGACTACCGCAGCACGCTCTCCCTCCTCTATCCCGGCCCTGACGGCCCGGTGGCGACTGAGCGCTTTGAGGCACTCCGCGAGGGGCTGGAACTGTGCGAGGCCGTCATGTTTGTCAAAAATGCGCTGGCAAAGAAACGCGAGCTGCTTTCGTCCGACCTGCAGCAGCGGGCGGAGCGCTATCTGAGCGACCGCGATTTCCACTACCCCCGGCTCGATTTCCGCGTGCGGTACCTCCAGGCTGCGGAAGACGCACGCCTGCTCGCCCTGGCTGGCGAGGTGGCTAAGGAGTTGGCGGGGAAGAAGTGATCGGCAACCCGGGAGACGGAATTTTGACGAATTCCGGTCCGAAGATAACGGGAATCAGTTGAGGAGAAGACATGCTAGCTGACTATCACATGCACACACCGTTCTGCCGACACGCCCACGGCGAGCCCGAGGAATATGCGGCGGAGGCGGTACGCAAGGGGCTGTCGGAGATCTGTTTTACCGATCACTCGCCCGCGCCCGCAGGTTTTTGGTGCGACGGTATGCGGCTGGACGAGTTTCCTGCCTATCAGGAGGCGGTGTTCCGGTGCCGGGAATCCGCCGCGATCCCGGTGCTGTTCGGGATCGAGGCGGATTTCTTACCGGACCCCGACTTCCTGGCCTTCGCCCGGCAATGGCTGCCGGCCCAGCCGTTTGATGTGGTGCTGGGATCCGTGCATATCATCCGGGGGTGGGTATTCACGCACGGCGGGGAGTCGCTGGAGAAGTGGAAGACGGTGGATGTGGCCGCGGTCTGGCGGGAGTATTTCGATTTGGTGGGGCAGATGGCCGACACCCGGTTGTACGACATCGTGACTCATCTTGACGCGCCAAAGCATTCCGGCTACTGGCCGCCGGAGTCGCAGATCCCGGAGATCGTGCAGCCGGCGCTGGACCGCATTGCCGCCGCAGGTATGGGAATCGAATTGAATACGTCCGGCTTGCTTAGGCCCTGCAAGGAGATCTATCCTTCGCCCTTGATCTTGAACTTGGCGCGGGAGCGAGGGATTCCCATTAGCTTCGGATCAGACGCTCACGGGCCGCAGGATGTCGGCCGGTATTTCGATCAGGCGCTCAAGCTGGCCAAGGATGCGGGATACACGCACTGCCTGCGTATGCGTGGGCGGAAGAAGGAGTTGGTGCCGCTGCCGGGTGGGTGAGAAGAGTGTGGGAGTGTGTGGGTGTGTGAGTGTGTGAGTGGGTGAATGGGTAGGCTTCAACTGCAATCGACAGCTTTCGATAGCGATCGACAACAATCGATGGATAGAACGGGAGTAGCGGATGATGTGCAAGCCAAGCAAACACAAACTGGCGCGGGTGTGGCCCGCCGTGGCAATGATGGCCCTCTGGCTGGCGGGCGCGGCGGGCGGCTGGGCAGCGGATGCGCCGGGGGCGACAAACAAACCGGTCGTCGCCACCGACACCGCCGTGCTTCTGGACGAGAACACGGTCTGGCGACACCTCCACTTGGAGGGACCTTCCTTCTGGCTTCTGG
>CAJBSZ010000145.1 GCA_903958395.1 uncultured bacterium | reverse complement strand
AGGTCACATTCCCCATTTCGGTAGGGCGGCCAGGCTCTTGGCCGCCGCGGCGCGCAAGGGCCTGCGCGCCCTACCTGATCATGTCCAGTCAATTACGAGACCATTATTATCGGTGCTTTGAACTCTTTTCTTGGGACAGCGCCGCCAGCCATCCCTGGGCGTGAGCGGTCAGCCCATCAGCATTGAAGTGGACTGTATCGGCAAGGAATCCCTTCGTATGGTTGCTGTCGGTTTCCGGCCCCTGGAAGACTCCGGGCTGGCTCTGGATGACCTGTTTCTGGCCGGCGATGACGGCCTGCTGGCGCTCGACGGTCGCTTGGGCTGCGGGATGGTATGACGCGAGTGCCACGCCCCATGGCATGACCCAGCCGGCATCCTCTCGCGATTGCGTGATGATCCTGCCCAGTGTGGCGGCGTACGCTCCCGCTGATGTGCCCAATATGGAATCCGTTTCTCCCTGATGCCAGAGCACCGCGCGGCAACCGCGGGGCCCCACCAATTGGAGCGCCGTCTTCAAGCGCACGTAGCATCCCTGCGGCGGCGGCTGCGGCGGCGCCCACTGCCCCACCCCCGTCGAACCAACACCCAGGCAAACAAACCCGATGGGCACACCGGTCTTCTGCACGAGCAGATCGCCCAGGATTGGCCAAGGCGAACCGCCGCTCCCGGTCGCACCGGGCTGCGGATCATCCGAATGACGCCATAGGCCGGTTCTGAAATCGCAACTCGAGACGCAGTCGGATTTTGCGGCTTGCCGCGGTTGGCCATAATTGGCGGAGTTCGACTGGCCGAGGGTCACAAAGACGTCACCGATTCCGACATGCTGCAAGGTCGCGGTCTTCACGATTTTTCCACCCTGCTTGACCTGAAACTCAAGCTGATACCATCCCGCCGCAAGCTCCAAAGTTTTGGTAAACGAATTATTCTCAGCATCTAATGCTGTCCAGTCTTTGGCGGTCTTCAGGCTGGTCCTTTCTACAACCTTCACTTCCACAGATTCGCCGTTTGCGGAACAACGAACCAGAAGCCGGCCCATGTTCCACTCAGTGCGCTGAATCACCGATCGTTCATTGGGAGATTCAATACGTAGTCCAACCTCCTGCTTTGGCGGTTCGGCATGAAGTCCGGAGGCCAAGAGAATCAACAACCCATGAAGGATACGATTTCGGATTTTGCAGTTTGTTTTCATATTATTTGTGTTCCCATAATAATCCAGGCATGAACCCCCTGGTAGGCCGGCCAGTCCCTTGGCCGCCGCGGCGCGCATGGGCCTGCGCGCCCTACCTGATCATGTCTAGATTATTTCAGGAACGTTAGTATTTTCGTTTTTTCTAATGAAGTGAGGGTTCGAGAATCACGTCTTTCCGCCGCGAATCGGGTGTAACGATCAGCTCCGTGACCTTCCCGCCGCGAAGCGTGGCCTGCACAATGGTTTGCCGCGCCGCGTGCAGCTTGAAAGAGACGTCCCAGTCCTTGGGCCATGCCGGGAACAGCAGGATCTTTTCGCCGACGCTTTGCAGCAGCATGTAATGCGTGACGTTCATAAGGCCGCCGCCGTGGTTGGCGTCGGGGAGCCAATCGGCGTTGGGACCCCAGGTGGCCGGCCAGCGGTACAGGCCGTTGGCATTGCTGATGCGATTGAGCAGGTGGGCCTTCGCCACCTCGGTATCACCTAGCAGGGCGGCCAGGTTGCACTGGGAATCCCACCCGGGACTGATCCATTTGACCCCCCGCCGGTTCCATGTGGCGCGGGCCTCGTCCAACATCGGCAGCCCCAGGCCCATCATGTGGTAGGGCCAAACCGGGTAAAGCTCAGGATTCTCGCCGTTGCATCGCTTGGCGAATTTCTCTGCCGGACGGATAAAGCGGATTTCCTTGTCGCCGGTCTTGACCGTCTCCATCGGCAGCAGCGGTGCTACGGCCTTCATGCGCTGGAAGAACTGCCGTTGCTGGGCACTGGTGGCCGAATCCGGCAGGGCGCACAGCCGCGTTGTGACGGCGATGAGCCCCGCCACCGTCGGCGTGTCGTTGACCACCCCGATCTGGTAGCATTCCAGCGCCTGCGTGGGATCCAGCACGATTCGGCCCTCGGCATCCTTCTTGAATCGCGTGTCAAAGAACGTCAGAGCCGAGGTGGCCAGGGGAAGAATGCGTTCTTTAAGAAATGGCTGGTCGCCCGTGTAGTCGTAGTAGTCGAGCATGAGCGACAGCAGTTCCAGGCTTTCGTTGCAACTGTAGCGCAAATAAGGGCTGGCGATTTCGCCGGGCTGTCGGCCTTCACGGCTCCAGCCGTAATCACCGTTTTGCCAGGTACCAAAAGGCGTGACGGTCTCGGGGAAGTGGCAGCCTTGGGCGCCGAAGAACAATTTGGTGCGGGCTTCGTAGAAGGCGCGGAAGCCTTCGTAGAACTTGAATGTCGGCATCATCTGATCGAAGTCGCCGGACGGGAGCATGGAGTGGATGGCGTGGCGGGTGTTCTGCCACCAGAACCCATCGCCCCAGCAGCGGTAATCCGGGGTGTCATTGACCTTCATCGGCGAGGGATCGACGGTGAAGATGCTGCCGTTGAACTTGACCGGATAGGAACCCCGGCTGGCGCACAATTGCTGGTATCGCTGCAAAGTGTAGCCGCGGCCAACGGTCATATTTTCAGAACCCATGCCCGCCACCCGAACGCCATCGATGAAGACCGTCATCACTGCCGACTTGGAATCGTAAGTACCGGCAATGTGCTGCCATTGGCCGCCCTTCACAGCGGCGGGGGTCCAAAAGGACCGATGACCAATCACAAATCGAACCCTCCCGTCGCGGAAGATGCCCAGACTGAAGGCGTCGCCCTTCCCCGGCGTGCATTTTTCGACGATGTTGGGTGAGCCGTTGATCCATTTGACCCAGCCCTGCAGGGTCAGGCCACTGGTGATCTCGGGCATCGCTGGCACGGTGGTCGGCACGTCGGCGGTCGGCGGCGCGCGCTTGGCCGCGGCAGCAATCTCCGCCTCCGCCAGCACTTCTCCAGCGATCATCACGCCCGCAACTTGTGACGTTGTCTGCGTGCTGGCAACCGGGCCAACCCATAGCGGTTGGTTGTTGACCGGCACCGGGGCGGCATTGGACTGGTCGCAGATCACCCAGGAGCGGCTCCACATCGAGTGCCAGTATTCCTTGGTCCGCGCCAGAGCCGAACCGGCATCGGACGAGCCTTTGGCCGCCGCCTCCGCCAGCGCCAGCCAGGCATCGGCACTGGGCGTCTGGGCGCAGGGGCTGGCAACGCGAAGATCAAAGGTCTTGACCGGGGCTGGTGTCGCCAGGGTGCGGTGGTCCGTGGCCTCAAAGCCCTCGGCCGTGATCCAGCCGCCGAAGGTGCGATGCAAGAACGGGTCGCGTAGCGTATCGCGGATCGGCTCCAGCGCTTGCAGTTTGATGGTCGCTTCGAAGGCCGGCGAGTTTTCGTTGCGATGATACCAGGCCACCGCGTCGCGTCGCGGTGCCGACGGGAAGATGTCGGCCGCCTGGATCACCGGCTCGGGCGATCCGCCCAGCGCCATGATGCCTGCGCGGCCTGTGGGCTTCT
>CAJBSZ010000144.1 GCA_903958395.1 uncultured bacterium | reverse complement strand
AGGGTGGATCTCAAGCGGCTGGTAACCAGAACCAGACGCATTGAAGCATTGCGTGTGGCATACCGATTTGGTGTAATCCTGATAGATTTTAAGCGAGAGTTGGTGGCTGAAGCTGGCCTACTGGTTAATGGATCGATCACAAAGGTGTCCTGATTGAATAACACGATGAAAGATAGCCCGGAAATTCACGCCTTACAGTCTATTAACCTGTCACCTTGTTCCCAATTTGGTGAGCGTGTGGTGGAAAGCACTGTCGGATCAGGCGATGCCGCCCAGCTTACCGTGACGGATTATTATGCCGATACCGCCGAGACGGGGCGTTATTCCCGTGCGAAGAGCGTTGTCAATCCCGATGGCTCCTGGGCGTTCTATGATTACGATGCACAAGGTCGGAAAACTCAGGAAGTCGCATCGTGTGGTAATTCCGGGATGAATAATCTGGCCGACGGGAAAATCACAGCCTATGGCTATGCGGTCAACGATCCGCGTGATGCGACAGCCTTGTGGGGTTACGAGCCACGCCAGACATCTGTCACTGTTGGCGGTGTCGTGGTCTCAAAGAGTTTCTACACCAGTTATCAGGATGACAACGGCGATACCGTGGAAATCAAAGAACTTTGCGTCATCCCCTCGTCCGCCTATGGTGACACCAACAGCCAGCGCGAAGTGGTGGTGCATTACGGCGCTGCGAATACCAATGAGGCTCTGCGTGGTCAAACAAAGAGCCACTTGAAGCCAGATGGCAGTCTGACGACCTACAACTATGAATATGGGATCTATTCCCCAGGCAACTCGGAACCTGGCGAATTTCTTCCTGACCCAAGTGGCGAGGCCATGCAGATCACGACGGTGCATGGCACGGCTCTTCATCCCGAGGGTGTGCCATTCCTGAGCACCAGGGAAATTTCGGTGAAAGACGAGTACAGCAACGAAGTGCTCAATGAACGCGATGTCTTTGTCGGCGAAGGAACATATCAGAGGATTGCATGGTCCGCCAAGAGCTATGACTTTTACGGGCACTTGACCGATGAATGGAAATCCGCTGGCCTCCACGCAAGTACCGCCTGGGGTGGCGGTTGCTGTGGCAAGGATAGCGACATGACGGAAACCGGCATCGAAACCGTCTACTCATATGACCCCTTGAGCAGACTGATATCCAAGATCCGGATTGGAACTAACGGTTTCACTGACGGGGTGACTACAACTTATATATTGGATGCTGCAGGCAAGGGGCTGTCCGAGACGGTTTCAGCGGGCGGACTCAGTCAGACAACATCGAACGTCTATGACTCAGCCGGTCGGCTTGTGTGGACTATGGACGCCGCCGGCATTGTCACGGAATACCTCGATAACGGCCTCACCCGCACCACCATCCGTGGCGGCCTCACCAACATCACGGCCAACTACCTCGACGGCCGGGTGCAGTCCGCCTCCGAAAACGGCGTCCTCAAATCCTTCCAAACCTACGGCGTCAACCCCGACGGCACCCGCTGGACCACCACCTATACCGGCCCCGCTGGCACCAACTCCCCCGTCTGGCAGAAAACCACCACCGACCTGCTTGGCCGCACCGTGAAGGAAGAAAAGCCCGGTATTGGTGGTTCCCTGCTTACGACAATCTATTCCTACAACACCAAAGGTCAACTAATCTCAACAACCCAGCAACCCAACAACTCAACAACTCTCAGCGAGTACAACGAGCTGGGCGAGCAGACCCGCTCCGGTCTCGATGTGAACACCAACGGTGTCCTCGACCTTGCCGGCCCCGACCGCGTTAACGAATCCACCTTCTGGTACGTGCAGGACGCCTCAAACGATTGGTGGCAGGTTCGCGCCTCCATCGTCTACGCTGGCAATAATTCTGCCGTCCCGACCACCAATTCAATTCAGAAAACCCGCCTTTCGGGCTTTTCTCAGATCTCAAATCTCATGTCTGAGATGGTGTCTACCGACATCAATGGGAATTCCACCACCTCCCGCACTTACGTGGATCGCAACAACAAGACCGTCACGCAGGTTGCGATCTACCCCGATAGCACCAACGCCGCCACGCAGATCACCATTAACGGCCTACTGACCAGCAGCACCTCCAAAACCGGCGTCCAAACCGCCTACACCTACGACGCCCTCGGCCGCCAGATTGCTTCCATGAACCCTGAACCCCGAACCCTCGGCTCTTTCACCTCCTACAACTCCCGCGGCCAGGTGACCTCCACCATGGACGCTGCCAGCAATGGGAACAAGGTGACAGGCTATTAGTATAGAAATACATTTACATACGTATAGATTGTGCTAGTCTTTCCGCAGTTGGGGAGGAACCCCGGGAGGTGACTATGCGTAAGGCTAGGATTGTTGAGGAAATGGCGGCGTACTATCACGTGGTGTCACGAGTGGTGGGGCGTGAACGTCTGTTCGACGCGGCGGAGGAGCGGGAAAGGTTCACGAAGACCATGAGGCAGGTGGAAGGGTTCTCCGGCGTGCAGGTTCTGGCGTTCGCGGTTTTAGGCAACCACTTCCATATTTTACTGTATGTGCCTGAATGGCAGGAGGTTGATGACCGGCAGCTGGAGCGGCGGATGCGGTTCCTGTATCCGGATGGACGGGTGCATGAATTCATGGCGGGGCTGGCGGCATTGCGTGAGGCGGGTCAGAACGATACCGCAGAACGGCTGAAGCGGCCGTATGTGCAGCGGATGTATAACCTGGCGGAGTTCGTGAAAACGCTGAAGCAGCGGGTGAGTATTGGGTATAACCGGCGGCATAACCGAGTGGGGACATTGTGGGAAGAGCGGTATAAGAGTGTGCTGCTAGACGGGGAGGTGGGGGCGCTAAAGGCTGTTGCGGCCTATATTGACCTCAATCCAGTGAGGGCCGGGCTGGTATCGGATCCCAAGGATTATCGATTCAGCAGTTACGGAGAGGCGATGGGTGGATCGAAGCTGGCGCGAGAGGGGCTTGGGCAGGTGGTTGGTGGCGGGGAGAGTGATTGGACTGCGGTCAGCGGGGAATACCGGCAGTTGCTATACATCAAGGGGGAGTCGCGCGGGATAACGGAGAGCGGTTCACCGGTGCGGGCTGGGTATAGCGAGGAGCAGGTGAAGGGGGTGATGGCGGCGAGAGGGAAGTTACCATTGAACGAGATCCTGCGATGCCGGGTGAGATACTTTACGGATGGGGTGATCCTGGGGAGTCGGGTGTTTGTTGAAGACCAGTACCGCAAGCGGCGTGGCCTGTTCAGCGAGAAGCGTGAGACGGGTGCGCGTCCGATGAAGGGTGCGGAGTATGGGGGACTGTGCACGGTTCGTCAGCTTCGGGTGGATGTCTATGGTTATGGCGCGCCTGCGTAGTGGGTAGGGGCGGGAAAATCCGGCAGGGTGGATCTCAAGCGGCTGGTAACCAGAACCAGACGCATTGAAGCATTGCGTGTGGCATACCGATTTGGTGTAATCCTGATAGATTTTAAGCGAGAGTTGGTGGCTGAAGCTGCCTACTGGTTAATGGATCGATCACAAAGGTGTCCTGATTGAATAACACGATGAAAGATAGCCCGGAAATTCACGCCTTACAGTCTATTAACCTGTCACCTTGTTCCCCCACGTCGCGCAACCCGCACAAGGCAAAGCGGCCGAGATCATAGTCATCCAGGTAATGTTCCAGCGATGAGCGCCAGTTGCGTTCAATCGGTCCGCTGTGCGTATGCACGGCGTCATGGTGGTGGCCGATGCCCCATGCGATCACGCGATTGTCGCCTGCCAGAAGGGGTTGCACGACATGCTCCCACGGCCAGGGGTGCAGCATCCCCCCGCCGCCGAGGATGACGATCTGTCCCCGCAACGAATTGATTTGGGCACGATCAGTTGCGGCGACATCTCGGACCTGCCATCCGCGGCATATTTCGGGGAAATAGTCCAGCGGCCGACAATATCGGTCACCGATGTTTCGGTTTTCAGTGTGGTGAATAGTGATGATATGGGGTCGCATTGGTTTACCTGCCGCGTGATGTGTAAGTCAGACTCCGCGCATGCGTCAATGGAATTGTCGTTTCAGAACCTGAAATGAACCTGAAAAACAGAGCCGCACCCATAGTATTTGCGAAAATGCACATCATCCTCTAGAATAACCAGCTTGTTTGAGTTTTGAAAAAAAGGACGATAATGGAAACACCAAATGTCAATAAGGCGCCGCCAACACCGTTGTCCGGAGAGCCTAGGAAAAAAACTGATTTAAACGCGCCGCCGAAATTTTCTCCGCGAGGGCTCTTCCTGTGGTTTGCCGTGTTTAGTCTGATGCTTCTGGCTTACCAATACTATAAGGGCGAGCAGCAGGTCGCGGCACCCATGGCCTATAATCCCGACTTCGTCTCGCTCGTGGAAAAGGGCGAAATCCCGGAGTGTGAAGTCGTCTCGGAAATCTCGGGCAATCAATACATTCAGGGGTCCCTGAAGACGATTGATCCCCGCACGGGAAAACCAAAACAGTTCAAGGTGGATGTGATGGTGACGGATGATCTTCCGAAATGGCTGCGCGAGCATGGCGTGAAATTCGCGTTCCGGCGCGACAGCCCGTATTTCTGGCAGATCGTCTCCAGCGCCCTTCCGGTCCTTCTCCTGCTGGGCCTGCTCTGGTTCATGTTCTCGCGCCAGATGAAGGGAATGGGCCAGGGTGCCATGAGCTTCGGCAAAAGCCGTGCAAAAATGTTGAACCGCGACAAGAACAAGGTCACCTTCAAGGATGTGGCCGGCGTCGAGGAGGCCAAGGAGGAAGTCCAGGAGATCATCGATTTCCTGAAGGATCCCAAACGGTTCCAGAAACTCGGCGGCCGTATCCCCAAGGGCGTCATGCTTATGGGGCCTCCCGGCACGGGAAAAACGCTCATGGCCAAGGCCATCGCCGGTGAGGCCGATGTGCCGTTCTTCAATATCAGCGGCTCGGATTTCGTGGAAATGTTTGTCGGCGTAGGCGCCTCACGCGTCCGCGACATGTTTGAGCAGGGCAAGAAAAATGCGCCGTGCATCATCTTCATTGATGAAATCGATGCCGTGGGCCGGAGCCGGTTTTCCGGCATCGGCGGCGGACACGACGAGCGGGAGCAGACCCTCAATGCGTTGCTGGTGGAGATGGACGGGTTTGATACGCAGGAGGGTGTCATCATTATTGCCGCGACGAACCGGCCTGATGTGCTGGATCCGGCCCTGCAACGGCCGGGCCGTTTTGATCGTCAAATTGTGATCGACCTGCCCACCCTCGAAGGGCGCGAGGCGATTCTTCAGATTCATGCCCGCGGCATCAAGCTGTCGCCTGCGGTGGAGCTGCGCCGGATTGCGCGGGGAACCCCGGGATTTTCCGGCGCCGATCTGGCGAACCTGATGAACGAGGCGGCGCTGCTGGCGGCCCGCGGCGGAAAAGAATCCGTCACACTTCCCGATCTTGAAGAGGCGCGCGATAAGGTCCGCTGGGGCCGGGAACGGCGCAGTCGTGTCCTGGATGAGAAGGAAAAGAAAATCACAGCCTATCACGAGACCGGTCACGCCCTGGTCACGCTGCTGGTGCAGGATAGTGAGCCGCTTCATAAAATCACCATTATTCCCCGTGGCACCGCTTATCTGGGAGCCACCATGCAGCTCCCGGAAAAAGACCGGTACATGGAGGGCAAGAACAAGTTGAAAGGAACGCTTGCCACCATGATGGGCGGCCGCGTGGCCGAAGAACTGGTGTTTGGTGATATCACCTCGGGCGCCCGAAGCGATTTGAAACACGCCACGCGTCTGGCGCGGTTGATGGTGTGCGACTGGGGAATGAGCGAGACGCTCGGCCCGCAAACCTTCGGGAACCATGAGGAGTTGATGTTCCTGGGGCGGGAAATTTCCCGCTCCCAGGATTACAGCGAGGATACGGCCCGGAAAATTGACGCCGATATCAGTAATCTGTTGCGGGAAAGTTATGCGCAAGCACGGGAGATCATCGAGAAAAACCGGGACAAGCTGGAGCTGATCACCAAGGCCCTTCTGGAACGGGAAACCCTGGATGCACGGGACGTGGAGGAATTGATGTCGCAGGGGCGGATCCTGTCCGAGAGCGAACGCCTGCCGGAGGTGGAAGCGGTGAAGGCTGATTCTGTCATCGTGGCCGATGGTCCGACGCCTCCGGTGGCATGATGGATGGAGCCGGTAATCTGGTATGGCGATGCGGCGACCGGACGCTTCGGATAGGCGCGCGGCCGCTGGTCATGGGGATTCTGAATGTGACCCCGGACTCATTTTCGGATGGCGGACAATTTCAGTCTGCGGAGTCTGCCGTTTTGAGGGGGCTCACGATGGCCCGGGAGGGTGCGGATATCGTGGATGTCGGTGGCGAATCCACCCGGCCGGGCGCCTTGCCGGTGTCGGAGGAAGACGAGTGCGCGCGGGTCATTCCGGTAATCCGGGCCTTGAGTGACGCGTTTTCGGGGCGGACGGATGCGCCGGTGATCTCGGTGGATACGCGAAAGGCCGCCGTGGCGGGGCGGGCGATGGAGGCCGGCGCCAGGATCATCAATGATGTGACGGCGCTGGGCGATCCGGCGATGCAGGAATTGGCCCGTTGCACCGGGGCCGGGGTGGTGTTGATGCATATGCGTGGCGAGCCTGCCACCATGCAGCAGGATCCCCGATATGATGATGTGGTGGCCGGGGTGGTGGACTGGCTGAGGAAGAGGCGGATGATGTTGGAAGAGGCCGGCGTGGCGCCCGACACAATGGCGCTCGACCCGGGCATCGGTTTTGGTAAAACAGGGGAGCACAACCTGAAGCTTCTGGCAGGGTTGGCGTCGCTTGTGGACTGTGGACGACCGGTGGTGGTCGGGATATCGCGGAAAAATTTTATCGGAGTGCTCACGGGGCGTGATGTTACGGATCGCCTGGCGGGAAGTCTGGCGGGTGCGGTGTGGGCCGCAAGCCGCGGGGCGCATGTCTGGCGTGTGCACGAGGTGAAGGAATCGGTGGATGCCGCCAAAATGGTGGCGGCGTTAAGAGAGGAGACCGCGGAGTGGAATGGATGAACCAGATTGTCTGGCCCGGATTCGGCGGCGGCGTCGAAATCCTGATGCTGGCTTGCGGGTTTTATTTCCTCCTTCTTTTTTTCAGGGAGACCCGCAGTATCAAGGTGTTTCTCGGCCTGCTGGTGGTGCTGTTAATTCTGATTGTAGTCACCCGCGTCTTTCACATTTATGCCTTGAACTGGCTATTGAGGCAGCTGTCTGTCTACCTGGCCATGGCCCTGCTGATTATTTTTCAACCGGAAATCAGGCGCGCCCTGGCCGAGATCGGGCGGCAGCCGTTCCTGGCGGCACCCGTCGAATCCCGCGGGTATGTGGACAGCATCGTGGAGGCGGTCATGTTGCTGGCGGAACGCCGGATCGGCGCCCTGATCGCCATCGAGCGCACCGAATCCACCAAGGCGATCCAGGATACCGGGGTCAAGCTGGATGCGCGGGTCAATGCCGATCTTCTCGCCACAATCTTTTTCCCCCATACGCCGCTCCATGATGGCGGGGTGATCATCAGCGAAACCCGCATTGTCGCCGCAGGCTGTCTTTTTCCGCTCTGCCAGAGGCCGGAACTCAGCCGTGGACTGGGCACCCGGCACCGGGCAGCCATGGGGCTGACCGAGGAAACGGACGCCATTGCCATTGTTGTCTCGGAAGAAACCGGCACGGTTTCGATCAGCACGCGGGGGCGGCTCAGTCGCGACTTCGACGAGGACCGTCTCCGGAGATTTTTATCCGGTGTTCTGGCCAAGGATGTGCCGGGAACCTCGCGATGGACCCGGGCCCGGCAGCGTCTGGATTTGAGCCTCGACGGAATTGCGAAGTCCGAGACACGGGCGAGGGAGGAGGGGACCCATGCCAGCTAGCTCCCTTTCGTTCCGCGAATTCCTCGTGCGTAACAAGCGACTGAAGGCCCTCTCACTCGTTCTGGCCATTCTCACCTGGTATATCATTCAGGATACGATCAGTTTTGAGCTGGAGATCCCGGATGTACGACTCAAAATCGAAGTCCGGCAGGGAATGGCCATCCTGAACCAGTCGGTAGCCACGGTGGATGTTACCTTGCGCGGATCACAGGAAGACATTCAAATTCTGGATTCCCGGCGTCTTCAGGCGGTGGTGGAGCTCACTGAGGATTCCGGCCCGGCGCCCATGGAGATTCAGTTGACCCCGGCGATGATTCACGGGATTCGTGGGGCACGGGTGGTGGCGATTCATCCCTCACGCCTCACCGTCACACTGGATCGACAGGCCGAGAAGCGGGTTCCCGTCAAGGGGCGAACCAGTGGGACTCCGCTGTTTGGAGAGGTGGACAAGGTAACCTGCGAGCCTTCCACAGTGCTCCTGAAGGGCCCCGCCGCAAAGCTGCAAACCACCGAAAGCGTGTATACGCAACCGGTCGAGGTGGATGGCCGGGTGGAATCGTTTGTACGACGGTGCGCCATTCAGGCGCCGGGAGATAACTGGGTGGTCCAGATGGATCCCTCCGATGTTCAGGTGACGGTGTCGATCATCGGAAATAGTGCCGGGCGGCAATGGAAGAATGAATCGGTGAAATAAGATTTATGAAAATACGGGCAGCAATAGTGATCGGATTGATTGGCGGAACAATGGTTCTGGCCGAAGGAACAGAGGAAGTCGGCATCCTGCTGGCCAGCGGCCGCGAGAACCTGATAGGGGGGAAATACACCGAGGCGGTGGCTCTTTTCGAGAAGGCGCGTACCCTCGATCCAACCAATCAGGAGGCCGCCTTTGGATTAAGCGCGGCGTTCATTGAGACCAAGCGATATGAGGAGGCCGTTCCCTTGTTGGAGGTCCTGAATAAGTCCGTTCCGGACAACCCCATGGTCAAGAACAACCTGGCTTGGGCGTTGATTCACGTCAAGGGCCCGATTCCCGGTGGCGCCGGCCGCGCCGTTAAACTGGCCCGATCAGCCCTGATTGATGTGCCTTCGGATTATTCCATCTGGAATACCCTGGGAGAGGCCTATTATGCGGCCGGGGATTTTGAAAAGGCCCTGCGAGCCGCCCAGAGCGGGCTCCGGTTGAGTGCGTTGGCGGGAATCACCAATTCACCCTGTCGGGAGTTGGTTTCACGCTGCCGGAAAGCGGCCGGGGCCGCCTCACTGGACACCATGAATTCTGACCGTCCTCAGTAAGGGATGAATCGTATGGCAGACCTAAAACCCACAACCAGCGGCGGCAAACGGGAGGCCTTGAGCATTGTGCTGCTGGCCGTTTGCGTGATTGTTTTTCTCAGCCTGGTCTCGTACGACTGGCGTGATATTCCCCTGCTTCACGAGCCCCCGAATACCCCGCCGGCGAATTTCATCGGGCCGGGTGGCGCGTGGGTGTCCTTCGTTCTGTTCGAAATTTTCGGTTTGGGCGCCTATCTGATCCCGATCTGGTTCCTGGGCTTCGGGATCGTGTTGATATTTCACGGTATCGAGCATATCCGGGCCAAATTGATCTGGGCCGCGATGATGATGATGACGCTGGCGTGTTTTCTTGAATTGCATACCGACTGGTTCAGTCCCTTCATGGCTGCCCTGAACATGAGTGCCGTGGGGGGCGTTCCGGCCCAATTCGTGGCGCGCCTGATCTCCGTTCAGATCCTGGGCGATGTGGGTGCCAATATTCTTGTCATCGCGCTTTTTCTCGCCGCCTCGGTTCTGTTTTTCGGGTGGGATGCCATTCTCCGGCTGACGGCCATGCTTCATGAGACGGCGTCTCGACTGGCAAGTCGCGAACCCCAGGACATGATGGACGCCCACAAGCGTCAACCCGCCATCAAGGGCTGGAAGCGGGAACGGATTGAGCGAGTGGCGGCACGCGAGGAAACTCTCCAGAAGGATGAACCGGAGCAGGGTGAGTTGATCGTCATCCCCAAACCGGAAAAAGAACCCGTGAAGCCGGCGGCTCGCCCGCAACCGCCGCCCCAACCACCGCCGCCGCCTCCTCCTCCCCCACCGCCTCCTAAACCGGCACCGGCTCCGAAGCCTGAACCCAAGCCGACGCCTCCGCCGGTAACCCTGGCGCCTGGCGCCTATCAGCTTCCGCCCCTGTCGCTTCTGACGGAAGTTCCGACCAACCGGCAGGGACCGGTTCAAGGGGATACCGATGCGACCGGTCGCATCATTATCCAAACTCTTGAGGAGTTCGGGATCAAGACGGAACTCAAGACGGTGGAGTGCGGTCCTTCCGTGACCCGTTTTGAACTGATCCCCGCGCCTGGCGTGAAGGTCGAGCGGATCGCCGGCCTCAGCAACAATCTGGCGCTTTCGCTCAAGGCCAACAGTGTCCGGGTGCAGGCGCCCATTCCCGGAAAGGGGACCGTGGGAATTGAGGTGCCTAATAGCGCCACCAGTATCGTCTACCTGCGCGAAATGCTGGAAGGCTCCCACTGGCATCCCTCCCGTATGGAAATCCCCATTGTGCTGGGTAAGGATGTGGGCGGAAATGATCTGATAACCGATCTCGCGAGTATGCCGCATCTGCTCGTCGCAGGCGCCACCGGATCCGGAAAAACCGTCTGCATGAATTCCATCCTGGCCGGTCTGTTCATGTCTCGCTCGCCGGATCAACTCCAGTTGATGTTGATCGATCCCAAGATCGTCGAATTCTCCGTGTATAACCACCTTCCGCATTTGCTCGGCGCGCGAAACGAGGT
>CAJBSZ010000143.1 GCA_903958395.1 uncultured bacterium | reverse complement strand
CGGTGTCGGCTATGACATCAAGCCGGTTGTCATTCCGCTCAATCTCAGTCTTGACGTTCAGAAGTGTCTTGTTCCGGTCTTCAATCAGGAATGGTTCCATGATCCGGGCCAGCACCTTCTTGGCTTCCTTTTCAACGGTTTCTTTGGTGGTCTCGCAATGCTTCACCCCGGGCACCACTTATTTCAATTGGGTAGCGAGCTGATTGATTTCATCCGGATCCAATGACTTTGCAAAGTCAGCATCCGCTTCAGCAAGAACTTGTCTGGCTGCGTCAGGATTGCTCGATGCTTTCCTCAGACTCTTCACCTCGTCCGGCATCAGGTCAACTTTTGTTCCATTTTTCCTGATGATCGAGCATATGCCCGTTTCCGGGCACAATTGAATGTTCAGCTTGTCCATACTATGTCATTCCTCCTTGTTTTCCGCATCCGAACACCAACCGAAACCGATCAATAATTCGCAGGCACCAGTTCGAAAAAGGCCTGAGGATGATCACACACCGGGCACTTGGCCAGGGCCGTCGTTCCTTCGTGGACAAACCCGCATTCCCGGCAACGCCACTTGACCTTTTCCTCTTTCTTGAACACCTTGCCCTCTTCCAGATTTTTCAAAAGCACCAGATAGCGTGCCTGGTGTTCCTTTTCGATCTTGGCAATGTTTTCAAACAGGCGGGCAATGGCATCAAACCCCTCGGCACGGGCCTCCTGGGCCATCCGGGGATACATCTGGGTCCATTCTTCATGCTCTCCGCCTGCCGCCGCCTTCAAGTTGGCCAGCGTGTCACCAATTCCGCTGAGCGCCTTGAGATGCAGCTTGGCATGCGTCTTTTCCTGGTCAGCCGTCTCCAGGAAAAAAGCCGCAATCTGCTCATAACCCTCTTTCTTGGCAACCGATGCGAAATAGGTGTACTTGTTCCGCGCCTGGGATTCCCCCGCGAACGCTTCCTGCAGATTCTTTTCCGTTTTCGAGCCGATTAATTCCGTCATGGCAGTTCCTCCTTTATTTTTATGATGTAAGACTCTACAACGAACTTTGAAATTTGTGAACACTAGAGAATAAGCATGAACCTGAAAGACCAGATCAAGCTGCTTGCATCAACTCTCGGCTATCATGCCTGCGGAATCGCCGGCGTCAATCCTTTTGAGGACTATCGGGCCAGCATTCATAAACTCGCGCAGCGTTTCCCGGAATCCACAGAGCTGTGTCGTCGCATGGAACGGCGCGTGGAACCCCTTGGCCTGAATCCCTGGGCCCGTGCCATCGTGGTCTGTGTACGTCGCTACGGGAAATATGCCATCCCTGAATTGATAGCCAACCATATTGGACGCAACTACCTTTGTGACCGGCGTATCAAAGACTGTCCGGATACCACGATGCCGAAGCGGATGAAAGACGGCATGGCGGCCTTGGGCATCCGGGTTCGAACCGGCGGCGTCCCGTCCCGCGAAGCCGCCGTACGGGCGGGAGTCGTCCAGATCGGCAAAAACGGGTTTGCCTACGCACCCGGGTGCGGCTCCTGGATCAACATCGAGGCCTGGATGATTGATGCCGCTCTGGAGCCTGACACCCCCGCCTCTCCCCTAGCCTGCCCTGAGGGATGCCATGCCTGCCTCGACGCCTGCCGCACCAAGGCCCTTGTGGAACCCTATGTCACCCGTATCCATCACTGCATCGCCTATCTGACCTATGAGGCTCCGGAACCTATATCCCCGGAACTGGAATCCAAAATGGGCCCCTGGATCTATGGGTGTGACGATTGCCAGCGGGTATGCCCCATGAATCAGGGCCAGTGGAGCACTCTCCAACCTGTGCCTTGGATATCAGGGGTGGCCGACGCCTTAACCCCTGCGGCACTCGCCGCCATGGATCAGGACACCTATGCCAAGGTGGTTCATCCTCTCTTCGGCTATATCCCGTTGAACAATCTCGACCGATGGCAGTCGAATGCCCGAAGAGCGTTAAAGCCCATTGGCCCGCTTGGCTGATTCGACGGTATTATACAGGAGCATTGTGATGGTCATGGGGCCGACTCCGCCGGGAACGGGAGTAATCAGGGAAGCCTTCGCCTTGCAGGCTTCAAAATCCACATCGCCCACCAGCCGGAAGCCGGCCTTTTTTGTGGCGTCCTCGACTCGGTTGACGCCCACGTCAATCACGACGGCGCCGTCCTTGATCATATCGGCGGTCACGGTATTGGGCCTGCCGGCTGCAGCAATCACGATGTCCGCCTGCCGGGTATAGTACCCGATGTCCTTCGTCTTCGTATGACAGACTGTCACCGTCGCATTAGCCATCTTTCCCTTGGCCATGAGCAGGTTTGCCAGGGGCTTCCCTACAATATTGCTGCGCCCTACAATGACGGCATGCGCCCCCTCAATCTTGACACCGCTCCGGGCCATCATCTGCAACACACCATGCGGGGTGCAGGGCAGAAACGCTTTTTCACCCACCACCATCCGCCCGACATTCAGCGGATGGAACCCGTCCACATCCTTGTCCGGATTAATGGCGAGGAGCACTTCACTCTCGTTCAGGTGCTTGGGAAGCGGAAGCTGGACGAGAATCCCATTGATCTTGGGATCCGCATTCATAGCCGAGATCAGGGCCAGAAGTTCCGCCTGTGTCGTGGTCGCCGGAAGACGATTGTCATTCGAATAGATACCGATTTCGTGACAGGCTTTTTCCTTGGCCGTCACATAGGACCGGGATGCGGGATCTTCCCCGACTAGAATCACACCCAAACCCGGAACAATACCCCGCGTCTTGAGGTGCTGGATTTCCGCCGCCAATTCACCCCGGATCTGCTGGGCAATCTCTTTTCCATCAATAATTTTAGCCGTCATGTCATTTCTTCCTTTTTTTTGAATTCCCGAAAAGCGCTGAAAACTATCCCAGCATCTCCAGGAGCCGTTTGGTTTTAAGATACTTTTCCTGAAGTTCCATTCGTGATTTCTCAAATTGCGCCACGACCTCGGGCTTTGCCTTGCTGATGAAGGCCTGATTATTGAGCTTCTGGTTGGCCCGCTCCAAGTGCCCGCCCAATTCCTCGAGTTGTTTGGTCAACTTGGCGGACTCCGCCTTGGCATCAATCAACCCTTCAATGGGCATATAGATCGTTCCAATGCCCGTCAAGGTACCCGGCATGGCCGAATTCGGAGTGAAGGCGTCATCCACGGTTACCTCACTGGCCTTCAGCATGGCCTTCAGCGTGGCCGTGTCGGCCTTCAGCCAGGTGGCGAGCTCGGCCGAATTGGGTTTGAGGATGTAATCAATTTTCTGGCCCGGGGCAATCCCGCAGTCGGTTCGAAGCATCCGTCCGGCCCGTATCATTTCATGGCGGGCATCAACATACTCGACCCGGCCGGGCGTGGCGCCCCATTGCGCCAGTTCAACTGTCAGGGGTTTGGGCCAGGGTGCTGTCATGATCGTCTCGTCATCTGCCCCGTAGCCCATGCCATGCCAGAGTTCCTCGGTCAGGTGCGGCATGAATGGGTGAAGCAGGCG
>CAJBSZ010000142.1 GCA_903958395.1 uncultured bacterium | reverse complement strand
TGAACTGCACACCGTCACCCGCCTTTGCAAAAGCGCTTTCGCAAACCCTTTAACCGACCCCGCCGCATAGAACACCGCGCGCAAAGCCGGCAGGCGATCCAGGTCTGCGGATTCCATAACCGGCATCCCCCAGGTGGAAAAGATCGCCTCCACACCGGCCAGTTTGTCGACGTGCTCCTTGAAGTTTTCAGTGGAAATGACGACCGGGTACAAGTCTGTCATGGCGGCCACCTGCTGACGGCGCCCCCGCGCATACACGTGGTCAATTACATCGCCTTTACAAAACGAGGCCCCGTTGTTGAAGAACGCCGTATTTATTTTTTTCATAAGAGTGAGGAGGAGTCTAGAGTTTCGGGTCTCGAGTTTCGAGTCTCGAGTTTCGGGTTTCGAGTTTGGTCAGCCAACGGCGCAAGGTTGCCGCATCATGCAGGAACTGCTCGGGCGCATCATTCCGCACATATTCCAACAAGGCCCAGTGCGGTCTGCCGGTTCCACTGGCTTCCGCCAGATAGCGAGGCCAGACGTCGGCACCTTCTTCAAGGGGGTACCGAATGATTTCCGTGCCGCTCATCGTCCATTGATACACATGGAGATTGGCCAGCCGGGGCAGCACCTGCCTGAGTTCCGGAAGGTGACATTCCGGCGGACGCTCCACAGCGGGCTGCCACATGAAACGAATGGCCGGATGCGCGAGTTCCCGCATGAGACGCGCCACGGATTCCGCAGAATCGGTCAGGGTTCCCGAATGATATTCCAAGGCAATGATCCGCTCTTCGCTGGCGGCCAGATCGGCAATGCGCAGGGCATCCGCCACCACGGCGGCACGGCGTTCGGGAGTGGTTTCGGCGCTACCCCCGCGCCCGGCCCAAACCCGGATCGTGGGCGCATCAAGTAGCCGCGCGGAAGCCAGTACCCGCTCAAAGGCAAGCCCTTCTCCCTCGCTGGCCGCCAGGCGGTAATAACTGCCATAGGCGCAGCAACTCAAGCCTGCCTCCCGGGTCAAAGCGGCCACTTCCTTTGCACGCACTTCGTCACCATGGGGCACATGGACATCCCCGCCCCACTCCACCCCCTTCAATCCCGAACGGACCACAAGAGCCACCACCTCATGAGGCGCAAGCGCCCGGAAGGTAATGGAAACCAATCCGCCCTGAATGCGGCACTGGGAATGGAAATCGCCGATTTTGTCGTTCATGTGCGTCATTGAATCAGAATCTCTATTCCCTCCGCGGACCCCGACGGCCCACCCCGGCGGCTCAACTCTTGACCCGCGGCGAGCGTGCGAGCCGTCTCGGTCAAAGAGTTGGCTGGCGGTCTTTCTCAGATCCGGTCACGTTCATCAGCTTCACCATCCGGGACGGAGGAAAGGATTCTCTGGAAATCCTTTTTGCTTCCGCGCTTGGCTTCAGCCAAATCAATGAACTTGGACTTCCCCTCACGGATCCGTTGATCACGCTCTCGCAACACTTCGCCATGCCATGCCGGGGAAGGCACATCCTCCTGTGAATGACAAAGGCTGTCCCAAACTTCCTCCAGCACGCGAAGTTTCTCGGTCACATCCATTTTGTCTAGCGGTATCGCCACATGCATGATTGTCTCCTTCAGCTGGTGAAAGAATATCCCAACCATTATCCTTCTGCAACATTCAACCATCCCGAACGTGGGTGCGGGATCGGCGTATTCGCCGCTCCCGCCTTCGCGATCTTAGCGATCTTCTGAAAACTTCCTAGCACCGAAGGGACAGACCGAGAGATAACGCGTTAAGCAATGTGTTTTGCTAAAAGTCCATTTATCTGTCTCCAGTTTTCCGTCCCGCTTTATCTCGCTGGCATGACAAAATCCTGAAAACAGGTTTCACGCCTTAATAGCGGCCGGGAACAGACACGGGCACATCTGCGATTAAGTGTCATGCGCCCCTGTCCTGTTAGAACTGGCGCAAGGTTACAAATTGCAATCGCCTCCCTCTTTCGTTATGGTTCCGGACATGGTTCAACCATTACCCAGACTCCCGCTTGGGATCAGCGACTTCGCGGTACTCCGCGAAGAGGGCATGAACTATCTTTATGTGGACAAGACCTTGCGGCTACTTGACCTGCTTAATGCCGGAAAATATCTCTTCCTCGCCCGCCCGCGCCGGTTCGGCAAGTCCCTGCTCTGCTCCACCATCAAATACCTTTATGAAGGCCGTCGCGAGATCTATGCGGGCCTCGGCATCGAACCCCTCTGGGACTGGAGCAAAAACAATCCGGTCGTGCATCTCAGCCTGGCAACTGCCGAGAGCATCTCCGTGGACGCGCTACGGGAATCGCTCCTGACAATGCTGGCCAACCACGCCAGACCCTACGGCATCGTTTTGTCAGGGCGACTGCTGCCGGACGATTTCGCCGCACTGCTTACGGGAATCCACGCCCAAACCGGCCGTCGCGTGGTGGTTATCGTAGATGAATACGAGAAGCCGGTGCATGACCATATCACCGATCTACCCATGGCCAAAAAAATGCGCGATGTGTTGTCGTCCTTCTACGGTTCGCTCAAAGGCTGCGATGCGCAACTCGAAAAACTCTTCATCACCGGCATCGGCCGCATGGTTCGCACCAGCATCTTCTCCGAGTTGAATCAGATGAAGGACGTGACGCTGCATCCGACAGCGGCGGAAGTCTGCGGCTATACCGAGGCAGAATTACACCGCGACTTCGCCCCCTTCATCTCCCGTTTGGCGCAAGCCAACGCCATGACGCAGGAACAGGCGTGGTTGACCCTGCGCAATCGCTACAACGGGTACTGGTGGGGCAGGGGCGAGAAAGTCTACAACCCGTGGGCGATCCTCAACTGCATGGCTGACAGCGAATTTGGCAGTTACTGGTGGGCCAGCGGCACGCCGGGCATGCTGGTCGATCTTGCCGCCACCCTTCACCGCCCGGACGGCGACTTGGAGGGAGTCAAAGCCACGGATTTGTCATTGCTCTTCGATATCACCCAGCCTGCGGCAGAGCCTCTGCTCTGGCAATCCGGTTATCTTACCGTCAAGGCCGTCAGTGGCCAGGTCTATACCCTTGGCTTCCCCAACGCCGAGGTGCGCGAGGCTTGGTTCTCCATGATGCTGGGGCATTTCTGCGGTACTAACCGATCCGCCGGGCAGACTTCCGCCGCCTTGATGTTGGACGCGCTCCGTACCGGCAACCGTCCGCAATTCGAGCAAGCGCTGACCGCCCTTTTCGCCACCATCCCCTATGACATCCAGGTCAACCGCGAAGCCTACTATCACTCGGTCTTTTTTGCCGCTCTCCAGGCCGCAGGTGGAGAAATCATCGCCGAATCCCATACCGACAAAGGCCGGACAGACGCCGTGATCAAGACCCCAAAAGCCATCTATGTGGTCGAGTTCAAACTTGGCGCTGCGGCGGAAGCCCTGGCCCAGATCAAGGCGCGGCGTTATTACGAGCCCTACCTCACCGATCCGCGTCCTGTCATCCTGCTCGCTGCAGGTGGCTTCGAAGACAAAACCATCCAATGCCTCTGGGAAGACGTCCTTAGACAGGATGGGAAATGACTGAGTGGTTTATTCCAATTTATCCCGAGTTCTCGGTCATTAACCGGACATCTGATATCTGAACTCGTCCGAAAAGCATTGCTACCCACATCAGCATGTCGCGAGAGGAATGGGGTTCCGATGTTCC
>CAJBSZ010000141.1 GCA_903958395.1 uncultured bacterium | reverse complement strand
GACCGACACTGCCGATGACGATGGCATCGCGTGGAATGCCTAACTTCACCCTGCAGGTTTCTCTGTCTTCTGTCTTCGCGGACTGAAATCTCTTCGTGTCGATCCCATTATGCAGCACCATGGAGTTTTCGATTGAAGCAGAACTATTTTTTATGGCGACTTGTTTGGCATTCTCCGACACCAATACCACCGCTTTCGCCCTCATCCCCAACAGCCGCGTTAACAATACCCGACGAGTGCTTGAATGCCCCTGCCCATGACGCGTTACCACCATGGGAACACCTGTCAGGATCGACACTAGGCCACAATAAAGCGTTGGCGCATGATTATGCGCATGGAGGAGTAATACCCTCTGATCCCTGACAAATCGTGCCATTCTAAAAACAAGACCCCAATCAATAACAAGAAATCTGGGTTTGCGATAACCACAGTCCTTCGCCAACGCAGGTGCTGACTCATATAGCTCGCCCTTGCCATCAGTGCAAAAAAGGACAGTCTCAACCCCGCGATCAGATAATCCCGACATGAGATCACATACCATCCGCTCCATCCCACCCGTTCGCAGACTGGAGACAACCTGACACACTCTTCCGTTCAATTTCATGCTTGAATCACTATGGACACTTTCCCAGAGGCCCCTTTTTGTAATCCCCCCACCCTCTGAATCGTTACACTTACATTTTCACCCAGCTTCGCCTTCAGCGCCTGCACCATAGGCTCTGTCATTCTGGCGCTTGGGTCTTGTTCAGCGACAACATTAACGCACACACACGTTCGATCCTTTTGCACCAGTTGATATCCCCTCACCCACACAAACTCCTTCATCAGATGCGGAATAAACAACGCGGTCAGCCGCGACCCATCGGCCGTTAAGAGATACTCCTGGATCCGGCCTTCAACACGTGCCAACAACGGGAACGGCAACCCACAGGAACAGGGCTCCGGAGCCATTGCACCCATGTCGCCAATCTCATAGCGGATAAATGGATTCGCATCGTTGTGCAAATCGGTCACCAGAATACGCCCCGTCTGCCCCGGTTCCGCAGGCCGCCCCTGTTCATCTACAACCTCGACGTAAAGATTATCGGCTGAAATGTGATACCCCTTGTGCTGAGAGCACTCCATGCCAATGAGCATAAATTCCCGGCTTCCATAGGACATGAACACCTCATCGGCCAAGGTCTCCTGAAGCAATTCTCGCTGACCTGGCTGAAGTCCTTCGGCACCCGTCACCAGCGTCCGATCTTTCCATCTCAATTGCCCAGGATTGGCACGGGCAAATAACGCCAGAGCCACCAGGTTCCCGGCGTAGCCGACCAACGCAGGTGGGCGGTATCGGTTAATCTCCCGACAACAGGCGGCCTTTCTCTCATCATTGAAAATAAAACTGTCAAAATACTTCCGGCGCTGGATCGCGTGTTGAATTTCTGTCCTGAGCTTTTTTGACAGTGACAGTGGTTTTATGGGCGTTCCCCACACATAGTAACTTTTTCGCCCCTCCTCGGCCCCAGCCCACGAATAGCCCCGGTCGGAAACAGCCGTTCGCCACTCGTAACTCTCACGCGTCACATAGAACCGTGTAGGCTCGCCCGTGGACCCGCCGGTTGAATGCACAAAGGCGCCAGGAATAGGTGGTTCATTCAGATTGGCAAACAGCTCACGTTGATCCTGCCGGGTCCAGATGGGAAGGCTGGCGGGGGCTACCGCATCGGCAGTCGCTGGCAGAGTCCCGCAATGTGACCGCACCTTTTCGGCATAGGCAGGAAACCTGGCAATGGCATCCCGGACACGCCGCTGAAACAGCACCGATTGCATCGCGGCAATTTCATCCACTGACCGGCAAACATTTCGCCTTACCTCTTCACGAATGCGGCTGCGCCCATATCCACGAAGATCACCGTAAGCGTTCCCTAATAATCTAATCATGTTCATAAGAGTTTCGGTCACGAGCGAGCACTTTATCTCTTCTTGCTCCGGCTCGGCAAGCCTCGCCCTCCAGGGTGCTTAGCGACCCGGACACTCAACTAACTGGCTTCTTTTGGCCAGATTGTTTCTGTGGGAAAATCTCTAACGTCTTGACTATCCGGGCTGGATTTCCGACCACCACCGTGTCCGGTGGAACATCTTTCGTGACCACGGCAGAGGCGCCTACTACCGACCGGTCACCAATCGTGACCCCTTTCAGGATGGTGGCATGCCCGCCAATCCACACGCTGTTTCCAATTCGAACCTCCCGCACATCCTCCCGCCGCGGCGGCAGATGATTCTTCCGGTCTTCTGCGTTCACCGGATGACCGTCATTATCTGAAATCCGAACCCCACCAGCAATGAAGCAATCATCCCCTATAACAATGCTTTTCCCAATGGCAAAGCTTGTTTGATGTCCAATGAAAGTCCGATTCCCGATCGTGATCGCCGGGTCTGGATACAGTTTCGAGCTGAAGGCAAACGAGGGTTTCCCGGACAACTGGACATTGTCCCCAATTTCAATAATGCCGGAGTTGATGAGATAGGGCAGTTTTTCCATCCACAACCCCTTGCCGACCTTGCGGCACTGGCTTTTAAACAAGGGTTCGCAATAGAAGAAGCGAAGCGCCCAAATCCCCGATTCACGAAGGAATACATGAAGAACGTAGAAAGACGAAAACAGGGGCCGGGTCACGACAGTGACCGGGATCCCCGCCCGCACAATGCGACCCGCAAGTTTTCTGAGTGTATTCATAGTCTATCCTGATGCATACCGCTATTCGACTCGCCCTACCAGATATCGCCAAAGCAACGCGCGACTCCTGCCACCGCCCACATTGGGATCAAGGCAAAAGGCGTGAACCAAATGGCGTATCGCTACAACCCGCGCCCCTCTCTGAAATGCCATCCATGAGGCATGCCAGTACTGGATCGCCATCGACTTAGTCCGTAAACAGCTAAACGCAACCAAGGAGCCACCCGGCATGTGGGCCTTGTCCAACACCCCCAGTACCTGCGGCAGGAATTTTCGGTCGTCCATGCTCAGACTGCCGGATACATGCCTATAGCGCGTGACCTCAATCGCACTATGAACCATGAATCCCGGACCATAGTCATTCGGCCTGGAGGGCAAAACGCTCGGGACCACAAGCGCCGCCACACGCAACCAAAGGTCGTAATCCTCCGGGCCACGAAACTGCGCATCGAATCCACCCGCCGACTTCACCACCGCTGACTTCACCAACACCGTTGATGTTGCAATCAGATTCTGGACACCCAACTCTTTAAGAGTGATAGCTCGTAGAATTACGGCTTCTGGGCTGGCGGATTGCCTGCCCTGAGCCTGATCGAAGGGTTGTGTTGTTGAGGAGGAAT
>CAJBSZ010000140.1 GCA_903958395.1 uncultured bacterium | reverse complement strand
GCCGACCGCAGAGACGTCGCCACCGGTCGTGGAGGAGATCCCGGCGCCGACACCAGAGCCAGTAGTGGTAGTCGATCCAGTCGTGGTGGAGTCGCCTTCTCTGTCACCAGTCGAGGCAGCGCCTGAGTCGGCCATTCCCGTGGTGGCACCCGTCGAACCAGTGGTGGTGATGGAACCGGTCGTGGTGGAGACGGCGGTTCTCCTGCCCGACCCGGTTCCCGTCGCGGCGCCTGAGCCGGTACCGGTGACGCCGCCAGTGGTTGTGGCGGCGCCTGTACCAGTGGCCATACCGGAGCCGGTGGCGGTGGTGTAGTTCGCCAGGGACTAGTTCGCCAGGGACAGACAATATGTCCCCTCTTAGTCCGATACCGGCGGAGACCGCCGGCTCCAGAGGAGAAAAATAGTTCGCCAGGGACAGGCAATATATCGCCTCCTGACAGCACAGCCGGTACCGCTTGTTCTTGGACTGAGTCTCCACTTCTGCTATGTAGGGGGCCTATGGAAACGAATACCCGGGAAAATGAAAACGACACCGTCCGGGATAAGTCTCTTGGCGGCTTGAGCCGGCTCGAGGCGGTACTGGCGATTGTGGCTGTCGCGTTGCTCGCTCTGGGATGCCTGGCCGTGTTGCGTCCGTTCGTCTCAGCCATCCTGTGGGCCTTGGTGCTTGCATACTCAACCTGGCCCCTGCTGCTGCGGCTGGAGAGACGGCTGAGGGGACGGCGCTCCGTGGCCGCGGCGATCATGGTCCTACTGATCACCCTGATCATGGTTCTTCCCTTCGTGGCGGTCGGCGTCACGCTGGCTGAAAACGTATCGCGAATCGAGGATCTGTTCAGGTTCCTGCAAGGGGGTTTGCCGCTTGTGGCGCCCAAGTGGCTGACGGGGCTGCCTTGGATCGGAACGGCCATCGAATCCGCCTGGCCGGGGTTTATCCAGGATACGGGCTGGATATCCAACTCCCTGAAATCCATGGGCCTGGGGGCAGGAAAATGGCTGCTGGCCAATAGCGTTGATTTCGGAAAAGGCATCATGCAGCTGGTCCTGAGCGTGGTGATCGTCTTCGTGTTGTACCGGGACGGGGAGCAGATCACGGAGCGTCTTTCGGCGGGGGCGCAGCGCATCATGGGCAACCGCTCGCAGCACTTGCTGACGGTTGCGGGCAATACCGTACGCAGCGTGGTCTATGGAATCATCGGGACGGCACTGGTCCAGGCCATCGTCGCGGCCATCGGCTTCTGGGTGGCGGGGGTCCCCTCGCCTTTCCTGCTCGGATTGCTGACCTTCATGCTGGCCTTGGTTCCGGCGGGGCCGCCCTTTGTCTGGGTACCCGCTACGTTATGGTTGTTCCATGAAGGACACTCCGGTTGGGGTATTTTCATGGCAATCTGGGGCGTATTGGTCATCAGCGGCATCGATAACATTATCCGTCCCTACCTGATCAGCCGGGGCTCGAATCTCCCGTTCATTGTCGTCCTGCTGGGGGCCATCGGCGGCATGTTCGCGTTCGGGTTTATCGGGCTCTTCCTGGGGCCGGTCCTGCTGGCCGTCGGATATGCGCTTGTCCGGGAATTTACCGCGGAGAGAGGTTCGCCAGAGACAGACAATATGCCCCCTCTTAGTCCGATACCGGCGGAGACCGCCGGCTCCAGAGGAGAAAAATAGTTCGCCAGGGACAGACAATATGTCCCCTCACACCGGGTAGTCGATGTAGCCCTTCTCGCCGGGAGTATAGAACGAGGCCTGGTCAGGCGGCAGCAGGGCTGCTCCGCTACGTAGCTTCGTTACAAGCCTCGGGTTCGAGATAAACGGCCGACCAAAGGCCACCAGATCCCCTTTCTTCGCCGCCAAGTCTGCATCAGCCCGGATCCGGTCGTACCCACCGGATAGGATCAGCGTGCCGTGAAATGCAGCACGGATCTTCTGCTTGATGCTGTCCGGCACTACTGGCGCACCCATTGAACTATGATCCACCACATGAACGTAGGCCAAACCGATTCGATCGAGCTCGGAGACGAGACGCTCGAACGTGTCCTCCATGGTGGGCTCAATGCCCATATCGTTAAACACACCGTACGGCGAAAGCCGCATGCCGAGTCGTTCCCCGCCGATCTTGGCTGCCGCTCGCCGCGCAATCTCGACCGCAAAGCGCATTCGATTCTCCATGCTGCCGCCCCAGCCGTCCTGACGCTGGTTGGAGGCCGTGTTAAGAAACTGATTGATCAGGTAGCCGTTGGCGCCATGCAGTTCCACTCCGTCAAAGCCGGCTTCGATAGCGAGTTCCGCCGAGCGAACGAATTCAGCAATCGTTTCGCGGATATCAGTCTCGGTCATCTCCTCAGGCGTCGCATAGGGCTGCTCGCCCTGCACATCAGTCCACATCTTTCCGGAAAGCGGGATCGCCGAGGGTGCGAGGATGCGGCTGCCCGCAGGCATGTTGAGCGAGTGCGAAACCCTGCCCGTGTGCATAAGCTGTACAAAGATTCGCGCACCGGCCGTGTGGACCGCATCGGTCACCTTGCTCCAGCCCTGCACCTGCCGGGGCTCATACAACCCGGGAATTCGCGCATAGCCCAGCCCGTTCGGCGACGGGGAAGTCCCCTCGGTGACGATCAAACCGGCTTCCGCTCGCTGCGCATAATACGTACCCACGATGTCGCCGGGCACGTTGCCCGGACTCCGGCTGCGTGTCATGGGAGCCATGACGATCCGGTTCTTGAGCTTCATCTTTCCAAGTGTCCACGGCGAGAATAGAAGATCGTTCATCATTAACTCCTTTGATGTCATGAACCCCAAAACAGGTTCCCGTTCCTGAAAAATAGGTTATTTTTTCCGGGCCTTGATTCTACGAGCCATCATCGCGGCCTCCCCCTCAGGCGAACCATCGTGATAACTGCCGAACCATTTGTCGAGCGGCACCGATTCGACGCCGAAATTGACCGTGAAGTAGCGGTGGTGCAGGTAGTGAAAATAATTGTCCGCCAAGATGCCTTCCTGATTCCGGGTGGTCAGTTTGTGAAATCCAGTATGTCCCAGCGCCGGGCTGACTCCAGCATGCATCAGGTGGAATATGACGTGAAGCGGATGTGAGGGAATGATCCAATGCAGCAGGAAACCTGAAAAATAGATGATGTGCTCGATCGGATGCATGGATAGTCCCGACCAGGGCCCCACATTGATGTTCTTGTGATGCAGATAATGCGAGATTTTGTAGAGCGGCAACCAATGACTCATGCGATGGATCCAGTAGAAGTGGATCAAGCGCATGAAGGGAATCGCAGCCATGAGCAGGACGCAATAGATCGGATGGGCGCGCCAGTCTATGTAAGGGATAAACTTGTTGGAATAAGCCCATAGCGAGAGAGCCTCAAACCCTGTCCAGATGATGCACCCGCTGGTCATGCTCCAGAAAATGTTGTCATAAGTCTGATTGTTGAACAGAAATTTTGAATCCTGTGTTGCGAGCCACTTGTTTGTGTATTTATAGGCGGCTCCTTGTCCCCTGATGGTGTACAGCCACAGGTGGAGGCCCCCGGCAACCAGGGTGAGCAGAATCACATTGCGAAGATAGATTTGAGCCATCCAGCCGAATTCGAAGTGCGTGGTGCGCTCCAGTCCAGGGGT
>CAJBSZ010000139.1 GCA_903958395.1 uncultured bacterium | reverse complement strand
ATGCCTTCGCGGCGGATGTTCCGGATGTTTCGCGCGTGCTCGCAGTCAGTTTGATTTCCTTCGCCATACTTACCTTTTCCCTTTCGCCTTAACCTAAAGTTTAAACAATGATGAGACCGACTGGTTGTCATGAATGCGGATAATGGCTTCCCCCAGCAATCCGGCCACCGGAAGCACCGTCACCGGATACCCGTTGGTCTTCACCGTCAGGGGAACCGTATCGGTCGTCACCAGCTCCCTGATGGGGGAGGCCTTCAGCCGCTCGATGCCCACATCCGTCAACACGGCATGCGACACCGCCGCAAAAATATTTTCAGCCCCATTCTCCTTGAGAATGCGCGCCGCCGAGGTCAACGTCCCGGCAGTAGTGGCCAGATCATCGACCAGAACGCAGTTGCACCCCTTGACATCACCCACCATGGTCATGGCTTCCACCTCGCTCGGGCCTTTGCGCTGCTTGGCCACAATCGCCAGGCCCGCCTTCAGCATCTCCGAGTAGGCGTGCGCCATTTTTAATCCACCCGTGTCCGGCGAGACCACAACCAGATTCGTGAGTTTCTTATCAATCAAATACTTGCCCAGCACCGGGGCGGCATAGAGATGATCTACCGGAATGTCAAAGAATCCCTGCAACTGCTGGGCATGCAGATCCATGGTCAGCAACCGGTTCGTTCCGGATGCCACCAGGAGATTGGCCACCAGTTTGGCTGTAATGGGAACACGGGGTTGATCCTTGCGATCCTGCCGCGCATACCCGTAGAAGGGCAATACCGCCGTGATGCGAGCCGCCGAGGCGCGCCGCAGCGCATCAATCATGATCAGCAGCTCCATGATGTTCTCGTTCGGAGGGTGGCACGTCGGCTGCACGACGAACACATCCTTGCCCCGGACATTTTCCAGGATCTTCACCCAGGTCTCCCCATCCGGGAAACGCTTGACATCCGCCTTACCCAGGGGAAGACCCAGGCTGTCGGCAATACTCTGCGCCAACTTCGGGTGAGCTGTTCCTGTAAAAATCTTCATGTTACTCGTATTCATCATCTGCCAGATGGTTGCCCGACTAGGACTCGAACCTAGACTCTAGCCTCCAAAGGGCCGTGTGCTACCATTACACCATCGGGCAATATTTGCGCGACTCGTGACCACAACCACGAACCGTTTTCGCGCTTCATTCGCGCCTCGATCACCAGGGCCTGTCCGTGATTCTCGGCCACTGCAAACACCGAGGCTCCGCTGCCCGACAACAAAACACCGTCCGCACCCGCCGATTTCAGCCTTCCGGCCACACTCGCCAGGAGCGGATATTTATCGTAAACCGGCGCCTCAAGGGAATTCACCAAGCTGGCACAAGCCAGTTTCCGGTCGCCCCTTTCAAGCGCAAAGCGTGCATTGATAAAGGTTTCTTCATTCGAAGTCAACCCCGATCTAAATCGCCTGTAAATATCTCCCGTGGGGACGTTGAATCCGGGGTTGACGACGACAATCCACCACTCCGTTCCCGCCGTCCAGCAAGTGGGCACAGGGGTGATTTTCTCCCCCCGCCCCTCCATACAGACGGCCTTTCCATACACCATCGCCGGGATATCACTCCCCAAACGAGCGCCCAGTTCCATCAGAGCCTCGATCGACAATCCCGTCCCCCACAGACGGTTCAACCCCGTCAGCGCCGCCGCCGCATCCGCGCTTCCCCCGCCCATTCCCCCGCCAATCGGAATTTCCTTGCGAATATGGATTCGGGCACCCCCGCAACACCCTGTAACCTCGCGGAGCAAGTGGGCCGCACGCACCGCCAGATTATCCCGGGGAGCAGGCAGCATCGGAAGATTCTCACCCGGCAATCCGACCACTTCACAGGACACCTCAATATCCGCGTCCAGAGGCGTCAGGGTCAAAACGTCATACAGGGATACCGGAACAACGAGGCTCCGGAGGTCGTGATATCCGTCCGCCCGCTTTCCAAAAACCTCCAGCGTTAAATTGATCTTGGCAGGCGCAAAAAGGGTGAGGTTCTCGTTTTTCATGGCGCGCGGAGTTATCAAACGCCCTCCTGACTGTCAAGCTAGAGGCGTTCCTGAAATCACTTTTCCCATCGCCTGCACGAGATAACGAAGAACCGGTTCTGGAGTGATGAGGGGTGGCATGACATAGATGACCGGGCCCAGCGGACGCAGGAGAATCCCGTTTTCACGCAAGCGGTCGCGAACCAGGATGGCGCGCCGGGTGCCCTGCCCTTCTTTGTCATCGTCCAGCTCCACCACGCCGATCATACCCAGCGAGCGGACATTGCGAACGCCGGGAAGAGCGGAAAGACCCTGAAGTTCCTCTGCCAGAACCCTACCCATGGCGGCAGACTGGGCGACGATTCCCTCCTCCTGATAGACGCGCAATGTCTCAACCGCCGCGGCGGCGGCGATCGGGTTCCCGGCAAAAGTATGACCATGATAAAAAGTATGATCCTCGGGCTTGTCGCTGAATGTTTCGTAAATGGCACTCCGCGCCACTGCCGCGCTGATCGGCAGATACCCGGCCGAAAGACTTTTCCAGAGGCAGACAATATCGGCCGCTATCCCCGCATGGTCGCAGGCGAACATCTTTCCCGTGCGCCCCATTCCCACGGCAATCTCATCGGCAATCAACAACACCCCCTCATCCCGGCAAAGCTGCGAAAGACGCCTCAGGTATTCTGGATTTTGAATCCTCATCCCGCCTGATCCCTGGCACATGGGCTCCAGGATAACGGCCGCCAGCTCATGGGCGTGCTGCTTGAGCAGCATCCGCATCGTGTCAAAACATTCGCTCAGGCAGACCTGTTCCGTTTCGTGGAAAGCGCAGGTCCCGCAACAGGGTGAGGGAGCTTGGAAAACCTGAAAAAGCGCGCTTTTGAAGGGTTTGTGAAACGGCTCGAGATAGCCCACCGAAACCGCGCCAAGCGTATCGCCGTGATAGGCGAAATCGAGCGCCACAAATTTCGTCTTGTCCGGTTTCCCGATGTTATACCAGTACTGGAGCGCGATCTTCAGCGCCGCCTCCACAGCACAGGATCCATCGCTGGCGAACATCACGCGCCGATCGTCGGGAAATAACCCGTTTATCATTGACGCCAGTTCCATGGCGCGGGGATGGGACAGGTTTCCAAGAATACTGTGCTGCAGCTCCCGGGTCTGCCGGATGATCGCCTCAACAATGCGGGGATGGCCATGCCCCAGGTTGCAGGCCCACCATGAGGAGATGGCATCCAGGTATTTCCGACCCTGGTCGTCATAAAGGAAAGCGCCTTCGCCATGAGTGATCACCGGCAACGCTTTGTCCGAGAAGGCGGAGAAGCGGGTATAGGGGTGCCAGATGTTAGTACCGACAGGATTCATCGAGCCTCCCCTTTGTAAAACGGATCCCCTCGCCTTCCAGCAAGCGCAACTTGCGGCGGATGGCTGCGCCTGAAATTTTACCCTGAAAGCCCCCCAGGGTCAGGTCCGAGCTGACGACACGATGACAGGGCACCCTGGGCGCGAAGGGATTCCTCTTTAACGCCTGGCCGACCGCGCGGGCCGAGCCACACCCAAGCCGGTCGGCAATATCTCTATAGGTCGCCACCCGGCCCCGGGGAATACGAGCCACCAGATCATAGACACGCTGCTGGAAAGGAGTAACCCTCATCCATTCGTTACTACCATACACGACTTGAAAAAACAACGGTCAATGGGACAAAGCCTTAATGTTCCCATAATAATCCAGACATGATCCGGCCACCGCTTAGCAGCGGCGGCTACGGTGCCGCGCCTGACCTGCCCTGAGCGGGAGGGTAACCCGTTATAATGCCCAAGTTGACAGGCCAACTTGGGCATGAGAAAGTCAGCGCGTTATCCATGAATACACTCAAGAAAAGCGAAGGATTCCGGGGGCAGATCCTGCACATGATTCCGCGCCCCATCCTGGAACGGGATTGCCTGCACCCGCTCATGCAGCCGCTTTACATCAGTGATATAGGCTGGTATCCAAAGGCCCGGCACCATTACCGGAAGCGGGCGGAGGGCGCCGATGAGAACATCCTGATAGTTTGTGTGGCAGGAAAAGGCCGGTTCGAGGTTCAGGGGCACAACAGCCTGCTGGAGGCCGGTCAGGCACTATTGATTCCCAAGGGAGTACCGCACCGTTACGAGGCCGACGAACAGGAGCCGTGGTCGATCCACTGGATTCATTTCAAGGGCAGTGACGCGGACTTATACCTGCGGCTTCTGCCTGATGGTGAATTCAGGCTGCCGCTGGCTCCGGCGTGCATCGCTGGACTGGAATCCATCTTCTGTTCCGCCACCTCCGCCATCGCGGATGCGTACAGCCAGTCGAATATCCTCTATCTGGCCCAACTCTGCCACCACCTACTGGGACTGATATTCTTCCATAATCAGGCCTATTCCCCCACCCTCCGGGCACCCGCCTCACATGACCTCCAACCCACTGTCACCTATATCATGGAGCACTGCGTCGAACCCCTGACCCGGAACGCCCTGGCCCGTCATGCGGGGTTATCCGCGGCTCATTTCTCCCTCCTGTTCCAGCGCCAGACCGGAGTCGCTCCCCTGCAATTCCTGATCCAGCAAAGGATGCGGCTCGCCTGCAGGCTCATGGACACCACCCCGCTCACGATCCGCGAAATCGCCGTAAAGGCCGGGTACGACGACCCCTACTATTTCTCCCGCCTCTTCCGCAAAACCATCGGACATTCTCCACGCGAGCACCGGAAAATGAGAAAAGGTTGAAATCAGAAAATCCTTGCTTGTCCCCGGAACTGGGGAAATAGTGAGGGATGGTAATAGACCCCCTATGCGGCATGACGGTGGATGAGAAGACGGCGCTATCGGCCGTCAGGAATGGCGAGACCTTCTTCTTCTGCTGTGAGTTCTGTCGCCGGAAATTCCTCGGCCTTGCCCCCGTTCCGGCGGCACACGCGTCCACTCTCCCCTATTTCTGCCCCATGTGCGAGGGGGTTGAAAGCGAGAAGCCGGGCACTTGCCCGAAATGCGGCATGGCGCTTGAAAGCAGCGGAATGGGAACTGGGGAAGACACCTCCGAGCTGGATGACATGACCCGGCGCTTCAAAATCGGACTGGTCTTCGGGATCCCCCTTTTCCTGCTCGCCATGGGCCCCATGGTCTTCCCCGGCCTCCATCATCTCATTTCGCCCCGGGTATCCCGTTGGCTCGAACTGATCCTGGCGACCCCGGTCGTTCTGGGGTGCGGCCTGCCTTTCTTTCAGCGGGCGTGGCAGTCGTTAGCCTCGCGTAACCTGAACATGTTCACCCTCATCGGGCTGGGCACTGGAACGGCGTATGGGGCCAGTGTTCTGGCGATTCTGGCGCCGGGTATTTTTCCGGACTCATTCCGGCATATGGGGGAAGTTCCGGTTTATTTTGAGGCCGCCTCCACGATCATCATACTGGTCTTGCTGGGACAGGTCATGGAACTGCGCGCGCGGACCAAAACCGGTGCCGCTATCCGGGAACTATTGAAGCTGGCGCCCACCACCGCCTTTGTCATCCGAAACGGCGAGGAAACCGAGGTTTCATTAAACGAAGTTCTGGTGGGCGACCGGATCCGGGTCAAGCCGGGCGGCAAGGTGCCGGTAGACGGAATCATTCTGGAAGGCCAAAGCTCGCTCGACAACTCGCTCCTGACCGGAGAATCCCTCCCGATAGAGGGGGTTCCAGGAATCCCTGTTGCGGCGGGCGCCATCACGCTTTCGGGCTCCTTTGTGATGAGGGCTGACAAAGTGGGGGCAGACACCCTTTTCGCACGCATCCTTCACATGGTGGCCGAGGCCCAGCGCAGCCGGGCGCCGGTTCAGCACGCGGCAGACCGGGCAGCCGCCGTATTTGTTCCTGTGGTGGTCGTAGCCGCTTTAACGGCAGTCATTGCCTGGATGGGGCTGGGGCCGGAACCGAGACTGGCCCATGCCCTCGTCAGTGCCGTCTCCGTCCTGATTGTGGCCTGCCCCTGTGCCCTCGGCCTGGCAACCCCGATGGCGGTCATGGTTGGCATGGGACGCGGGGCACGGGCCGGCATCCTCTTCCGGAATGCCGAGGTACTCGAACAGCTGGGAAGCGTCGACACCGTGGTGGTGGATAAGACCGGAACTTTGACTGAAGGGCGGCCCCGGGTCGTCGCGGTGCAGGGCCCCATAAAGGAAACAGAACTCCTCAGGTGGGCGGCTTCCGTGGAAATTCATAGCGAACACCCTATAGGAAAGGCCATCGTGCACTACGCGGGTGAACAGGGCATCACGCCGGAACCTGCGGCCGGATTTGAATCCATGGCCGGCGAAGGGGTTGCCGGACTCGTGGCAGGCAGAGCCGTTCGTATTCAGAAAGCTACCGGGCCTCACCCCGCCTTCCAGAACGGGGAAACCCTGGTTTCTGTTTCGGTGGACGGGACAATCCTTGGAACCATTGCCCTGGCGGATCGAGTCCGGGACACTACCCCGGCGGCGATCAAGGCCTTGCATCACATGGGATTGAGGATTGTAATGTTGACCGGGGATCATTCCGCTGCCGCTGAGGCCATCGCCGGGCCACTGGGGATCGATGAGGTTCACGCCGGCGTGACGCCAGCCGGGAAGTGGGAGATCATCCACTCCTTGAAAGCCGAAGGACGCCGAGTGGTGATGGCGGGGGACGGGATCAATGACGCCCCTGCCCTGTCCGCCGCCGATGTGGGAATTGCGATGGGGACAGGCACTGATGTGGCAATGGAGAGCGCCGGCGTGGTGCTGGTTAAAGGGGATCTCCGGGGAATTGAAGGGGCGATCCTGCTCAGCCGGGCTGTCATGCGGAACATTCGCCAGAACCTGTTCTGGGCATTTTCCTACAATATGGCTGGAATTCCCCTTGCTGCGGGAGCGCTTTACCCGGCCTTTGGACTTCTCCTGAGCCCCACGCTGGCCGCAGCGGCCATGAGTTTCAGCTCGGTCTCGGTCATCGCCAATGCCCTGCGCCTGCGACGGGCTAAAATTTGACCTTGAAAGGTTCCTCTTTGAACGGCTAGTATCCCCCGCATATGAAAACCTATGTAAACCTCTTGTCGGTTCTGTCCTGTGTCGCGATGAGCACGTCGGTCATGGCTTCCGGAGCGGATTCATCGGCTTATCAAGGCGCCTTGTTTAACGGCGACTCAACCCGGTTTGCCGATGCAATCCATAGCGGCGGGCCACGCAAGGTCAGCCTGGGCATAGGCGTCCAGCAGCAAAACCGGACCTTGAAGTCTGATTTCGGTGGGGCCACCGACACGAAGATCAACCATCTCCTCGCAACCGTGGGATTTGACGTCACAAAATGGTTAACCCTCTACGGGGGTGCGGGCGAAGCGGATGTAGGCTCAGGAAACGGCAAACAAGGCTCCAACGCGGAATGGCTCTTCGGGGGAACCCTCCGTGCATTGGACTTCATGGTTCTGGAACCCTGGAACGACATTGACAATTACTGGGTCGGCGTCGACGTCAATTCGTTTTACCGAAATGTCAGCATTAAGGATAATTGGGGTGGTTCGGGCAAGAACCTGTCAGAACTCTTCGCCTCCGTCACCATGAGCGTTTATTCCCGGCCCGAAAAACCCGGCATTTGGGATCGGCTTGGATTCTATTTTGGACCGGCAATCTCAACCTTGTCGATGAGTGACCGAAACGAGGATCAGATGTTCGGCATGATCGGCGGTCTTCAGCTCAACCCCAACCCGAACATGGGGCTCAAATTGGAAGTTCAGAAATTCGAAGGCGTCGGACTTGGCGCCAGCTTCAATTTCCACTTCTGATCACGCATCAATCTGCAACGCAACATTTTACAAGGAGGCCTGACGGCTTATGGCTTGGTTCCACAAATCGAAAGAGATAGCCGCTAAACCGGAATCCCCTAAGAAAGAGGATATCTGGATACAGTGTCCTTCATGCAAAGCCCACATTTACAAGGACGAGTGGGAAAAAAACCTGAAAGTCTGCGACCGGTGTCATTTTCATGAACGCCTGACTTGGAAAGAGCGGGTTGATGTGCTTCTGGATGCGGGAACCTTTGTTGAATTGAATGCCAAGGTCAGCTGGAATGACCCTCTTAAGTTTTCTGACTCCAAGGGCCCCTATGCTGAAAAAGCGGTCGAAAACTGCGAAAAAACAGGCATGAAGGAATCGGTGGCCACCGGAGCAGGAAAAATCAACGGCATCAAGGTGGCCATTGCCATCATGGACTTCCGGTTCATGGGCGGCAGTCTGGCCAGCGGAACGGGGGAAAAAATCCTTCAGACGGCCTTGTACGCAATCAGGCATAAGCTGCCCTACATCATCCTCTCCGCTTCCGGCGGAGCCCGCATGCACGAGGGCATTATTTCGCTGATGCAGATGCCTAAAACATGCGCCGCACTGGCCCAGTTACGGGAGGCCAATCTACCCTATATCTCCATCATGACGGACCCGACCACGGGCGGAGTTTCGGCCAGTTTTGCCATGGTGGGCGATATTCATATCGCCGAGCCACGCAGCCTGATCGGATTCGCCGGACGCCGCGTGATCGAGGAAACCATCAAACAGAAATTGCCCGAGGATTTCCAGACTGCGGAATACCTGGTGGATCACGGGTTCGTGGATATGATTGTCCACCGCAAGGATATGAAGGACATGCTTTCCAAGATCTTAAAGTATGCCGGCTGCCGCTGACCCTGCCGCACGCCAACACTCAACCCCCCAACGGATGGAGAAACGATGAGCTTGGATTTTGAAAAAGACGTGGCGGAGATCGAAAGCCGGATAGAGGAATTCAAGGCCAAGAATCCAGAACCTACCGGTACGCTGGTCAAGGAACTCAATCGCTTTGAGATGGAACGGGCTGATAAGCTGAAAGAAATTTACGCCAACCTGACCCCCTGGCAAACGGTTCAGGTGGCACGCCATCCCGAGCGCCCCCTGATCCGGGATTTTATCAGCGGGCTTTGCTCTGAATTTATTGAACTTCACGGCGACCGCCTCTTTGGCGACGACCGGGGCATGATCGGGGGATTCGCTACAATTGAAAATCACCGCGTCATGGTCATCGGGCATCAAAAAGGCAAGGATCTGGACGAAAAGATCAAATGTAATTTCGGGCAAGCCTGCCCTGAGGGCTACCGAAAGGCCCTCCGCCTGATGAAACTTGCCGAAAAGTTTCACATCCCCGTCGTGACTTTTATCGACACGCCCGGGGCCTTCCCGGGCCGTGACGCCGAGGAGCGCGGCCAGGCTGAGGCCATCGCCCGAAACCTTCTCGAAATGGCCGCCTTGAAGACCCCTGTCATCGCCGTCGTTACCGGCGAAGGCGGAAGCGGAGGGGCCATCGGAATCGGCGTCGGCGATGTCGTGCTCATGCTCTCGAATGCCGTCTACTCCGTGATCTCCCCAGAAGGCTGTGCCTCCATCCTCTGGCGCGACGGTACCAAGGCGGCGGAGGCCGCCAACGCCTTGAAAATCACAGCCAAGTCGCTGCTTCAGCTAAAGATCATTGACGAAATCATCCCTGAGCCGGTCGGCGGCGCCCACCGTGACTTTGTGACAACCATGAAGACAACCAAAAAGGTGCTTCTTAAGCATCTCACCAGCCTGAAGAAGGTCTCTCCCAGGAAACTGACGAGCCGGCGGTTTGACAAGTTTGCCGCCATGGGCCGTTTTAACTGACATTTTTTAGAAAGGACAGGTTATGGCTAAGAAAAAGACAATTGGAACACAGGATATCGTTCGCGACAGCATCAACCACATCCCCCTTCGCATTACCGACACGACGCTCCGGGACGCCCATCAATCCCTCTGGGCCACACGGATGCGTACCGCTGACATCATGAAAATCATCGATGTCGTCGACAATGTCGGCTACTACTCCCTGGAAGTCTGGGGGGGGGCCACCTTTGATGTCTGCCTGCGGTTCCTGCGGGAAGACCCCTGGGAGCGCCTTCGCCAGATCAAGTCACGCGCCAAAAAAACCCCGCTGCAGATGCTCCTCCGCGGTCAGAATATCCTCGGGTACAAGAATTACCCGGATGATGTCGTGGAACGCTTTATCGCGCTGGCCATCGAAAATGGCGTGGATATCTTCCGCATCTTCGATGCCTTGAACGACACCCGGAATCTGGAAGTGGCGATCAAGTGCGTCAAGAAATACGGCGGCCACGCACAAGGCACGATCAGCTACACCGTCAGTCCCGTGCACACCGTGGAAAAATATGTTGCCATCGCCCAGGAACAAATCGCCATGGGGATCGACTCGCTGTGCATCAAGGATATGGCGGGAATCCTGTCACCCATCGCAGCCGAGCGCCTGGTATCGGCTCTGGTCCGGGAAACCAAGGTTCCGATTCAGGTCCATTCGCATGCCACCAGCGGCATGGCCTCCGCCACCTATGTGGAATCCGTCCGGGCCGGTGCTGGCGCCATTGATTGCGCCATCTCGCCCATGGCCGGATTTTCCTCCCAGCCGCCGGTCGAGACGATGCTGGCCATCTTCTCCGAAACCCACTACCACGCCAACCTCGATCAGGATGCCCTCCGGAAAGTGTGCAAGTACTTCCTTGAACTCATCCCGACCCGGCAGCTGAGCGCCCATGTCGCGGACAATATCATTGATCCGGAAGTGCTGCTGCATCACATCCCGGGCGGCATGATCTCAAATCTCCGCGGCCAGCTCGCCCAACAGGGTGCCCTGGATAAAATTGATCAGGTGTTTGAGGAATTGCCGAAGGTGCGCGAGGATCTGGGCTACCCCCCGCTCGTCACCCCGACAAGCCAGATCATCGGCATCCAGGCCGTCATGAACGTCATCTCGGGAGATCGCTATTCCCTCGTGTCGCAGGAGGTCAAGGACTACGCCAAGGGCCTTTACGGCCGCTCTCCCGCGCCGATGGACAAGGCGGTTATCAAGAAGATCCTGGGCTCGGAAAAACCCATCAGCGGACGCCCGGCGGATCTTTTGCAGCCAATGCTGCCGGATGCCACGGAGGGCGTGGATCCCAAATTGATCAAAAAGGAGGAGGACATCATCTCCTACTGCCTCTTCCCGGAAGTGGCCATGGATTATTTCAAATGGCGCGCTCTTCCTGCGGAACAACGCCCGCCGATCCCTGCCGATGTTGAACTCAAAAAACAAATGGATGCCAAAAATCCGCCAAAGGCACCCATCCAGGCAGCCATTCCCTTTCTGGCCCAATCCGATTACGACTCCATCAGCCAGTTGGTTGACAAAATCAGCGGCCTGAATTTCTCTCAAGTGACCATTCAGCATGCGGGCAGTACCATCAGCATCAATGCGTCCGGCGTTACGGCGGGTGCCCTTGTTGCCGCTCCAGTGGCCGCGCCGGCCGCACCAGCCCCCGCAGGCACAGCCGCCCCTGCTCCAGCTGCCGCCCCAAAGGCTGCGGCCCCAGCGGCCGCACCGGCCGGCCCGAGCATCAATGCCCCCCTGAACGGGACCTTCTACCGGTCACCGGGCCCCGGAAAACCGGAGTTCTGCCAGGAAGGCGATGAGCTTGCCGAGGGTGCCACGGTCTGTATTGTTGAAGCCATGAAACTCTTCAACCCGATCAAGGCCCCCTATCGCTGTAAGGTTGTGAAATTGCTGATCCCCCACGGCACTCCTGTCAAAAAGGACGATCCGATGATCAGCATCCAGAAGCTGTAATCCCCCCGCTTCACACATGAGTACCGGACCTTTTGAAATTGGCGCCACCGGAGTGGATGTTGAGCGGATCAACGCTGACATACGCGAAACGGTGGCAGCCAAGATGGCCGCCGGGGCTTATGTCGGAGCCCAACTGGCAAGGGCCGAACGCTTCAACTTGATGAATCTGAAGAAGGATGAGAACTTCTTTGATTTCTACATGGAGAGCCTCCGGGAAGCCGTGTATGTGGACATCAACGACTTTGAGATCCGCGAGCGAAGGGCGGCATTGGCCCCCCTTCTGGTTAGATTCAAGAAAACGATCTGGAGCCTGATGAAGTTCTACACCTACCGGCTCTGGTCACAGCAGAACCAGGTCAACGGACTCCTGCTGTCGGCCACCGAGGAAGTAGACCGGAAATACCGCGGCCAGATCAAGTCTCTTGAAGAGCGCATCGCCAAACTGGAGTCAAAACTCCCTCCCGGCTGATGGCCCCCCCTCCCCGCATAGCCTTTGTTTCACCTCGTTTTTCCGAGGGCCCCACTGTGGGTGGCGCGGAAACACTCCTGAGAAAACTCGCCGAACGATTGGTGGCAAAGGGGTGGCAGGTAGACTACCTGACCACGTGTGCCCGGAATCATTTTACCTGGGAAAATGAAATTGAACCGGGCGACACGAGGATTGCGGGAATCACCGTCCGACACTTCCCGGTCGACGGAGGCCGCGATCTGGGAGCTTTTATCACCATCCAGAACCGCATCAGCCGTTCCACTGAAATCACTCGCGACGAGGAATTGATCTGGCATCAGAATAACGTGAACAGTCAGGCTCTCTACGCCTACTTGAAGGCCGAGGGACACCGGTATGACAAGATCATCATGGGGCCTTACCTCTTTGCCCTCGTCTATTTTGCAAGCCAGATCCATCCGGAACGAACCCTTCTGCTTCCCTGCCTTCACAATGAATGCTTTGCCACCCTGAAAACAATCCGTGAAATGTTCCTGAATGTGTCAGGCTGGCTGTTTAACGCTGAACCGGAACGTGATCTGGCCATGAAACTGTATGGACTGGATCCCGGACGGGCGGAAGTCGTGGGTATGGGCATTGATGACTTCACACCCCATCCTGAGCGGTTCCGAGCCCGTCACAACCTGACCGCGCCTTACGTGCTCTATTCGGGCCGTCGCGAGCCCATGAAGGGAACTCCACTCCTTCTGGACTATCTGGATATTTTCAGGGAGCGAACCGGAAAGGATATCAAACTCGTCCTGACCGGCAGCGGCCCTTATGATCCCCCCACCCGGCTGGTTCCCCATATTCTAGATTTGGGGTTTGTCACCGAAGAGGAAAAACATGACGCCATGGCGGGGGCAGTAGCTTTCTGTCATCCCTCAACAAACGAAAGTTTCAGCATCGTGATCCTGGAATCATGGCTTGCCGGGACTCCGGTTCTGGTTCATGCCGCCGGCGATGTCATGCCCTTTCATTGCCGGAAATCCAACGGCGGCCTGTGGTTCCGGAACTACCCGGAATTCGAAGAGCAGCTTTCGCTGTTGCTTGAGTACCCGGAACTGCGCCAGGCCATGGGATCATCAGGACAACGCTATGTGCAGGATGAATATGCGTGGAAAGCCGTTGAGGCACGCCTGATAAAAGCCCTGCTTAAATAACCCTAACCGAACTCAAGGTTTTTTCGAAAATTCGCCGGTGCTCGCCAGAACTTCCTGAATCCGCAGCAGAGACCGTTGAATCGACTCGACTTCCCGCTGGATCACCTCGAAGCGAATGGAATTCTCCGTTCGGGTTGATTCCAGGGCATCGCGCCGGAGTGTAATTTCCTTCACCTCTGATTCCAGTTCCATGATTTTGGACTGGGACGCGGAGATCACTTCCCGCATATGGATGATACGGACCGCCTTGTCCTCATCAGAACTGTCAATATCCGACACTTCCATGTTCTCAGGAATGGGGACGGCAATCTTGTTGCTGCAATCAGGGCAGGCAATAGTCAGCCCGGCACCCCGACAGTCTATCGCGAGGCTCTTCTCACAGAAAGGACAGTTAAAGACGATGTCAGAATCGCGGATATCATTCGGATCGCTCATATCATGATCTCCTCAATAACACTTCGAAACCTATCACACCCCAAAATTAGAATCCATAGATTTATCATACACCCCTGCCACAGACAGGCGCATCTAGTCACCCTCTCAATAGGTCACAGCGTACATCAGAATGTTCTGACCCAACCGGATAGCCTCACTGTCGTTATAGCCCAGGGCATAAGGATTCTGGGACATCTCCCAGCATCCGGCCATGCCATAAGGGCTGTAAACCACGGCATAATGTCCGCGCAACTCTACCCCCTCCAAACGGGGCTCGATCACCGCTCGACCCAGTTTCCCGGCCAAAAGAGGGGTGACGCTCATTTTCGTGATCGTGTTTGGGATCGAAAAGAGACTGCTCGATGACGCAATGGGCGACAGTAGACTGTCGGGCAGCACCCGCCGCAACTCGGCCCTGAACGCTTGATCGAAGTCGCTCCGTCCGCAACAGGCCTCAACAAACAGGAATCCCCCGCTCTCCAAGTACTTGCTTAACGCGTAAAGCTCGTCTTTTGTCAGCCGAAACCCCTCATGACCGGACAGAAAAAGAAATGGCAGATCAAACAGGCCGGGATCCGTCAGGCGCACTTCCCGGATCACAGATTGGACCGGAACAGAGGTCTTCCGGCTGAAGGTCTGCAACAACATCGGCAACGCAAAAGGCCGGGGTTTCCAATCGCCCCCAACCCTCACCTGCCCGATGCGCAACCGATCAAAATAAGCTTTTTTTGAATCCTGAATCTCCACGGCAGGAATCCGCTCCGGCTTCACCCAGCCCCGCCAGGCAATCACATAGGACGCCACATTGACACCCAGCCGAACCGACTCCTCGGAACGATGTCCGGCCAGCAGCCCGCCCCGCGACACCAGCGCCACGGTGCGGCAACGGACAGTTATTCCTTCCAGCATCGGCAGGCTACCCGACCGCTCTTTCGCCAGATCATAATAGGATGAAAACACCGGATGCGCCGGATCCAGACGATCCAGCGGAAAATCCCTAAAGATGATTCGCAGTTCGCGCCGGACTGAATCGTAAAAGGGCTTCGATCCCAATCCGACATCAAACACCATCGTCCCTCCCGCCAGCATGAATTTCCGAAAGGCCTTCCGTTGCGGCGGAGTAAAGGAAAAGTGATAATACCCGGAGACCGTGATGACCGGATTCCGTTCCGGATCCGCCGCCACCTCATCCGGGCTCCGGGTTTCGGAGCGATAAATCACCCCGGCTCGCTCCTGAAGCTCCCGGAGCAGCACTTCCAGATCACCCGACGCGGATACTCCATGCTGGGATTCACCTATATCCAGATTCACAAACAACACCGAACCCTTGGGCAGATCCCGGGGACGGGTAGGCACCATGGCACCAATGACGTGAACGCCCCCCTTCTCCCTTTTCCCCGCTTCACCAGGCTTGTATGTCCCTGCCTTCGGCGGGGCTACAAATCCCGGCTCATTAGACCCATCGCCCACCGGCGGCGGGGAATCGTCATGAAAAGAGGCGTCAGGAAGTTCTTTAATAACATTCGGGATCGGCTCGGTTGGGACTGAGTTGTCCGGGATTATTGCTGTTGGTGTACCGGCTTCAGCCGGCTTTCTCCCGGCCGCCTGAAGGCGGGACACCAACGGGAGACCACCCTGAACACTCTTTAAGTTTGCGCCAATCCGGTCCGGCTCTGCCACGGGCGCCCGCCACAGAATTATCCCGCCACCGACCAGAAGAATCAGAAATAAAGCCGCCACCGTCATCCCGAACACAGAAGTCCGGCGCTTAGGGGCGCGGGCAGGGAACGACCCGCCCTGGCGCAGGGCTTTCATCACCCGCTCACCCGACACCGGCTTCTGGCGGGAGGCCCGCAGCAACCGGTCCACCACGGCCAGAAGCGCCAGACGATCCTTTGCCGTATCCGATTTCTCCAGCAGGGCCATCAGGCGCTCCGCCTCGGCGTCCCCTAACTGGCCGTCCAGGTAATCCTCGATCAACCGGTTCTCGTCAAGGTCATCAGACATGACAGCGCCCCTTCTTCTGCAGACAGGATCCGATAGCCTGGCGGGCGCGGTGAAGAATGACCTTGGCGGAGTTCTCGGTAATCCGGAGGCGATCAGCCAACTCCGCCAGGGGCCGATCCTTGTAATAGAACCCCTGCATGACATCCTGGGATTTACCCTGCAACCGTGACACACAGTCCTTCAGGGCGTCCAGAGTATCCTCAGGCATGTCGTCCATGACCCGGTCGATCTGCGGCTCGACACAATGAATAACTTCCGCCTTGAACCCGGCTTCCTTTTCACGCTGTCGATACCAGCGACGCCGCTCATTCTGGGCCACGTTCCGGGCAATCGTGCTGAGCCATGCCGGAAAATTGGTTCCAGGTCGATAGGAGTCGAGCCTTCTATAGGCTGTGATGAAGACCTCCTGGGTCATGTCAGGAATCCGATTCGGATCAGGAATCATGGCCGCCACGACAGCCCTGACCTTCCGCTCAAACTCGTCGACAATCTTCCCGTAAAGATCACTGTTGCCAGCACGAATCTGCGCGATGATTTGATCCAGATTTTCCATGGAAAGAATCACTCAAATAACCGAACGATCCCCGGGAAATCCGGAGTCCCCTCACCGCGGCTTCAAGACCACGCGCCAGTGATTCTCGTCCGCCATCACAATGATGTTTACTCCGATATACGCAGCGGTAATCCCATTCAGAACCCCGCCCGCCTGGAGATAGCCGGATTTCCCGCCACGAATGGCAAACTCAACCGTATCCGCGCTGACCGGGGATACCTTGACGGGCTCGAGACTCACCCGATCCGCATAGGGCAAAGCCAAGGCCTTCGCCAGATCAGATCGGGATCCCAGTCGACTTGATTCCAGAACATAATGCTGCGAACTCAGTCCTTTAATTGAACTCTCCAGGCGGTACGTCCACGCCTTTCCCCACCGGTCCGCAAACGGCGGAAGGGCCTTCATCTTCAGGGTCTTTATCGGATCCAGCGATGCCGGGAATTCTATCTCCCTCAAATAGATCTTTTTCAGGGCAGCCCGAACCCCTTCCCGGTCAAGCCGGGTCAGCCAACCGCGCGCCATCTCAGCCCCGGCTCCCTGGAGCGAGCTCGGATTCTCAGGAATCGACAGCATCGGCTCAAACAGCGCAATTGCGGCATTGGTGTTCCCCATCTTGAGAAGATGCCAGGCTTCAAGTCCAGCAACAACAACACAGAAGGGATCCTGGGGTGTCTTGGTTCTGAATTGCTTGCACGCCGTCACCACCGCCGCATGATCAACCGGCGTATTGGTGCTGGCAACCCAGGCCAACCACAGGCCACGCTCATCGGGCCCCGGAGATTGGGCCCGACAGTCCAGCCCGAAAACCATCCCTGCCACCAGACAAACCAGAAATAACCCGCTTTGTTTCATAAGAATATCTCCCTGCTCATCAGCGTCCCGGACCCGGTTCTACCGGGCCAATACCTTGGCGAGGTCGGCGGCGGAGGCGGCATCGGGCGCATAGCCGTCGGCGCCGATTTCGTCGCAGAAGGCCTGGGTCACAGGCGCACCACCGATCATCAGCTTCACCTTGCCGGCCAGATCGGAGGCCTTCAAAACATCCATGACTTCCTTCATGCTCGTCATCGTGGTCGTCAAGAGGGCCGAGACGCCAATGAGCGAAGCGTTGCTTGCCCGCGCCGCTTCAATAAACTTGGCCGGCTCCACATTGATCCCGGCGTCCACCACCTTGAATCCGGCGCCCTCGATCATCATGCCCACTAGGTTCTTGCCGATATCATGCAGGTCACCCTTGACGGTTCCAATCACCACCACGCCGCGGGGTTCCACCTTGGCCGCCGCCAGCGCGGGCTTGAGGACTTCCATGCCCGCCTTCATGGCGCGCGCCGCAATCAGCACCTCGGGAACATAAACCTCATTCTTCTTGAAACGCTCGCCAATGATCCCCATCCCGCCCAGCAATCCCTTGTTCAGGATCTCGCCAGCCCCGATTCCCTCATCCAGCGCCTGCTGAACCAAGACCTTGACGTCATTGGCCTTGCCCTTCATCAACTGTTCCTTGATCTGCTCCAAAACAGTGCTCATCGATCATCTCCTCGTACTTGATTGGTTGGCTGGTTGAATCCTTCGCTTACAAAGCCCGAACTATACGCGCCAGGCAAGCAGAAAAATAGAGACTTCCTGCTTTTTATATAACGATCTTGCTGCATTATCCGCAAATGATGCTTGTCAATGCCTTTTAAGGGCTCTGGTCATGATCGGAGAATATATCTTTCTTACCGTTATGACAACACTCTCAAAACGTCTCCTGACGGATGTGATCCGTGGCGTCCACAAGGCCACGGGGATCCGCCCCTTCTTCAAGGATGGTGAAGGGCTGACAAAGTGATTCAGGATTACCCTGTTCATCCTGTTCTATCCAGGTGGGGCGAACCGTCCCCGGTGAGCCGGAGCATGGAGGAGCCCTTATTGAGTCCCTGTCGAAATTGATCCATGGGGGCGGATTTCAGGAACTTCACAGGCTTCGGCGGCACAGCCACGGAGAATTGTTCTCGCCACCCAGAAGACCATTAACTGAAGGCCTGCCACAATAGGCAAAGCGAAGCGAAGGGCAAACACATCCGAGACTTTATAAGCCAACACGAGGAACAATCCCAACCCCAGCAGCCGTCCCACAAAGAAACCGAACTCCTGATTGCAGAGATAGGCATTCTTGTTCCGCCCCTCGATGTGGGACACCGTGTCGATGGCCAGCATCTGGATCGTGAAGTTGGCAATGCTTTGCAGCGGACGGGCCAGAACCATGCAAATCATAAAGATCAGCACCCCCGACGCATTGAACCACAGCGCATTGGGAATGGTGCCAAGAAGAAAGAGGAGCAGTCCCACGGCAAAGATGTGGAGGCGGTGTTCGGGCTTCGTCGTCCTGCCGATGATGTACAACGCGACCGCCGACAAGGCCCCTCCTAGCGACAGGATCGTCCCGAGTGACCCTTCTTTGCCCACCAGTTTCATGACCAGCATGGCCGGGGCGGTGACGATGAAGCCACCCGTCAACCCCGTAAGCACGGCCATCACCAACTGCCAGCGCCACAGCCGGTGGAAGCGGAAGAAGATAAAGGGCGTATTGGGCGGGTTCGGGAAATGCCCCCGGTGGCACACCACCGAGGCGATGATCGCCAGAACAAAGACAATGCCCGTGACAACCTGGTACGCCTGGCCGGCCAGGGACGCGTCATTCCGGGAATACCATCCGATAAAGGCCCCGATGATCAGTGGTACCACAATGCCTGTGTTGGTGGCGAAGAATGTCTCCAGGCCGTAATAGTAGTTGCGATTGGAGTCATTGGTGCTGGAAAGGGCCAGGAAATCGCGATTGGCCCAGTACAGCCCGAAGGACATCCCCATCAATCCACCCGCCACGGCCAGCCCCACTACGCTCAGTTCCGGGAGGGACATCATAACGATCATCGAAACCCCGCTGAGCAACATGCCGACCGAATACAACCGCTGAATGCGGACATGCCGCAACAGCCAGCCATTGATGAAAAAGGTCAGCGGAATCCCCGCATACACCGCCAACTGGTACGTCACCACCATCTTCACGTCATCGGACTTCCGCATCACATAGGCACCAATGAACATCTCCACCACCGGCATGACAAAGGCGTAGATCAGGTTGGTCACCAGCAACACCCTCATATCCCAGGGATACGACAGAAACACACGATATTCATCGAACAGTTTTTTCATGAGTAATGCTTCTTCCTTCGCGATCTTCGCGTTCTTATTAACGTCTCAAAATTGTCCAGACATGAACCCGGTAGGGCGGCCGCTACGAGGCCGCCTGAGACCGTCGCGCTCATAGCGCGCGACCTACCCGATCATGTCCAGCCAATTATATCAGCACAGTGTTTTCAGAATGTCTTCGATCGACATTTTGGCACCGCAAATAACTTCATCCGAGGCGCCGTAATAGAGGGTGACGGTATCGCCGTCCACCAGGTGGCCGTTGGTAAAGACCACGTTGCCGAAAAAGCCGGTTATCTCATACGGCGCGATTGGCTCCATGATCGGCTCGGTTCCACGAGCCAGAACCTTGGAAGGATTCTTGAGATCCAGCAGCATGGCCCCGAGACAATACCGATGCTGCTCATTGGCGCCGTGGTAAATCACGAGCCAGCCGCGATCGGTCTTGATCGGAGCGGCCCCGGCCCCTACCCTCGCACTGTCCCACATCCCCGTCCGCGTCCGGGCAATACACACATTCTGGCCCCAATGCCGCAGATCAGGGGAGCGGGCGAGCCAGATGTAATGACCGCCCACAATGACTCCACTCGGCCGGTGGAGGCAGACATACTCCCCGCCCACCTGCTCTTCGAACACGGCACAATCCTTGTTGGAGGGGGAGATGACCATTCCGTAATGCTCAAACGTGCGCCAATCCCGGGTGATCCTCATCCCCGGCCCATAGCCGTTGGCCGACACCGCTGAATAGGTCAGCACAAAGCGCCCGTCCGCCAGGGTCGCCACGCGACAGTCCTCAATCCCGAAGGATTCATGATCATTCGCCCCGACCAGGGGCGGTAAGCCGGGATCCCGGAATGTCACCCCATCATCACTGCAGACCAGGCGTAGGTGAGAGAGGGTCGACAGATACCCCACCCCTTTGTACTTATATTCCCGCGGATCACTCGTATTGAGATCAGGATCGTTGGCATCGAATTCCAGAATCTTGGTTTGCCCGTTCTCCAGCACCGGGAAACTGACCCTGCCCGGCTTCTGCGGCGGCCGTTCGGCCACACGCAAGAGCAACCAGGTCTTCCCTTCAAAGCGGAAGACCCCGGGGTTGAGCAGGCATTGGATTTTCAACTCCGGCAGCGAGGGCCGGATATCCGCCGGCCGCAAAATAGGATTTTTTTCAAAGCGCTTAGCAATGTCAGTCATATATTTCACCTCGCATCATCACACGTTGATGTTTTCTTCTTCTCATCCAGTTGCCGTCGCGTCTGCTCCGACCTCGCCCGGGTAATCGGGTAGAATAACAGGAACACCAAAGCCACCAAGGAAAATAGACCTTGAGCGCCTATCAGAACCCACTTCATTCCCACCAACTGCTCGGCTGTCGGTTTAAGTGCCATGACTTTATAGCCAACCAGATAGGGCATAAAGCCCGATACCACTAATAAAACCACACTCATGATCTTGTTGAAGAAGCCGGCTACCGCCACATAGGCCCCCTCCCGGCGCAGACCCGTAACCAGTTCATCCTCATCACAGATATCGGCCGTCATGGAACTGAACATCAGATTGCAGCTCTGAAGTCCCAGGTTCATCAAGAGCCCCGGAATCATCGTTAGCCAGGGGTGATACTGAACCGGCAACACCGTGAGCCAGGGATAACTCGGCCTCAGAAATATGACCAGGAGTCCGATGGAAACAAGAATGGCAACGAGGCCCGCAAGGGACGTGTTCCGTTTCCCCAGATGCGTTGATAACCAGACCCCGAGCGCCATGCCGACAAACGTCATGGCTGTGGAAACGGTTCCGCTAACGCCCGTCAGAAGACCGAAGAACTTTTCATCCCCCTGGCAGACATAATCCAGCAGCAGGTAAAATCCCACCGTTCCGCCACAACAGATGCCCATCGTCATGAACAGGACCGCCCCCTGCAACAGCAGGAACGGACGGTTTCTGAAGGTCATGCGCAACGCCTGGCCGAGACCGATCTTCTCCTGCTTCTGGGCCTCTCCCTGTTCCCGGCAGAAGACCACGGTCAGGATGGCCCCCAGCACGATCACAGCACCCGCCAGCACACTGAGCCAGCGGGTACCCACCACCAGACTGGGGAAGCAATCACGGGTACAGAACCAGAAGAACCACGGCGCCATGAAGAACCCGACCGTGGATACATACCCTTTCCATGCCTGAACCCGGGTCCGTTCATCATAATCCTTGGTCAGTTCATAGCCCAAGGCCTGATAAGGCACAAAATAGAGTGAATAGATCATCGTGTAGATCGACGTCAATACGCTGATATAGGCGAACATGCCCCAATTGCCATACTTGACGGGCGGGAACCAGAGGAATGGAAGCAATACGGCACCCAGAACCGCCCCCACCAGGATAAAGGGTCTGCGCCGCCCCCAGCGGGAACGGGTGTTGTCGGAAACGGAACCCATCACGGAATCGGTGAAGGCCGCAATGATCTTGGGAATCGCCGTGGCGACCCCGAGCAATCCGGTGTCCATCCCGAACTGTTTGGCAAATACCGGGAGGGCCATATTGCCGGGAACGGTCATGAACAGGAAGTCAGCCATGCCCCCCGCCCCGTAACCCAATTTGGTCCGGATCGGCACCCGATCTTTAAGCGGCGTCTTATGTTTGTGCTCCCAATGATTCATCTGATGTTTCGAGCCATCTCCTTCTGCTTCGGTTCTTTGTTATTATCATTTTCCCGCAAGTTCGGGAATGTCGTAACGTGCATTCCGCTTGTCATTTCGTGCAAAATCTGCGGGATGCTAATGATTACGATGTTGATCATCAACAAGAGCCTGAGAGTGTGCGGAGGATATCCCGTGCCGCCATATACACAACCGGTCTCACAACGCCGCCCCGCACTGGAACAGATGAGCGGCGGCCTGCAATTCGGCAATTCGGGTCAGAGGCGGAGCAGACAAGGCCTCTTTCTCATAATGTATCTTATTATTTACAAATATACAGTTTGAGTCAATTATGATTATTGTTACGTCGGGATCTCTGCCCTTCCGGAGTAGACTACCTCGGCTCAAACGTGTACTGTTGCTTTTCGGACAAGAGGATAAACGCTTATACCCACCACACATCATGCGCGCGGGCTTTCCGGCCTCAGGCCAAACTCTCCCAACCGTCACTTTCGCCATCTGAATCGATTCAGATGCTTAAAATAGCGTTGTTCAATTGGATGCCAAATATTGGACTTTGGACTCTCAACTTTGGACTTCTATTTAAATTCTTCATTTTGGTTCTGGCTGTGCCGGGTTAGGAAACAACAAGGCTCATGAGTAGCCCGTCTTCCTCAAAAACCAACCCCTGCGCCACCAAGTGATCCAGATCCTTCTGAAGATGCACCTCATCATGGGGAAAGCTGGCCATGAGTTCAGTTAGCGCCACAGGCTTTTCCAGAAGGTGAAGAAGCGTGGAAGCGCCAGGAGTCAAGAAGTGCCATACGGGTTCACCGGAACGGGTGTCATAGACGCAGGGCTCACCAGCGTCTTGAGTCAAGCACAACTGCGCCGCTGGTTTCCCATCCTGCCCCGCCCACCGGTCCCGCCAGCGCCGCACCAGCCCATTCAAGCGCTCCAACCACATATCGAGACGGAAGGGACTCGCGTTGGCGTCGCTGTACCGGGAGGCCACGCGCCGACAATCCGCAGGACTAAAGGGAAAGATGTAGGAATAGACCTCCTGGGGCTGAAGCGATAAGCCATAGTCCTCTGGATGGTCGTAGTAGTCACTGTATTTGACGAACATGACGGGAAACACTCCTGTCGGCGGCGGCAAATGCATCAGCAGGGGAATATCCCGGAGATACTTCTCATAAACCGACTCAGCCTCACCCGGCGTCCCAATAAGCAGGTTCCACTCCAGGGTGACGGGGACTTTCACACACACTTTCAAAAACCGCAAATTGCTGAAGGCATCAACCCCCTTACGCATCAACGTGAGTGTTGAGGTAGCCAATGACTCGATCCCCGGCTGCAACCACGTCGCCCCGCCCCGACACAGTGCCTGAATATCGGCTTCGGAGAGGTCGGTCCGCACCTCGTAGCGCATGGCCTTCCCTTGGGGGGGTGACAATTTCGGGAACACTTCACGCGGGTACGAGGACGGCATCAGGTTGTCCACCGCCATCAAAAACCGCGTTCCGGGGAAATCCCTCCACAGGGCGCTGATTTGGCGGATGGCATTCTCCGGCTTCATCTGCCGGTACCGCGCATTCAGGCCGTTGAGCCCGCAGAACCGGCACGCCTTGCCCTGCGCCCGGGCACACCCGCGCGACGTCTCGAACAACAGTACCGGCGCCCGGGACGGATTGGGTAACAGACGCGCGTGAGCCTCCAGAAAACCACTGTAATCAGGCATGATATTGGCATTGATATCCAAGTCATCCCCCAGTGGCGCCAGTGTTCCTCCCGTGCCATCACCCCACAGGACACGGTTTGTTTTTGAGAAAACCCCGTTGATCCGGTCACAGCCCGCCACATCACCGGCCAGCCTGCGCCTGACAAATTCAGAAAAACTGACGAGGGCGGGACCGGAAAAGCAGTAATCCACCTGGGGCACACGTTCAACGATCACCTGCCCCATTTCTCCTTCGCAGGCAGCGCCCCCCATAATCGTAATGATGTCGGGGTTCCGCCGTTTCAATAACCGGGCCAGCGCCAAGGAGGCCACCGTCTGGGAAAACAGCAGGGTGAATCCGACAACATCCACCTCCGCCAGCTGATGGCGGTCAATCAACGCCTCAAGACAGGACTCCAACCCGGGCCGTTGTCCCAACAGGAATTCCCTCGCCCGGGTACTATCAGGACTATCGTCGAAATAATAGCGGTTGAGATAATCCCGGGTGTTGTCACCGGCCTCCGGGAATGCCACGTCCCTGAACAACCATTCCCCGGCGTCAGTCATGAAGCCAAGCGGTGAATACGGATGATGATATAATTCCTGATCCTCAACCTGCCGGGCAAAATCCAGGTTCAGGTAATGTGTCGTCACCTGCACACGCTCCCCGACCTGTTCCCTTAATACCGCCTCAAGCTGGGCAAGACCCAGAGACGGCATACACGTCATCCCAAAGGGCATATTGACCAGCGCTATTTTCATTGTCTCTAACGGATGGTTAATTGAAGTCATTGCCAAACACCAACATGCCAAGCTGTTGACATGAGGGTAGTCGAGAATCTGATGGGTCAGTTGAACACCCTCTTTCTAAGCCTGAGTGGAGATGAACGCTACTCAGTCACCACCAGGCGTGTCACCAGTGGCGTCGTACTCCAACCCTCGCCATAACTAATTTTCCGAAAATAGAGCGGGATCTCACCCGTTTGACTATCTTCCGGTCGCACCTGAAATGCCGCCCACTTCCCCGCTCCCGTATGGTTGCCCGCCATCACAGCCCCGCCAAGCCCGTAGACATACCCGTTGCGCTTGCCGCTATTCTCAGGATCCTGGAAATGCAGATAGATCGTGCCGGCAAAACCCTTCGGACAGGTCACGAAGAGCGTGGTTCGGTTCAGGGACCAGGCCCGGGCCTGATCTCCCTTCCGGAACACTATATCACCGGGTGCACGGATTCCCCACCGCTGGCTGGTTCCTTCAAAACGGTACCCGAACCCCTCCTGCTGGTGCGACACGGCATCTTCGGTGAGTTTCCACGGCTTAAAGCCATCTTCATGAGCATTTCCAGCAGCCTTCACATCGAGGACAAACTTGCCTGCTGGCGCGGGAACCGTTCCATAGCGCGGATTGTTAAAGAGACTTTGGATCTCCACCCGTGTCACCTCCTGCGCTCCGCCGAAGTCGCCGTGCGCCAGATAGTTGACCAGGCTCTGGCGCAACTGGCGCGCCTCAGGGCGCTGCTCCAGTCGCTCACGCAGATTGAGCGAGGTGGCCACCAAAGCGCCTTTCCCGAAACGCAGAGCGACCACCGTCGCCAGCCGGTAATTACGCCTCAGCGACGGTGCCTCAATCGCCTGGATCACCGGCTGGATTTTCGGCACATCATTCAGGATAAAGGCCCGGCCCGGTCTCAGAAAATTGTGCCACTGGAAGTCGCTGTGGGAGGCGGTCGGGAATTCCGCCAACGCACCATGCCTGTCCTGGATGAGCAAGCCCGTGGTTTCGATGTTATTCTGCGGTGTCCAGATCGGGTTGGAGAAATAGACCGGAACCTGACCGTCCAGCCGGTCGGCAATCACCAGCGCCCGCCCGCCTTTCTCCACAAAGTCGAGAAGCGCGCCATCCAGCGTCTCAACCACGCGAACGGCATCGCTACCCGGGGTTGCAGCGGGCACTTTGGGATAACACCACAAACGCCACCGGTTACTGATACCGGTTCCGGCAACCCGAACCTCCAGCGTGACCTGCTCCGCCGCCCCCCCCGGAACCGTCAGGATCGCCTCGCCAACCCCCGTGGTTCCTCCCTGCCTGATGGATGCGGGCGTGGTTCGTCCCTCAGCCATCACACGCCCCTGCCGGGTCTTGAATGACCACTCAACAATGGCGTCCTTCAAGTCCTCTTTCGCATAGTGGCAAACCTCGAGCGGGATCCGGATCGTCTGCCCCTCCTCCCAAACCTGTTTAGGCACACGCGCCAACAGCACCGTGGGCGCACAAAACTGGCGAAATGCCTCGGGCTCGATGAACCCCTTCGAATCCCAAAACGCATCCAGCAGACCAACCAGCGCCGTCCCCTGTCCGGAATAGTCGTGCAGATCAAGCAGTTGAAATCCCCCCAGCCCCGGGGTACGCAGTTCTCGCTCAATGTCCTCCTTGTACAACTCGACCGCCAACTTGCCGGAGGCCATTCGGAAAGCCTCGTTCTGCTCCAGCATACCGGCCGAGCGGACACTCTCCTTGAAAACCTCGAAATTCTTCGCGCGTAAAACGCCCGTGTACTTGTCGATCTCCTTGAAATCCGGATAGCTCCACCATTGGCCAAGTTCATGCGCGATCACCGGCACGGTAAAGCCGGCCAGAATGTCCCGGTAATCCTGATCCATCCTGAAGTCCTCATTGTGCACTTGAATGCGCTCCATATAGCGGATACGGGACCGTTTGCCGTCCTTCTCAGCGCCATACATGATGACCGCAAAGTCATCGTTGGGATTGACCGGCAGCCCCCGTTCTCCGGGTCGGATGTACTCATTGCTAGCCGCCGCATATTTACGGGTCGGATCCAACCGCTTCGCCCGTTCCACCATACGCCCGAGAAAATCCCAGTTGCCGGCATGCTCGTTCCCCATGCTAAACATGCAGAAGCTGGGGCTGTTGCCGTAAAATTCAAGGATGCGGTCCAACTCGCGTTGCAGAAAAGCCTGTCCGGCCATCTCCTCCTTGATGGTCATCCATACCGGCAGTTCCGGCTGAAGGATGACGCCCTCCTCGTCTGCTGCGATGAAGGCCGGGGAGTTCGGACAGATGGAGTGGTAGCGCACGTGGTTAAGACCGTAGCTCTTGCAGATTTTAAAAATACGCCTCCAGCTCTCCACGTCGCCCGCCGGATGCCCCAGCAGCGGAAAGCCTGCGCCATCATGCGTTCCACGCAGAAACAGGGTGCGGCCGTTGAGCGTGAACTGCGTGCCTTTCTGCCCCATTTCCCGCATACCGAAACGCGTGGTGCTGACATCCTGACACTTCACGCCTTCGGCCTCGGCACGCAGGGTGGTGGTCAACTCATAGAGCGCGGGGTCGAATTCATCCCAGGTCCGCCAGTTCTTATCCAGCGGCACAGCCAGCTCCACCAATGCCTCGGATCCGGCGATCTTGAAGAAGTTCCGTCTCTGGCCCACAACGGCGGCTTCACCGCGCAGACGCGCCGCCACCTGCAGATCGCCCTCAACCGTCACTCCCGTAGTGTTGGCCAGCTTGACCAACACCCGCACTCGCTTCTTGTCCAATTCAGGAATCGTTCGGACCGAGGCCACATAAACCGGATCCCGCGCAGTCAGATCCATACGGCCAACAACGCCGTTCCACTTGATCTGGATGTCGTCCCCGTATCCATGGCCGTTCGCCGAGGGGCGACCGCTGTTATCGATGCGCAAGGTTAGGGTATGCTTTCCTGGAGCAAGCCTTGAGCCAAGGTCATACACATGGGGTGTGCAGAGACTGTCCTCGCTACCCACCAGCTCGCCATCCACATAGAGCCGACTTTCCCACATCACGCGGTCAAGCCAGAGTTGAACCACCTTCCCCCGCCACGACTCCGGGATCTCGATTTCGCGCTGGTACCACGCCATGCCAATGTATTCGTGGGTCCGGGTCAACACATACAGCGAGGGCTTCACCGGTCCTCCAATACCCGCCTCATCGAGCGTGCCAGGAAGCGTCATCAGCCGGTCGCCGGGTATTTTTCTGAACCATCCCTCCTGGGCGCCCTTCTTTTCCGGATCCAAGGCCATACGCCAGGATCCGCCCAGAGGATAGCCCAGCCGGTTACCGCCCTTCTTGGCGCCACCCAACTTGATCCCGCCCGAGGCATCGACATCATAGGCGCCATACTCCGCCCCCAGATGGGTAAAGCCCATTTTGGCCGCCGCATTTTCCGCGCGACTGGCCGGAAGGGCGAAAATAACCGAGAACACTATCATTATCCACAACGGTAGCTTCATATGAATACCCCTACTTTCCCTGCGCAATGTGATTAATGGGATCCTTTTACCACACTCCTCGCCCTGCGGCCATGCCACAGTGTGCATTCCATAGGAATCCCCGTGCATGCAGGAGAGTAAAGATCATGAAAGCGCTAACCCAGCATAGCCGGAACCAAATCATAATCGTAATCATAATCGTAATCGGAATCATATTCTGCTGCCCCAGAGAGGATTACGATTACGATTACGAACAAATCCTTACCAATATTCGATTGCTTCAACTTGTAAGTCCGCGAAGATTGTTTCACAGACCTATCAGATCTTCTGTTGGAACATGCGCCGATAGTTGGTGATGGAGATGCCCTCGTAATAGCGAAAGCACTTGCTTAGGTATTCCGCCTCGCGCATGCCGCTTTGTTCGGCAACCACCTGCAGTTTAACGTCCGTATCCCGCAGCAACTGCTTGATCTTCTCCATCCGCTGCCGGATCAGTTCCTGCAGGATCGAATGCCCCACCTGCTGTTCGAACCGGGCATAAAGGGCCCGCCGCGACGCGCCGGAAAAGCGCACGATGTCATCCACGGTGATCGGGTCGGTGTAATGTTGCGCGATAAACTCCACCGCCCGTACCACCGCCGGATCCTCCACGGCCACGACGTCGCTGCTGCGGCGCACCACCACCCCGCCGGGCGCTATACGGATCGGATCCCTGGGCGGTTCCCCGCCCTTCATCAGGCGATCCAGCAATTCCGCCCCGCGGAACCCGATCAACTCGCGGTTGCTTTCGACGCTCGACAGGGGCAATGGCCCCAGGTCGCGATAAATGGGATCGTTATCGACCCCTACCACCGCCACCTCTTCGGGCACGCGGATACCCGCCTCCACGCAGGCCCGGAGCACATCATTAGCCTCGCCATCGTACTGGGCCATGATCGCCACGGGTTTCGGAAGCTTGGCCAGTTCCCGCTGCAACCACTCAAGGAGGCGTTTCATGGCTCCGGACGATTTCAACATGGGGGTGTAATCCACGGCAATGAAATTCCGGCCCCGCGCAGCCACGGCAAGGCGGAACCCTTCCATGCGTTCCCGCACGACCGGCGCCCTCGAATCGAGCGAATAGAACGCCAGGTTCATGAACCCGCGACACAGGAAATGCTCGGCCGCGATGCGTCCGATCGCCAGATTGTCGGGCAAGACCCGCGAGAAAGGCAATTCGGGCAACTGGTCGCTGAGGTCCACCACCGGCACCCCGGCGTTCAACACGAACGCGATGCGCTCCTTGTGCCGCCGGCCGGGGATGAGCGTGATGATCCCGTCCCCGTCCCATGCGGAAGGAATCATGCCGTTGTGGGAGGTGGTGTCGTTCAACTCCCATCCGGCCTGGCGGGCATAACGGGCCACCCCCAGGGCGATTTCCTGAACATACCAGCCCAAGGCCAACAGAACCGACTTACGCGTTCGTGTTTGGCTTTTGCGTTTCATAATAGTGGCGATTTTATGTTAGCTAGCCCGCCCCGACAAGCGGATTCGTCGAACCCTAATGAATTACAAACCTGAATTTGCCGTATCAAAAACGGCCAGGATTTTTTCAGGCGGGATATCGGGCTGGATGTTGTGGATCGTCCCAAACACGAAACCGCCCCCCGCCGACAGCAAATCAATACGCTCGCGAACTTCATGCTTGATGTCCTGCACAGTCCCGAACGGCAGTGTCGACTGCGTGTCCACGCCCCCGCCCCAGAAGCAGAGATCCTTCCCGTACTTCCGCTTTATCAACGCCGGATCCATGCCCCTCGCGCTGGTCTGGAGCGGATTCAACACATCAATGCCGACTTCAATAAAGTCCGGCAGGATTTCCTCGATCGCCCCGTCACAATGGATGAATATTCTGGCCTTCGTGCGTGCCTTCACAAAATCAATCCAGCGCTTCATCCTGGGTTTAAACATGCTCCGGAACAGGGACGGGCATATTTGCAGCGCCTCCTGGGCTCCATAGTCGTCGTTCATCTGGATTCCTTCAATATACGGACCGGCCACAGCGAGGAATTTCTCCAGGATCTTAAAATCATGCTCAAGCTTAACATCAAGCCAGTGCTCCATCATCTCTGGATTGAGCACCAGGTTTTCCATGAAACGTTCGTAGCCGAACAGCACCGCTCCTATTTCAAAAAATGAGCAGGTCATCAACGGCAAACCGGCGAACAAAGCCTTGTCAGTCCCCTCGTACAGTCGCTTCACCTCTGAGGCCAGCCAGCGCTCCTCGCGCTCCGACCACTCATCAGGCCATACGTAACAGTCAATGTCCGCAGGCGTTTCCGCCCTGGCCAGCGGCATGGGACAAACATCAAAATAAAGGGACGTGGCAGGCCGCCGGGCGTAGAGCACCCCGTCGTGCCAGATCTCAATGGAACCATCATTTTTGAACGTCGGCTCGTATCCTCTCGGCACGAGACAGGGGGCACCGTCAACCATCACCCCGGCTTTCCACTCGTCAAGCCCCATGAACGCCATGCCCGTCGAAGGTGCCAACCGGTGAAGTTGAACAACATCCCCGCCCATACGGTCAATCATCGCATGCGAGGGCTCCGCCAACTGCTGCTTTATGTCATAAATCCGGATATCCTCCCGCATCCCAAGATGCGCAGCCAGCCGGCGATATGCCACTGCCGCAATACCGGTCACCCGGCTGCCGCCGAAATCAACCGGAACCCGGTCCGTCTCCTCATGATTCAACGCCCTTCGAACGCGCTCACGACTGGTCATCATAACTGCTGCTCTCCATGTTTAATTTTATATTTACACTCAACGCTCCAAGATTTTCCCTGATCTGCCCGGGAGAACTCGCCGACACCACTGGAATAGCTGCCGGCTGACTCTGCATCAGCCATGCCAGCACCACCTGATTTACAGTAGCCCCGCACGCTCGCGCCATCTCAGACAGTCGCTTCAGACGTCTCTCATTCTCCGGCCCGCGGTACGCCTCAGGCAACGGCCTGTCCCCCCGGCAGTAGGCCCCTCCCAGGAGTGGAGAATAAGCCAGAAGGCGGACGTTCTCAGCCTTGCAATAATCCAACAACTCCGGCGTCACTGCCATTTGCGCAGTAAACTCCAATGGCACCCGTGGATTGCAGTGCAGATAAGTATGCCGCATCTGCACACAGACATAGGCTGGCCAGGATTGCCTCGCACTCAACCGTCGAGCCTCATCCAACCGCTGCGTCTCAAAATTGCTGGCTCCGAAATATCTCACTTTCCCGGCCCGCTGAAGTCGATCAAAGGCCCCAAGGGTTTCTTCAAACGGCGCCTCCCTGTCATCGGCATGGGCATAATAAAGATCGAGGCGATCGACACCCAGGCGTCGCAATGTTTTTTCACATTCCTGCTCGATCACCACAGCCTTGAGCCCTTTAGGCACACCAGGCATCGGCAAGCCCACCTTGGACGCCAGAAACAGCCGTTCCCGGTTCCGCCTCTCCTTAATCCAGCGACCCAGCAGCAACTCGCTTTCGCCCCCCTGCCCACCAGCCACCCAGCTCGCGTACTTGTTGGCCGTATCAAGAAACGTTCCGCCCGCCTCTGCATAGGCGTCCAGAATCTGAAAAGACACCGAATCCTCCACCGTGGTTCCAAAATACATTGTCCCCAGGCATAAGGCGCTTACTTGACATCCATCCGTTCCAAGAGGCACAGTTTTCATAGCTTTCCGGTCAATTTCGAGTATTTCCCTTTTCGATTCGCACGGAACGAATTTTATGATTCCCCGCCGCCACACTAAACTCCATCCGGTCTGCAACTCGCACGGCGTTGGTCTCTGAACCGTCAATAATAACAACACGATCGGCGCCGGGTTCGACAGGAAGGCTGACAAGAGCACTCATCTTTTCTGGAATAGTTACCCGCAGCTCAAAAACACCTCCAGCCTGATTATCGAAGGCAATGGAAATCGGACCACGGATCGTCGGAACTGTGCCCGATGCTTTAAGCAATCCACCGGGAGACGGAGCAATTAAAGCTTTCGCGAAGCCTGACTCAAGGGGCCGCACACCCAGCACATATCGCGGCAGAATATTAGCCGGCGCAGCGCCCCAGGCATGGTTCCAGTCAAGGTTGCCCTTGTATTTCGCATCCCAGGCCTCAAGCGTCATCGTCGCGCCAACATCCTCGAACATATGCCTCCAACTTCGATCGCCAGGCGCAGTAATAAGGGCTAGAGCATGCTCTGCTTCGCCATTCTCAAAAAGCGCTTCAAGAAGGAACTGCGCACCATACACGCTGCAGGCCATTCCCCGCGACCGAACAAATGTCGTTACCTGCCTGCGTCGCTCCGGCGGAACGAGCCCAAAAGCAAGTGGAAACATGTTTGCGTGAAGCGAACTGTGCGTGGCGCCTTCGCCGTCAATATAAAGCCCTGTCTCCTGATTAAAGAGCTTCATATTAAAAGTTTCGGACGCTCTCTCGGCAGCAGTGGAAAAGCGCCGGGCATCAGATTGCTGATCAATAGCCGCAGCCAGTTTCGACATCACTTGCAAGGCCCGGATATGAAAGGCATTTACTACGGTATTGACCGGCAGCATCTTGTAACCATCACGGTCGCTCCCCGGCCAGTCCACAATATCACAAATCTTACCGATATGGATCTTCCGCCCAACCTCCTCGGGAAAAGGCGGTTCAACCGTGCTGATCAAACCATCGGAACGGGCCAGATCAACAAGAGTCTTCGCACATAGATCGTCATAAAACTTCCGCACACTCTCCGTATCGCCAGTGTAAAGGTAATCCTCCCAGGCCATCAAAACCGAAAAAAGAATCCACTCCGTCGGCCAGGTCGGCTTCCTGATCAGGTATTCATGAGAATAACGCGGCAACGTCGTGTCCGTCGTACAGGCATACCAGCCGAGCTGGTTGATATAGGCGTCAGCCTCATAAGGCAGCCGTTCCCGGTCACCATCAACAAACATCCCGCAAAAACTCGTCGCTTTGATCGTGTGTTTGCACATGCTCCACACAGCATTGAGCTTTGCGTCGGAACAGGAAAAATAGGCAGCCGAATCATCAAAAGGATAATGCGCCATCAACTGCCGAACGTTCTGCGCCTTAAGGCCGGAAGGCGCGTTCTCCAGCTCCACATACCGGAAAGGCATCACAGGGCCGATAGACACTGGCATTCTCCGCGAGTCGCCCTTGCCGAGCGCAGGGCGATAGAGTGTCTCTCCTGCCTTCAGT
>CAJBSZ010000138.1 GCA_903958395.1 uncultured bacterium | reverse complement strand
CTCAAGCGTAGCGCCGAGCGAAGGATGGTGGAGCGGAAGAGGCTCGAACTCTCGACCCCCACGTTGCGAACGTGGTTCAATATTAGGTTTTGCCTTTATTTATTGATGTTTCTTGCGGTCGGTTGTGTGGAAAGTTGTGTAATTGGGCTTGTCGATGCACTCCCTAATTTAGTATGTTTCAGGATGTAAACATTACTGATTGGAGGGCATATGGCTATCGAAATCCGCAGGGATAAAAACGGGAGCTTGAAGTCGAATTGGTGGTATGGATCGTACCAGGTGAATGGGAAACGGCGGGTCGTTAACCTGAACGTGAAGATCATGGGCGAAGTTCCCCACTCCCTTCGCGAGGATGGCAACGCGGCGTTCGAACAGTCACGCGGTCAGGCACAGTTGGCTCTGGAACGGCATCAGCGTAAGGCGATGACGCAGAAGAGTACGACGGCTCAACTGGAACAGCTTTATGAAATCCGGACGGGTGAGACGGTGGGACGTGTCGCCCTCAGCGAGATGGAGAATAAGTGGTTAATCACTCCTCATGCGCGGAACCGGTCAGAACGCTATGTCGAGCAGTCTGGGGCCACAATCCAGCAGTTCATCAAGTACATCCATGATCACTACCCGTCCGTCACCTCGCTCGATCAGATAACCCGGATGATGGCGGAGGCCTGGTTGACGTCTCTGAACACCCTGTCGCCTGCCACGTATAGCGATAAGTTGGTTTTGCTGCGGTCTGTCTTCAAACTCCTGAAACATTCCGCCGGAATGGCTTGGAATCCGTTCGAGGGGCTGCCGACACGGAAAAGGCAGACGATCCACCGGAAGCCGTTTACCCCGGCGGAATTGAAAAAGATCATGGAAAAGGCGGATCCCCTGGTGCGGCCAATCATAATCACGGGGATTTGCACGGCCATGCGGCGGGGGGATTGTTGTCTGCTTAAATGGGCGGATGTGGACCTGAAACACGGGTTTGTATCGGTCAAAACGAGCAAGACCGGGGAAATGGCTGAAATACCCATTCTGCCTCTGCTCCGGAAGGAACTGGTTGGGGCCGCCCAGAGCCGCGGCGCTATCACCGTGAATGTGGCGGAAGCGGATGGCAAAGGGAAGGCGGCGCCGGTCATGGATGCTGATCTGAGTCAGTATGTGTGGCCTGAGGCGGCGCATATGTTCCTGACGAATCGGTATGGCATCACGTACCGGACGTCAAAAGCCATTTCGGATGCCAAGATTCAGGACACAAAAGCGAAGGTGAGCGATACGCGGATGGCAAGCGTGAAGGACTTCCATTCGCTCCGAACCACCTGGATCACCCTGGCTCTCAGCGCAGGAGTGCCCATGGAACTTGTCCGACGGGTGAGCGGGCACACGACGACGGATGTCGTGTTGAAGAATTACTTCCGCCCCGGCCGCAAGGATTTCAAAAAGGTAATCGCTGGTGCAATGCCGGCGTTGCTGACGCAGGGGACAATTGATGTGGAGGCCGAGGAGATCCCCGAGACACCAAGCCAGGCGCTGGAAAAGGCACTGCAAATGCTGGAAGAAATGACCGGCAAGACCTGGAAGAAGCAAAGCGAGGTCGTGTCGACGTTGGTTCGCCAGGCCATGAGTTTGATGGAACAACCGATTCCGACCGGGGCGTGAAGAGTTCCGCGAGACGATCATGGCCGCCATGCCTGAATTGCTTACCGGGCCGACCCATGGGCGGCTACTCCCGGCCTCATGCATACGGGGTGGTGACGTAATTGAATACGGGCAGACCGTTAGGCCTGACGATGCTCTGGAAGAGGCGTTGAAGGCCTTGGAGGGCATGAATCAGAAGAACTGGAAGAAGGTGCGGGATGCCGTGGCGGATCAGATTCGCCAAGCAAAGAAATGGATGGATGTACGGATTGTGATTGAATGAAAAGGATGGGGGCTGAACGACGATGAGATAAACCATGGGTTATTCACCAAGATCGAACACGGTAGAAACCGGCAGAGTACGAGTTCGTATCATCCACAACACAGTTAGCCCCTGTGCCTGAGATACTTGTCCCGACTGACAGCCAGTTCGTTTCCATCAGGTTGGTACTGATCTCAACAGAATAGAGAGCATCCTGAACGGTAGGGAACTCCACTGCGATGTTAGTTGAAACGTGTATGTCGAGGGTTACTGGGAAAATAATCCGCTCCACGGAGTTTGTAGAATTATAAAAGATACCGCTGGCCCCGTTCGTTGATGTATCACTGGCGGAGCCATCATCAAAAGACCAATAGGCAACAAGATTGGGCTCTATGCCGGATGGCTTCCTATTCATCCAAGTGCTGATGTCCGAATCATTGAGTGCCCCATTCCAGACAACAACTTCGTCAATCTTGCCCAAAAAAAACGAGTTCAGGTTGGTGGTCACGCCGGCAGGATCGGCGTTGCCAGCCCCTATTGTGATCGTGCCGGGGAAGCAAATCCGCGATAGAGACGAACCGAACCAGCCGTTGCATGGGAGTTCGCTAAAGGCATCGGTTCTGACAAGGTGTCCGTTCCTATAGAGTTTCAGATATGGAACGTCGTACGCGACAGCCAGGTGCGTCCATAGACCGCTAGCTAGCGTCTCTGACGCGACAATGGTTTTGTCGTAGATTGGATCGGGCTCGCTTCCATGGAAACTCACAAACGGATGGCCTTGTTGGTTAATTCCGAGACGAAAATTGAGTCTGGATCCCTGCGGAAACGATAATGGGTTGCCTGAAGGGATCATCACAGCACGCTCAATAATCACGCGGTCTGTAGGAGATGTGGTGCCGTCAACAGCGACCCAGGCCGATACCGTAAAGTTTGTCAAGGCCGCCTGGTCACAAATCCAAGGGGCCGTGAGCACTGCTCCGTTGCCTGTAGGCATAAAGACTTGATTGGTTGAAGCAGCACAGACAAGAGACAGGTAGTGAAATAGTAGCCCGCGCAGAATCGGTGATATTCGATGTTGATTCATGATTTAAGATGTGATCGTGAGCCCCTTTCTGATAGTCTCAGCTTCCTGCTTGATGAAAGCTGCGCAGGCATTGATTTTGTCGTGATATTCTATTACCCGGCCTCCGGCTGTCAAGTCCCCAACGATAAAGGCGTCGGACTTATCTTGCTTGATGTACCAGCCGGAACATGTTCGTTTATCCTCGGAATAAGCGAGCCATTCATTGATCAGTTCAGGCTTTTGGGACAGCGCGCAAGCGATAAGAAGCTCCGAAATGCGGTCATGATAATCGCAGTAACCTGACTCAGTGAGCGGGCTGCTGATTGACTTTGTGCCTGAAATATTGAAACTGCGAGGCAGGCCTATTAACACCTCTACAATGTCGGTTTCGTTCATGGTGCACCTTTCTCACCTGACCAATCGTGTGCCGTCTTCGCTTAAACGCAAGCCCTTGCTGACCAGATACTCCAATTCTTGACGAAATGCTCCGGATGCTTCCCCGATACTCTTGACCGGATTGGACAATATGATCTCATCCCCCCTCGCAATTAAACGATCCAGAAATTTCTGATTAGCCGCCCATTGCTCAGCCTTGCTCATCTTGTTCCAAATTTCCGTCGGAATACTGAAACGTTTTGCGCGGAGTTCGTCTGCAAGTTTAATGTAGTCAGGATACTTGCCCAAAACAGTCTGTCCTGTCTTCACAGCCTTACATTTACTTAACCATTTACCGAGACGTAATGCCCCAAGCATTCGCCCCAAATACGCTTCCGGAACAGCAACGGTGGTGGCCACTCCTATCGCGATGCCACCCACTTGTTGCGCACCATCTTTGATTTCTCGCCTGAAGTCATTCCCGAAGTTTCGATTTCTAGACATGAGTGCATCAATCTGCTCATCAACGGTTTCTAACCCGAAGGGATCAATGATAGACAGCGGTTGCCCCCCGCAATAGGAATAGAGGTTAATGCTAGCACTCTCTCCCAGCGGATCCCGCCCCAGCCACCGGCCGGTCTTGTAGTCATACCAGCGGAAACCCCAATACCCGAGGCCGCTCCGTCCATGGTAGAGCTTTGTTTGGAACTTGAACGGCTGATTGTAACTGCCTGTATTGGTCAGAATGATTCCGAACGGGGCATAGGTGTAGGTTGCCACAACCACCGCATTGCTCTGCCTGATCTCCGTGACATTGCCCTTTCCATCCGACCGAACATAATAATTCGTCCCGGCTCCAACATAGTCGCGCATCCCCATTAACCCGCCGACGCCACCGGCGCCGCCGACTGAGCTGCTTAAGTCCAACCCCCAGGTGAAGGTTCGTTGCACCTTGTTGCTGGCGTCCATTTCCGCCCAGGGCAGCCAACCGTTCCAGGAATAACGCACCACGTTTGTGGGCGTTGCTCCAGTACCGTATTCCGCCACTTCGCGAACCCGCCCCATTCCGTCAAACGCCAACCGGGTCGAGCCGTTGGTTCCGTAGTCCACCCGAACCAATCGATTCTCCGCGTCCCACGTGTAAGTTCCAGAGAGGTTGTTGGTCTGATTTCCGTCCAAATCATAGCCGAATACCGTGTTGGTACGGCTGTTCACTACATGGATCGTCTGCGTCCTGGAATTGCCCGACTTATCCGTCGCTCGGATCCACACCGTGTTCGTGCCGAGGTTCGTCACCACCACGCTGGATGTTTCGAACCACGCCTGCGTTTGGCAGATATAGCGCGTGGCCACCTTCAGCCAGTTCGTCATGCTGTCGCTTTTGACCTGCACCACTGTCCCGGTTCCCGCCTCATTGACGGAGCCAGCCACAAACACCTCGTTGGATCGAGCCAGGTTGACCAGCTGGTTGTTGACGTTATATGTCAGCAACCGAACCTTCCCGCCTTCCACCTGTCTGACACGATTCCCCACATGATCAAAGCCGAAACTGAAAGGATAGCCTGTTACATTCGTGCCATTCTTTGTCCCGAGCGCCTCAATCAATCTTCCCGCTTCGTCATGCCGGTAACTGTAACTATTTGTGGCCGGATCGGTTCGCCGAACAACAAAATCCCGCCCATCGTAGCCGTACGACCACTGCCCGTCATTGCCCCCGGCCGCCGTCTTGTAGAGCAAGTTCGTCATCCGGCGCAACCCATCGAATGAATAATTCGCCGTCTCGCCGTTCGGATACCGGAGCGTCTTGACCAGTACGCCATTGCTCGCATACGCATACCCGAAACTCCCGGCGTCGCTAACCAGATTGGTTATTCGATTGAGGTTGTCGTATTGGTAGCGCGTGTTGAGCGCGGCATTCGTCCCGGCTTTCCAAGCAACATTCGTGAGCCTTCCGCCCTGGTCAAAGACATAATCGAAGTTCTGCGTAAAAACACCCTGGATCTCTTTGGCCTGCGTCACCCGCCCCAAAATATCGAAACTGAACAGGTTTGTACTCCAGCCATCCGCCGTGTTGGTTACACGGTTGAATGAATCGTAGGCCAGACGGACAGCGGGCGTGTTGGTGGTTCCTGAATAGGTGATATTGGTCAGCAGGCCGGCGGATTCATACGAATAGGCGGAAGTGATCCCACGGGGTGAAATCATCTGACTCGGGAGGCTGCGGGTGGTCCAGGATACCTGATTGGAGGTTCCGTCAGGATAGGTTTTCGCGCTGGGACGCCCCCGATTGTCATAGGAAAACTTAGTCTTGTGGATTTCGGCGTCGATGAGGGATTTCAACTCCCCGCCATTGTAATCAAACCGCGTGCGGCTGAAATCCGGCAGAGTAACCTGCGTAAGCAGACCGACAACATTGTGAGTCAACGTCGTATGGCGCCCTGAGCGGTCGATTGTCCGGCTCACCTGCAGGTTGTTAGTTTCATAAGTCCATTGATAGGCCATCTCGCCAGGCAATGTAAGAGCGGTGGGGCGGTCGAGATTATCATAGGTGGCAGAAACAGAAACCCCTTCCGGCCCGACGGCATTAGTCACGCGCCCCATTGAATCATGCTGAAATGAGGCCATGACGGCACCCGCACGGGTGACCTTGGATAACCGTTGATCTGCGCCGAATTCAGCGATTTGCGCGACCCCTAACGCATCGACAATATTGGTTGAGCGCCCGGAATTATCGTAATAAAGCCGGACAGTCTGGCCCAATGCATTGCTGATGCTCGCCAGATCCCGTTGTGCCGTATAGGTGAAAAACAAAAGCGCATTCGTTCCCTCGGTGATTCCGGCCAAATCGAACCCGCCGTTGGTGTAGGAGAAGGAAGATTGATAGCCATTAGGCTCCCGCAGTTGGGTGAGGCGCCCGGCGCTGTTGTAGATGAACGACCAGTTTTGACCGGCTTCATCCGTGATGTTGGTCGGCTGGAGCGAAGTGTTATATTGATAACTCACGATGCTCGAATCCGGTGCCTGCTCATAAACAATCGAGCCCTGATAAGGGAAGGCGGTATTGAGCCCGATCTTTTGACGGGTCACCCGTCCATTGCGATCCGTGAAAAACGTGGAAGGGTTGCCATCTTCGCCACCATTGTAATACAGGATTTCCTTGGTGCCATCTTCATAGGTGGCCGTGATCCGCTGACGCGCCCACATTCCGCCCCAATGGTTTTGATCATGAAAATCGTAAGTGAATGCGACCGTGCCTTCGGCGGTGCGAATTGATTTCACGTAATCCTCGCCAGGCCCGCTGTCGTAGAACGTGTAGGCGGACTGCACCCCGCCCATGTCAGTCACGGTGGCGACATATCCGTTTGAATAAGTCATGGTGGCGCTCCGCCCGAATGGATCGGTGATGCTATCAATCAAACCGCTCGCCGCGTAATGAATCGTTGAGGTCTTGGAGAGCGCATCGACGACGCCCACCAGTTTGGGATCGGGTTGCCCATCATAAACCAGCGTTACGGCATTGCTGTGACAGTCACGGATGCTTGTCAACAGCCCTTGCTCGATATTAGTCGCACCCTGCGGACGGCCATAGTCCCAAACTGTGCCATCAGGAAATGCTAGCGTGTATTGATTGGTTCCAGTTTTGGTGAGGATATTGAACACCCGCGCCGGAGCCGTGAAATTGGTGCCAGACGGGGAATAGACATCGTTGCGGCCGTCGGGCATGAACACGGTGACGCTACCCACCTTGGTGGCGGGGGTCTCCACGCAATAACTGTGGTAGTTGAACACCCACTTGGGGCCGAAGGAACTCAGGTGGACATCGGCATCAATTGAATTATAGGCCATCGAAAATTCAACCGCTGGCCCGATGGCCGGGGTGTACCAGAGTGGGGTATCCCACAGAAGCACATTCATGCTGAGCGGGGAGAACGACCATGCGCACAACCCATGCCCGCTACTTCCTCCGCAAGGGCCGCCGCACAAGGGGCCATTCCCGCCCTTGTCCTGATTCACATTCTCAATCCCGCAACAACCGCCGGAAAACGCGGCCAGGTCGGAAGAAGACATGGGAGTAGCCGCCAATGACACGGCGGTTGAGGCGATCAGTGCCTTTTCCCGCACCAGAGCGAGCCCGGACCATTCCTGCTTGAATTGATCACTGGTCATCACAACTTCATGATTCAGAATAGGGTCAAAAAGGCGAATGGAACCCTCCGGCTCATAGCCGATTACAGTGACAAAGTGACCAAATCGATAGTGTGCGACCCAGGGAATAGGCAGATTGGAATAATCCTTCACAGTTACGCCAGACAGTGGCACTCCGACAGACTTTGAATAATCGACCAACGTCGCGGCATTAACACCAAAATCCGGATCGGCCTCGATGCCGGCCAGTCCATCAGCTTTTCCCGGTTCTCCCAGAGCAACAAAGAATTTATCAAGTGCCTCCAGACCGCACCGCCGGATGGTGGAAGCGTTCCACCGATAAAGACTGGTACGATGCAACCAATTCCGGGCGTAGTCACGGCGTCGGCGATCAGGATCATTCTTTAACATGTCGAGCCAGGCAGAGTCTGCCGAATCGAAATCGCCTTTAAGCACCAGCAACATCGCCAGGCGCAGTTGAGCTTTTCGAGCGACCTCACCATCCTCACCTGGTTTAGCGCCATACGCGGTAATGATCCCTTTGAACCATTGTTCCGCTTCAGCATAGCGGCCGTTGAATCGTGCCTCACATCCCAAATGTAGTTCTGCTTCTCCCTTCCATGGGCTATTCGTAAACGAGGCGATATGGCGTTTAAATAGAGGAAGGGCGGCCTGATATGCGTGGCGGTTCCACGCCGACATTGCCGCCCCGAACAGTTTCCTGTCTGCATCCGGCGCGGATTCTTCCTGACTGGTTGGCGAAAGAGCCCCGCCCAGTTGGCCGGACTGGATCAGTTCAAGGTGCGTTGGAGCACGGGAGAGATCCAAGGGTTCAAGAGAGACCCGGCAAGTTGTGCAATTGGAACCCAGCGACACAGTGGTCAAACAAGCCAAGAAAACTGTAAAACAAATCATTGAACGGTTGAATACACTCACAGGGCAACTCCTTCCAGAGGCGAAATAACAGTGATGACGGGGGCAACGATATCCGGACTACCTGGGTTCTGCCAGACTGCCGGATCATCGGGATCATAATCCACTCCATCAGGCACACCATCCCCATCGCTGTCGGGGTAAAGTGAAAAAGTCCCAAGCCCATTAATTGATGGATAATTCCCAGAATAGGTCTCAGATGAATTAACAATGCCGTCATTGTCTGCATCAGAATCCACTGAATCAGGAATACCGTCGCCATCCTGATCGCCTTGCGGAGAATTAGGGAACAAATCCTGCCCATCGGGGATTCCATCCCCATCACTGTCCGGATTGGAGGGATCGGTGGGGCTTCCCATAACGGCTCCTGATATTTCGTCCCCATCGGAAAGCCCATCGGCATCAGAATCCGCATTGGATGGATTGCCACCGCAATACCATTCGGTCAGATTATTCGATCCAT
>CAJBSZ010000137.1 GCA_903958395.1 uncultured bacterium | reverse complement strand
CATTGTCAATCGCGATATCTGCGACATACTCAGCACCTTGGGGCATACGGATGAAGTGATCGTGTGTGATGCTGGCTTCGCCATTCCGCTCGGGGTGCGGACTATTGATATTTCGTTGGCGGAGAACAAGCCCACCGTGCCGGAAGTGCTGGCGGAATTGAAGAAGCATTTCTCGGTCGAGAAGCTGGTGATCTCGGAAGAGACGAAAAAGGTGGTGCCGACCCGCTTCAAGGAGTTGACGAAGTCCTTTGGCAAAGGCGTTGCAGTGGAGATCATTTCGCAGAACGAGATCCGTGCACGGGCGCGAGGCGTTAAAGCGGTGATCAGGACAGGCGACTTCACAGCCTATTCCAATATTCTTCTGGTCTCCGGCGGAGGCCCCAGGTGGTATCTTGAGAAACGCTAACATACACGCATAAACGGGGGATTGACTATGGCGATGATGGCATGGGCTATGAACTGGGTGGATACAACGGTGCTTCTGGTCTATCTGATTGGAATCACGGCTTTCGGTATTTGGATTGGCTTTCGCAGAAATGCTACCTCTCAGCAGTATTTTCTCGCCAACAAATCACTGGGGTGGTTTACTGTCGGCGCAGCGGTGTTTACCTCAAACATTTCCACCATTCATCTGGTGGGGCTGGCTGCGGGAGGTGCCAAGGAAGGGATGGTCATCGGCAATTTTGAGTGGATGGCGTGTTTTACGCTGATGCTGCTGGCTTTGGTTTTTGCCCCTTTCTATATCAACTCGAAGGTCTCCACCCTTCCGGAGTTCATGGAGCGACGGTACTGCCCCCAAGCGCGTACAGCTTTGGCATTCATTGGGTTGCTGGGAGCCTTGTTGATCCATATTGGCATCAGCCTGTTCGCTGCTGCGAAGGTGTTTGAGAGTTTTCTGGGCGTGCCCATGGTCGTCACGATCATTGTCCTGTCGCTCTTCACGGTGACCTATACGGCTCTGGGCGGGCTCAAGGCTGTCGTGATGACCGAGAATGTGCAGGTCGTACTGTTGGTGACGGGTGCAATCCTGGTCACGGTGCTCGGGATCATGGCGTTGCCAAAGTTCGGTGTTAATGACGTGGCGACATTCAAGGCGGCCGTCAATCCTGGACAATTGAATATGTTACAGCCAATCATCAATGCCAAAGGAAATCTCAATGAGTTCTCCTGGCTGTCGGTGCTCCTGGGGTATCCCATCCTGGGGATCTGGTACTGGTGCGCCGACCAGACGCATGTCCAGCGGGTTCTGGGTGCAAAGAATCTCCAGTCTGCTCAGAATGGCGCTCTGTTTGCCGGCTTCCTCAAGATACTGCCCGTCTTCCTGATGGTGCTGCCCGGCGTGGTGGGCTATGTCCTTTGGAAGAAGGGTGCCTTCGCATTGAAAATGGTGGAGGGGACGACTCATGCGGACTACAACACCATGTTGCCGTCCATGATCAACTACTTGGTTCCGATGGGTCTCAAAGGTCTTCTCGCGGCTGGCATGGCTGCGGCGCTGATGAGTTGCATGGCGGCGGCACTCAACAGTTGCGCCACCCTGATTTCAATGGATATTGTGAAACGTCTCCGTCCCGAAACGCCGGATACCCGCGTGGTGACGATCGGTCGGATCGCCACGGGTGTCATCATGGTGCTGGCGATGCTGTGGTCTACGCAAGGGGATCAGTTCGGCACGATCTTTGAAGCCGTCAACAAAATTCCGATGACCTTCGCGCCGGCCGTGACGACTATTTTTGTGCTCGGCGTATTCTGGAAACGCGGAACGTGGCAGGCTGCGATGACGACCTTTTATGTAGGGTCGATTGTTGGTCTGATCTATTTCGTGCTTGATATGCCCTCGATCGGAAAATGGATACTGGGGGGAACAGCACAACCTGGGTTCGCCGGCTTGGTGACCGATACGGTCCAAGGCTTGGGCGTCCCATTCATGTTGGTGGGGCCGATCATCACTGTCGTGTGTATCGTCATTTACGTCGTCACGAGTTTACTGACACCTGCCATGGATCAAGCTGAAGTTAGTAAAGTCTGCTGGGATCATCCGCTGGCATTTTTGAGAGGCCGTATCACGGGGCTGAGCGATCCACGGATCGTGGCGCTGATCCTTTGTGTTGTGGTCGGCGTGTTGTATTATTGGCTGCGATAGAAAGAGCGTTTTATGAAGCATTTATTTTATTCGTCGGTATGTTTTTGGCTGCTAATGGCAATTGTTTCTCAGGTGACGCCCGTTTTTGCGGCTACGAAAAAGGATAGTCTGCCTCCACCAACCTCGCGTACACAGCGGAACATTCAGGGCTGGAACGTGCAGGTGGATGACCGCCTGCTCGCACCGCCTAACGAGGCACTCGGTGCGCGTGTGCTGAGCTTGCTTGAAGCTAAGCTGGTTGATATCACGTATGTTGTGCCGTCTGAGCCCTTGGCGAAGTTGCGCGCAACGACGATCGTTCTTGATCTGTCTCATGGAACGTTGCACAACATGCAGTACCATCCCGGCGCCGACTGGCTCGTTGAACATGGGTATGCCGCCAGCCTGGTCAAGTGTGTGCACATCGACTTTTACGCCGTGGACATGACGAAGAAAGTGACCACGCACGTTCCGGTGATCGTGAAGGGCGAGTCCCCCGCCGT
>CAJBSZ010000136.1 GCA_903958395.1 uncultured bacterium | reverse complement strand
GGCAAGCCCCGATGACCGGTCTCCCGCTGTTGCAACTCGAAACGAGGCTCACGGCAATTGACCGCGAATTGCAGCATCTCGCCCGCTACAGCCTGCGTAGCGGGGTCGGATCGATCGGCTACCGCTCGATCGCACACACCAACAGCGCGAACAGGGAATGGGTGCAAATCATGCTGGGCGATGGCGCGAGATTCGACGAACTCGTGCTTGTCCCCGTCATTTGCCATGACACGAAACAGGGCTTGCGATCCGATGGCTTTCCCACCGAGTTCCGGATCCTCGCGGGGAGTGGCGCCGATACAAACGGCACGGTGCTAGCGGCCTTCGGGACGGCTGACAGGCTCCTGCCTCGCATCGCCCCGGTCGTGATCCCCTGCCCCGCCACCACCGCTTCTTGGGTCCGCGTCGAAGCCACCGTGCTTTCGCCCCGCGCCTTCGACGGTCGCTACAATCTCGAGCTGGCAGAGATTCTCGTCTTCGATGGCCCGGACAACGTCGCCTTGAACCGCCCCGTCCGCGTTTCCTCCTCGGAAGGCGCCGAAAACTGGCCACGGCATCCCTCCCGTGTCGTGGATGGTTTCACGCCCTTCCTGATGCATTCCGCCCAAGGCGCATCGAGCATCGCCTATCTGAGCCAGCCCCTCGCGGAGCGGCTTCCCGCATCCCTGATGATCGATCTCGGCGCACCCTACCCCCTGAACCGGATTCACCTGCATGCGATCGATGTGGACGATGTCATTCCCCAGTCCCATTCCTACGATTTCTGCCTGCCGAGCCACCTCACAATCGAAGGGGCCAACAGGCCCGATTTTTCAGACGCGGCCATCCTCACGACCTTTCACAGCCGCTCGCCCTACGACCGCGGGCCGCTCATCATGCTGCGCTTCCCCGAAACCGAATGCCGCTATGTCCGGCTCACCGTGCTCGATTTATGCAAGACACCGGTGGATGATCCCCGCAAGCCGGAGATCGGGTTTGCGGAAATTGAGCTATTCTCCAAAGGCGAAAATATCGCCTTGCACAGGCGGGTCGTCACCAGTTTTCCTTCGACCGAGGAAGGACGATCGCTCGCTCGCCTCACCGATGGAGCCAACTTTTACGGCAGGATCCTGCCGCTGCGCGAGTGGATGGAGCAGCTCGCGTGCCGACATGACCTTGACAATGAACGGATACTGGTTGCACAGGAGATCACCCGCCGCTATACGCGCCAGAAGGTGCTCCTGCAACGAATGACCTGGCTGGCGGCCCTGCTTGTGGCCGGGCTGGCCTTCACGATTCTGGTAGACCGGCTCCTGCGCCTGCGCGTGGTGGCCCGGATCAAGGAGCGGCTGGCAGCCGACCTCCACGACGAGATCGGCGCCAACCTCCACACGATCGGAATGCTCAGCGACCTCGCCGGGAAAGCGAAGGAATCCCCGGAGAAACTGGCGATGTTGCTCGGGCGCATCCGTTCGATGACCGAGCGCAGCGGCACCGCCGTGCGCCATTTCGCCGATCTGCTGAACGCCAACGAAATGAAAACGGATTTGGCCACCGATATCCGGCGCGCCTCGGAACGAATCATGGCCAGGTTCGATCAGGACGTCGCGATCGAGGGCGAGGAACACCTGCGAAAGCTGTCCCCGGGGACCGCTTTCGACCTGTTCCTGTTCTACAAGGAGTGCCTGGTCAACATCAGCCGCCACTCGGGCGCCACGCGCTTCAGCACCCGTCTGTCGGCAACCGGGAAACAGGTGGAGCTGACCGTCAGCGACAACGGGCACGGGGTGGCGGGATACGGTGAGGGAAAGGCACCGAAGTCGCTCTTGCGCCGGGCGAAACTACTGGGCGCCAGGATGGCGGTCGAGCGCCCGGAAGACGGCGGAACAAGGGTCACGCTGACCCTTCGGTCGCGGAGATGGGGGAGATTATGAAAAAGAAAATCCATCTCATCCTCGTTGAGGACCATCCCGAGTACCGCGAGGTGATCGAAATGACTCTGGCGATGGAGCCGGATATGAAGTTAACCGGCGCCTTCGGTTCCGCCGAAGGGGCCTTGCATGGCCTGCTGCATCTGAGCCAGCACAAGGACACGGATATCGTCCTGCTCGACCTCAACCTGCCTGGCATGAGCGGGCTTGAGGCGATGCCACTCATCACCGAGGCAGCCCCCCATACCAAGATCATCGTCCTGAGCCAATCCGACAAGGAGGCCGACGTCCTCCAAGCGATCACCCTCGGCGCGGCAGGCTACCTGCTGAAATCCGCCACGGACACCCAGATCACCGAGGGGATCCGCATCGTGTTGAATGGTGGGGCATCGCTCGACTCCGGGATCGCCCGGTTCATACTGAATGCACTAAAGGAGAAACGGCCCAAAGCGCCGGCACCTGCGCTCTCGAAACGAGAGATGGAAGTGCTGACGCTCATGGCGGAAGGCCATGTCCAGAAGGAGATCGCCGAACGTCTTGCCATCAGCAACTACACCGTGAACGACCACGTCAACCGCATTTACGAGAAACTCCATGTCGCCAACGCCCCGGCCGCCGTCGACAAGGCCCACCGGTTCGGATTATTCCAGCCAAACCGGGAGTGAACAGGAACGCCAGCGCCGCCAGGAACAGGCACCCAACGCCAGGCTCCATGCTTCAAAAACACCAACTAAACAGGTTCAGCAAGATGTTTCCAGATTCAAATATCCCTCAGGATTCCTGTCTCCATGCTCCCCAATCACACG
>CAJBSZ010000135.1 GCA_903958395.1 uncultured bacterium | reverse complement strand
TCCTAAAGCCAAGGCTGGCGAGGCAAATACCTCTCACAAGGTGACGTTGACTCAGCCGTTTTATATCTCGGTTTTTGAGACAACCCAAATCCAGTACGAAAAGGTGATGAATGTAGCCCCGAGCTATTTCAAAGGTAAGAACTGCCCGGTGGATCAGGTCTCCTGGCTGGACGTCCGGGGCGGCAAATATCCGGGTGGCACTCCAGCCCTGAGCTCATTCATGGGACAGATGAGGACACGCTCCAAGGGATTGGCCTTTGACCTTCCAGCGGAGGCGCAGTGGGAGTACGCCTGCCGCGCAGGAACGACTCGTTCTTACAACGATTCCACGAAGAACAATGGGGCGGGATCGGACAAGGATGCAGATTTGTCCGGCTTTGCCTGGCATTCTTACGGGAGCACCCATGCGGTTGGTGGGAAGCAGGCCAACGCCTGGGGATTATACGACATGCATGGCAATGTGTGGGAGTGGTGCTTGGATTGGTATGACAGCTACAAGGGTTCTGCCATTGATCCGGCAGGTCCCGTTTCAGGATCGTATCGAGTACTGCGGGGTGGGAGTTGCTACAACGTCGAAAAATACTGCAGTTCGCACTATAGGAACCAATATAATCCTGATGTTCGGAATTATATCTTCGGCTTCCGTATGATTCTGCCTGCAGGAGCCAAATAAACATAAGGAGAAATGTGAGTAATGAAAACGAAATCTCTTGTCTGGCTGGCAATGCTGTTGTTCGGAATGGCGGTTGGCGCTCAAGCCGTGGTGTCTCCACAATACAAGTTGGTGGAGCGGGATATTGCCGTTGATGGAAAAATTTCGGACTGGAAGGGGATCATTCCCAACGTAGTCCATGGTTCAAACCACCTATGGACGGCCCAGCAGGGGTTGGAAGCGGAGCATTGGCAAGGCGACCAGGACCTGAGCTATCGCTGGCGCGGGGCATGGTCGCAGGGGAAACTCTATTTCCTCTTCGAGGTCACAGACGACAAGGTGGTCGAAGGCGGCGCTCCTCTTTCGTATATGTGCGATTGCATCGAGATCTATCTCGATATGAAACGCCAGGGAGGGGCCCGGGTCAAGATCATGGATGGCCGAGTGAATTGGCTAGAAAAATATGACCCGAAGGAAATGATGGGCCACGAGATCCATTTTGTGCCGGGAAATCCGGTACGGATCAATCTCAACCACGCCTATCTGTACGGCCTGGATAAACCCCAGACTGACGAATTCAAAAAGGAGTGGGCGGGTGAAGTGGCTTATCGCAAAACAGAACACGGCTACTTGATGGAGATCGGCTTGGCCGTTCCGGGCGTCAAGCTGGAATCTGGAAAGGTCATTGGCGTGGAGATGGGCGTTTGCGATGACGACGGAAATCAGCGCGAGAGCATCATGATGTGGACTGGCACCAAATTGAATTTCTGGGAAACTATGAATGAATATGGTGCCGTTACGCTTGAAGGATCAAATAAGGGGGACGCGAAATGAAAAGTTCGACAATAATAGGCGCAACGATTGTATTGGCGGGGGTGCTATTTCAAGCGTTCGTGGAGGCGGCGGAAATTCGGAACGATTATCCCATTCAGCCGGTACGGTTCAAGGAGGTGCAGGTTGAGGATGGGTACTGGTCGCCGCGGCTGGAAACCAACCGGTTCGCGACGGTGCCGCATGTATTCAAGCAATGTGAGGAAACCGGCATTATCGACAATTTCGCCAAGGCGGCGGGAGTAAAACGGGGCCCGTACAGCAGTTCGCCATGGGCGGACAGCGTAGTGGGAACCATGCTGTGTGCGGTGTATAATTCGGTAGCGATACAGCCGAATCCGGTACTGGAAGCGAAGGCCGACGAAGTCGTCAAATGGATCGGAGCGGCGCAGGAGCCGGACGGCTATCTCTACGCGGCCGCCAAAGTCATGTCCCCGGAACAACTGAAGCCGCATTGGGCCTACGAACGTTGGGTCAATGCAATCAGCAGTCATGAGTTGTTCAACGTGGGACACCTCTACGAGGCGGCGGTGGCCTCCTATGAGTCTACCGGTAAACGTGAGTTTCTGGATATTGCCCTGAAGAATGCCGACTTGGTATGTCGCGATTTCGTGCCGGGTAAATTCAATCAGCCGCAGGGTCATGCGGGGGTCGAGCTGGCGTTGGTTAAGCTTTACCGGGTGACCGGCCAGCGGAAGTATCTGGACTGCGCGAAACAATTGCTCGATTGGCGAGGGGATGCCAAGCATCACAAGATCCGCGGTATGTTGGATCAGCAAGGGCCGTTGGCGCAACAAAGCGAAGTGACCGGACATCAGGTTTCGGCGATGTATTGCTACGCCGGAATGACCGATGTGGCCGCGTTGACTGGTGATAAGGAATATGGCGCGGCGGTTGAGCGGCTCTGGGAGGATTTCGTGTCGAGGAAAATGTATATCACCGGCACCCCCGGCGGCACGGAGGAGATGTTTGCCAAAGCCTACGATCTGCCCAACAAAAAGGCCTACAGCGAGTCGTGCATGGCGATTTCCGTGGCGCTTTGGAGCCACCGGATGTTCCTGTTGAGCGGCGACGCGAAGTACATGGACATGTTCGAGCGCGTGCTCTACAACGGGCTTGCCGGCTCCGTCTCGCTGGACGGCAAGGCCTTCTGGTACAAGGATCCCTTGGCCGCCGACGCGACGACCAAAATCAACCCGAGTACCGGCTGTTTCCGCCGCTCGCCCTGGCATCCTTGTCCGTGTTGTCCGCCGAACATCGCCCGGTTCATCCCGTCCTTGCCCGGCTACGTATATGCCGCGGATCAAAAAAGCCTATATGTGAATCTCTTCATGGGGAGCCGGACGGCGTTGCAGGTGAATGGCGCCAAG
>CAJBSZ010000134.1 GCA_903958395.1 uncultured bacterium | reverse complement strand
GTGTTCTGAAAGTAGCCCTTGCACGCCAGAAGGACCTGCCCCAGGCAGAACTCGGCAACAGATACCGCGTTGGCGGTCCAAGAACTGCACACCGTTACCTTCCTTTCCAGGTAAGGCCGGGCGAACCCTTTGACCGACCCCGCCGCATAGAACACCACGCGCAAAGGGCGGTTCCTGGGGTACTGGCTCCACGACATCAGCAATTGTGAGCCGGAGGGAATCCAAGCGGATTTTGCGGTCGGCTACCCGATCAACTTCAGGAATTGCTGAACCAATTCATATGACCGCCGTGCCTGCATGGCCTGCTCATCCCCGTTGGATGAATTATGGAACTCAACGACCTGTTGCGGGCCGAACGAGTCAATGGATTCAAATTTCTCCCGCAAAATGCCAATCGCTTTTGAGACGTCCTTTTCCCCCAGTTGCTGTTTCCAGTCAGCAGCCAGCTTCCCCATTCCATCAGGAAAGTGCTCAAGGCAGTAGCATAGATCGTAAGAATCCTTGGGCTTTTCGCGCCCGCCAATGGCATGGGATTTCATCACCAGGAAGTCGGCCAGCGAGGCTATACGCAGCCGGACCGTGTTATTTGCGCCCCGGACATTCTGGCCTTTCAATGTTTGCTCAACCGGCGCACGAAAAGCGGCGCCGCAACCATCCGCCTGAAGGACTCGGAAATCCGCCAGCAATTTCGGTTTATGCTTCTTGAGCTTCACTTCCTTAGGCGCCAGAAACTCGACTTCGACCTGAATCGGCCCTCCACCATCCTTCAGGTCAACGTCCACCACAAACTGGAATGGCTTTGATCCCTTCTTGTAACGCTTCGTATCCAAAAGTAACTTAAGCAACTCCGCGTAGCGGCCATCGTTCAGTTTGGCGGCATCGAGTGCCAGATCTACGTCAATGCTGCCAATATGCGGCTCATCTGCGGCTGGCAAGAGTAGGTCAGGGATCCAGCCGCCTACCAGTACAAGGCAATCGGAGAACGATGCCAATACCTGCCCCAAGTCAATGAGCACCCGGTGTGCGGCCTCGACCTGTCGTCCACTGTAATCTTCACGCTGGCGCGGTTCGGGATTCATAACTTTAGACCCTCGGCTTTCCATGCAGGTTTCAAACGCTGTTCCAGCAATGCCTCCGCCGCTTCCTGCCCCCGGCCGCCGCAATGCCACAAATCCACATAAGTCTGAACCGCGTTGGTGCAGGCCAACCGGTGATCGGACATCATACCTCCATCGCCCAGATAGAAAACTCCCTCGTCATTGGGAATCAACACCACCAGATTCTCACCAGAATCCACTGGTTTTGCGGCGATCAATTCCTCGAACAACGATATGTCCTGTTCCCGGATGTACAACCATGTTTTCGGCTGGCGAACGTGCGGAGCTTGAAATTCGGCCGCCGAGAATGCCGCGTACGCGGTATAACCGCCTGTCCTTGCCCCCAATCCGGCCAGGGCCGCGTGCAATTTTGGCCCCTGTAACAGGGTGAAATAACTGCGCCGGTCGTGCCGGTCGAAACGGTATGCGTCCCGCCATGCGAATAAAAGTCTTAAGGGGTCACACAGCCGGAAGCCACCCTCCGGTGCTTTTTCGATAAAAGCCTCATTCAGAAGGTGACGGACAACCTTGTTGACCAAGCCCAGGCTCGGCTGAGGGGTGGGACAGTCCATTTTCCCGAAGTGTTCAGCCAGATACCGTTGGGTCCACCGCGTGCCGGCATGTTCCGGATGCAACAGAGCCCGGATGACACGCCCCGCTTCCGGCGTGGCTAGATTTGCGGTCGGCCGCGGGGGCCGGTGTACCGGACGAGCCCCGGTTTGGTGAAGATGCAGCAGGCCGGGAATATCCAACCGGCAGTTACCCGCCAGATCGAACCAACTCCACCCCTCCCCCTTGCAAACCTCGGCCATACGCGGCGAAATGAAGGGGGCTGCCAGCACTGGGACAGGAGGGTTGGATGCCTCGGTGACCACAAACGCAGAAGGAAACTGTGACGGGCGCGGGTCGACCTTGCATTGCACCCACAATTGGGTTGTGCCACGGCCTCGAAGCTTCAGTGCGACGCGGAGATCGAACCCTCTCTCATGCATGGACGGGAAACGCTCGACAGGCCCGTGTTCCAGCCAGCCGATATCATCCAGTATTGCCCGCAACTTACCCGCCAGCGCCTTTTCCAGCGCCCCAGGTGCGCCCCTGTGTATGTTCACGATATTATCAGTGTTCATGATCTCGTGAACATGGCTTATTTCGTGAACATTAGCAAGTTTTATTATCGCACTGATTCCCTACTGAACCCAATCGCACTTAGTGAAAAGGCCGCCACCCTTTCGGTGGCGGCCTGCGGAAACATAGACTCAATTAGCCCAGGATTGCATCCTTGCAAGCTTTGGTGACGCGGAATTTCACCACGCGCTTGGCAGGAATCTTGATTGTTGCGCCGGTCGCGAGATTGCGGCCAATGCTTGCCTTGCGGTTCACCAGACAGACCCCTCCCTTAGAGATTTCGAGTCCACAACTTTAATTTTACTTAAAGCCTTATTTTAGGCACCATAAAGAGTAACCGTTAAGCTGACATCGGGGTCACCCATCAAAGAGCTGACATCGGGGTCACATCGTAACATATTACATTTGAACTGTTTTGAGGACTTTTTCAGCCAGCATCGTCAGGGTCTTGTCGCATCGGCAAGCCTGCGGGAACCGTCGCACGGCCATGGTCACGGCGGCATAGTCCATGCCGCCTGCTTTTCGTCCCAACTCCACCAAGGTCAACCCTGTCTGGCGGCGCGCCACCCAAAGCACCAGATCCCGTCGCTTGTCGCCATGGCGCTCGCAGAAGGCAGACCACCGTTCCCCCGTCAGCCGCTCCACCACCTCCACCACATCTTCAAAATCAAGCTGCTTGCGCAACCCCCGTTTCTCCGACATTTCCCTACCGGACTTCAACCGGGCCCGAACCGTTTTTGCAAACTCGGCCGACCCCAGCACGATCCCCATCTTCACTTGCTCCCAGGGCGACTCCTCCACCCCCTGCCGGATCCGATCCTCCACGGTCTTGCGGTATTTCGCCGCCCCTCCAGCACGTACCAGGAGGACTTCCGAATCCAACCAGCCAGGCATTCTGCAGTACCCCGCATACGCCCGATAAGAACTCCACCGGTAACGTCTCAGCTTGTCCAACCGCCGCTTCACTTCCTCCGCCGTCGGCGGCCGCGACACTCCCGCCCGGTCCGCAGCCCGCTGGCGCTTCCCCTGCCCCAATACTTTTATCCGGACCGGATTCAAATGAACATACTGGCTCAACTCCAGCCCCCACGCCTCGTCTTCCACGACAACCGACTTGAACCGCCCCTGGAACACATGCCCGCATTCTTGATGACGCTTATTGAACCACACGCTGTAACTGATGTTGAGCCATTGGATCGCACGGCTGAGATTCGCCTCCGGCGTACGCACCATCACATGGTAATGGGTTTCCATGCACACGTACGCCATCACCCCCACCCGGAACCGCTCCCTCATCTCCTCCAGCAGTTCCACAAAATGACCGTGATCACGGTCATCATTAAAGATCACCTGCCGGTGATCCCCCCGTGCCGTCACGTGGTACCACCCATCCTCTATATCCATTCTCAAGGGTCTTGCCATACCCCACACTCAATCACATCGCCGTTCATCTTGCAATATGTTACTTGTTACGATGTGACCCCAGCGGCTCGCAGGCGGGTCCCTTAGGTTGACGCGTATGCGTGCAGAGAGAATTCAGGGACTGTCCCCCGCGAATTGTGTCACGCGAATTCCTGAGATTCAACAGCAACAGATTGAACCCTCTCTCAATGATCACCTCGCGCTCAACATTACATTTGCAATTAGAAGCGTCTTATGATTCTATCCGCAAATGTTATGAATATCCATGAAGTCAAGAAATGCCGTCAAACTGGTGCTGCTGCAGCATTCATAGAAGCGACTCTTGAAACGGGTAGGATTGCGTTCGATTTCACTGAACTCCTCGATAAGACGGGGCTATCCCGCATTGCGGCAAAGAACCAATTGCAGCGCTTGCGTGGCCGCGTAGTTCGTGTTTCGCGCCATCAGGCTTTCTTCCTAATCGTCGAGGCGCAACATCGGCCCATGGGTGCCCCACCTGTGGAGTGGTGGCTTGACGCTTATTTTCGCTGGTTGGGTCACCCTTATTATCTTGCACTTCAGTCGGCTGCGGAACTCCATAATTCGGCACCGCAAGCGATCCTTGTTAAACAGGTCATGACCGACTCTCCGCGACGAGACCTCTCCATCGGCCGCATTCATATCCAATTCTTCGTCAAACGTCATGCAGAACGAACGCCCGTGCAGCAACCCCGGAATGCCTACGCTCCTCTCAAGGTCAGCACCCCGGAAGCGACAGCCTTGGATATGGTTCGCTACGCATCGCGCATTGGAGGCATGGAACGCGTCGCTGAAACACTAAGCCCCCTGTTGCCATTATTTCGAACCGTTGAATTGAAAAGAGCGCTGGAAGCAGAAGGCGAAACGGCGGTTGCCCAACGCCTTGGGTATCTCATCGAGGACGCAGATCATATCAATCTGGCGGAACTTGTGCACCACTGGCTCCCCTCCGGAATGGTGAGGGTTCCGATTGAATCGTCGAAGCTCACTTTAACTGAAACCGCCCGATCCAGACGCTGGAGGATTCTTGTGCCCGAACGGGAGGGCGCATGATGATCTCCCTCACGCAACAGGATATTCTGGCCCATCAACTGGTCGTTCCCTGGCCAAGTCTGCGACAAGTTGAACAAGATCTCCTCTTGTGCCGGGCCATGGTGGCACTATTCAGCGACGAATTTCTGAGCACCCAGGTTGCCATGCGCGGCGGAACCTTGCTGCACAAGGTCTATCTTGCGCCAGCCGCCCGCTACAGCGAGGACATAGATCTTGTTGTCATTGGCAACAGGCCGGAAGATCATGTGCGAAAAGCATTACGCCGGGTGCTGGTTGACGTCCTAGGCACACCGAAAGTGTCCGCTTGGGACGCTATCGCCCTGGCCATCCGCAACACAGCAAAACCGTCCCGAATATTGCGAATGACGTACCGTGTTCCTTCCATGAGCACACCCGGGGCATCCCTGGAGATTGCAGTGGAAGCCAATGTAACCGAGCGCCTCTCTCATCAGCCTATCATGCGGATTCCATTCGAAATCCCCTTCCGGGGCGTACCGATGAAAACCACAATCAACGGTTATGACATCCACGAGATGCTGGGAACCAAGATGCGTGCACTTTTTCAACGGCGGCGGGGACGGGATCTTTTTGATCTTTACCATGCGCTCACGCTTGCACGACCGCCCGTGGATCCTGATGCTGTTGTCAGGTCGTTTCTTCACTATCTTAAGCAGGAAAACTCCAGGGCAGGCCGGAGAGAATTCATATCCATCCTCGACGCCCACCTGACGGATGCCGGCTTCCTCTCTGATATGGACCATCTCCTGCGAAGGGGAATCGTCTATGATCCCCAAATAGCCGGAAGTTATATCCGATCGAACCTACTCGGACGGCTTCCGGATTGATCGGATCCCGAGGAACGCCAGGGAGAACCATGTCACGCCATACGGTCGAGCATGTCGAGGCTCACGGCATAACGCAGCGGCTCGCCTTCCTGCCAGCGGCGGAATTCCTCGATCATGGTGTCGGCCATGCGGACCACCTCGTCGCCGTGCGCACCAGCGAGATGACTGGAGAGTTGGACATTGGGCAGTTCATAGAAGGCGCTGCCTGCCGGAGCGGGCTCGGGATCGGTCACATCCAGCAGGGCCATCAAATCCGGACGCCGCTGTAACACAGCCACAAGATTGCGATTAGAAAATAAATTGTTGAATACGATATATTTCGTATATTGTTTGCGTCACGAAGGAAACGCTTATGACCTACTACGAGAATCTGATCAAGCATGTTCATGCCGCGATGAACAAACATCCCCGGTCCCCGGTTGTGATGACAACAGATACCTTTGAAGTGATCGCGTCAGGGAAAGATGTTCGCAAGATGTCATCTGCCATTAAGAAGTATGGCGCTAAAGGACGCCTAACAGCCGTCTTTCAGAAACCAAGTGCTAACCAGACATTTATCTACTGACGGGAGCGATCATGCTGCTGAAGTATCCCTCGGTTGGCGAAAAACCCCTTATGTTCGTTCATGTCGAGGATGTTGCGACAGGTAATCGAACTCTGTTCCCCATGCTTCTGGATACTGGAGCTGACGAAACCTGCTTCCCCGCAGCCTATGCCGTCTATTTTGGCCACAAGAATTTGGCTCCGACCGTGTCGAAGAAATTCATTCACGGAGTCGGCGGGAAATCAACCGCCTACATTCACAGCGTGAGGTTGGTTTTGATTGATCCCGTCAAATCTTCAAAAAACGCATTTATGTCCGCTTGGTCATCCGCCCTAACGAAAGCAACCTTTGTAACATCCTTGGATATGTCTATGGGCTTGCTTGGGCGCGATGTTATGGCGGAGTGGAAAGACTTGTCATTCGAGCCCACACCCCATCGTAGCGCCTCAAAGTGGGATATCACGATACGCGTCTGATTTCAGGTGCGTATTCCGATCCATTCCAGCCACCCGTTCCGATGATATCGGGGTCACTGGGGACAGACCAATAATCATGCCTGGGAATTCAGAGGGCCACCGGGACAGGTTGTTTGTTGACACAGCGCAGTAATGGGTTGACATCTGATGCGTGATGCGTGATGCGTGATGATTCATCACATGAGGACGACATTAAATATCGAAGATGATGTGCTCTTTGCGGTGAAACAGTTCTCCCGTGAAAGGCATGAATCAGCCGGCCATCTGATATCTGAACTCGTCCGAAAGACATTGCGGCCCACATCAGTCGGTCGCGAGAGGAATGGGGTTCCGATGTTCCCGGCCAAGCCCGGAGCCAAAGTCGTTTCAATGGATCTGGTCAACCGGCTGCGGGACGAGGCTCTCTTCCAACTCGCCCCCACCCTATCCGCCAATCAGACCACTGACGTTTATCTTCTCGGCTTGGCTGTGAAACACGGCGGGAAGTTGGCCACATTCGATCGGTCTATCCCGGCCTCGGGCGTGATCGGCGGCGAACACGCCTTGGAAATCGTCACCCCGGTATCGTAGGATGCGGCCTGGATCACGCTCATGGGCAAGGAATGACGCCGGGGACCAGACTATCTGCCATCAATGCTTGTGACCGCGACACTCATGTACTCCTCCTCTTCAACTCTTCTTATCCTGTAAATCCTGCCTATCCATGAGAGAAAACGAGATCTTTGGTTTACCGTGCCGCCCAGAGCATGCCTCGAAGTACAATCTCGCGGGCTTCGGGAATCTCGAAATCCTTGAAGGTATGGCCCCAGCAGGCCACGAACACGCGGCCCTTGCCGTACGGTTTGGTGTAGGCATAGGGCATGACGGTGCCGGCCTGGTAAAGATCCCGCTCCCCATGATCACCGCTGAAGACCGTGCGGCAGAGGACATGCACACTGGGATCAATGTGGATGAAATACTGCTCGCTCCCTGGTAGGCTGAAATCATGGAGTCCCTTTACGATGGGATGCTCCCGGTCGACAATCTCGACCCTGTGGGAGGGAATGCACCCGCCCGGGTGTGATACCCACTGCCCGCCTGTCATCCATTGGTATTCCGTATTATTCCTGAAGGAATCGATGATGCCGCCATGCCAACCCGCCAGTCCGGCTCCGGCCCGTACCGCCGCCAGCAGACCTTTTTCCTGCGGCCCCTCGATCTTTCCCATGGTCCAGCAGGGGACAATCAGATCCTGGGCCGCCATGAGACCCTCATCGGTATAACTGGCCAGGCTGTCCGAAATGGTTACCTGAAATCCCTTCTCAGCCAGGAGCGGTGCAAATACGTCAATCGACTGTTTGGGCGTATGCCCGTCCCATCCGCCCCAAACGATAAGCGCCTTTTTCATTGATTATTCCTTATGAAGATTACGCGTCCAACATGCCCGGCAACAGACCCAGGGGCAGTGCCGCCGGCCGTTTGCAGGTGCTACCGATAGAGATGGCTTTGCTTTTGGCCGACGCTTCAGCGGCCGCTTCCATGACATCAAGCACATGGAAGGCCAGCTCCCCGCTGGCGCGGTGCTGGCGACCGGAGTGGATGGCATTAGCCATGTCGGCAACGCCGATACTACGGCTGTTTTCCGTATACCCGTGCGTCAGGGGAACCTCGAGCCAGTCCTTTCCCTTGCCCCCGATGCGCACGGGGCCGCCAAAGGTGTTGGGATCCGGCACACTCAGGGTCCCCTCGGTGCCATAAATCTCGATACGGGGCAGTTGGGCGCCCTTGCAGTCGAACGACATGATCATGGAGCAGATTGCGCCCTGGGCGAAATCCAGCACCGTGGCATAGTGGGTCAGCGCCTTGACATTCATGATCTTGCCGTGTTGCGGCTGGCTGGTGATCAGGCGTTTGGCGTGCGTGGTGCGGGCTGAGCCGCTTACGCGGGTGATGGGGCCCAGGAGGTTGATCAGTGCCGTCAGGTAGTAGGGGCCCATGTCCAGCATCGGGCCACCGCCTATGTCGTAGTAGAACTCCGGCTGCGGATGCCAGCTCTCGTGTCCCGCACACACCATGAACGCCGAGGCGGCGACCGGCTTGCCGATCCAGCCGTCGTCGATCAGTTTCCGGCAGGTCTGGATTCCTCCGCCGAGGAAGGTATCCGGGGCCGAGCCCACGCGCAGTTTTCCGGCCTTCGCTACGGCAAGGATCTTCTGTCCGTCCCTGCGGTTGACCGCCAAGGGCTTTTCGCCATACACATGCTTGCCGGCGTGGAGCGCTGCCAGCGCCACTTCCGCGTGCGCCCGGGGGATGGTCAGATTGACCACAATCTCGATCTCCGGGTCTGCCAGCAGCTCCTTGACCGTACAGGCTTTGGGGATTTTGAATTCCTCCGCCTTGGCCCGGGCCCGATCCAGGTCCAAATCGGCACAGGCTGCGATTTCCAGATTGCGGAAGGTTTGTCCGGCCTTGAAATAAATACCGCTGATATTACCACAGCCAATGACACCAATCTTTGTTTGCTTCACACCAACTCTCCTTTTTTGTCAAATTACTATTGGGTTGACTTGACATCAATACACGTTATTTTCAATTATATGGATTATATTTCCAGCCACTTCCAGCATATTGGACACCTTCCTCGCCGGTTCCCCTCTGTCATCTCCGTGGATAGTATCGGGTACATTCCGCATAAGAAGAATTGGGTATGTCATCGGTTCACCACGTACAATTTCTCATTTATCCTGAGTGGAGGAGGTGAATATTGGCGTGAAGGTACACGGTGGTCCGTTCGGGCACCCTGCGTGATCACCCAGTCCCCGGGCTTGTTGATGGAGTACGGCGCATGTGGTGAGTGGACGGAATGGGAGGAGTTGTATCTCATCTACGATCAGGAGCGGATTCCGGCACTGGAGCAGATGGGGTTGATCCGCCGTGATGTTCCGGCTTGGAATATCAGGGATACGGGTTCAACACGTATCCGGCTCCATGAGCTGGTGCATTTGGAATCGGCTGGGCCGAGGGGTGGTTTTGCGGATCGTCTCGACCGCTTGTGCGAACTCATGGTGCTCGAGAGTATTCTCGGGGAATCGCAGGCTCCCATGGATCCGGAAACGAAGGCCATACACGCCATTCGAGACAAGGTGAAAGTGGACTTTCGCATGCCTCTTGATTTTCATGCCTTAGCCCGTCAACACGGGCTTTCGACTTCGACCTTCCGGCGACGCTGGGCCGAAATCGTGGGGGTTCCCCCCGCCCACTACGCCATGCGTTTGAAGATAGAGGAAGCCTGCCGCCTGTTGGTGGAAACCCGCATGAAGGTGGGTGAAATTTCAGCGGCCACAGGCTTTAGTGATCCGCTTTATTTTTCCCGGCGTTTCCGCCTTGAGACAGGCAGCACGGCCATGGAATACAAGCAGACCCATCAAACGCCCCTCTCATTTCCGAGATGACATTTCAGCACGGAGGACCTGTGAGCCTTCACGCCATACGGTCGAGCATGTCTAGGCTCACGGCGTAACGAAGCGGCTCGCCTTCCTGCCAGCGACGGAATTCCTCGATCATGGTGTCGGCCATGCGGACCACCTCGTCGCCGTGCGCACCGGCGAGATGACTGGAGAGTTGGACATTGGGCAGTTCATAGAAGGCGCTCCCCGCCGGGGTAGGCTCGGGATCGGTCACATCCAGC
>CAJBSZ010000133.1 GCA_903958395.1 uncultured bacterium | reverse complement strand
GACCAGCGGATTGGCAAGAAGCGCCTCGCGCTGAAGCCCCCGGAAGGAGACCTCATCCGTCACCGCATCCAATCGGTTCAGAAACTCATTGCCTTGAGGATAACGTCCCGGGAAAGTTGCGCTGATATCCTCAATGGCCTGCCTCAGTGCGAGGCGATCCCCTGGGAAAATATCCTTCGCAACACGTTCCTCCCCCGGAAGTGAACCCGCGAGACCCAAAACCAAGCCGATCCACATTGGAAAACTAGTGTGCAATGGTTTCCTTAATCGGTTGTCATTGTGAAAGCCCCTTATTTCGCCAATGCGGCTTTGATTTCGGGCACAACGGCATCGGCCCAGATCTGGTAACCCTTGGGGGATAAATGGAGGCGATCGGGCATGATTTCTGTTGAAAGGGTGCCGTCAGCCTCAAGGAATTTCTGGCCGAGATCCAGGTACTGGATGTTCCAGCAACCGTTGAACGTCGCCAGGATCTTGTTGGCGGCGTCATTGTTTACCCGAAGCGCATCCGTGGCATTGCCACCACGGGGAAAGATGCCTAGAAGCACGATTTTCGTATCGGGGAAACGGGCATGAAAGGTTTTCAGGATAGCCCCAACTCCGGCGGCGATCTCCTCGGGTTTGTCCTTGCGATGTCCCGTGTTGTTGGTTCCCAGCATGAGCACCATGACTTTCGGGTTAAGCTTTCCCTTGAGATTGCCATTCTCAAAGCGCCACAAGACATGTTCGGTCCGATCCCCGCTGATTCCGAAATTGGCCGCCTTGAGGGGGGCAATGTCCTTTGCCCAGACCGCCTTGCCTGAGCCTTCCCAGCCTTGGGTAATGGAATCCCCGACAAACAGCACATCAAATCCGCCTTCCGAAGCCTGTTGGTTGAATTTTTCGTGACGAGTCAGCCAGCCCTTGTCACGCGGTTCGGGGATGAGCGCTTTCGCCGTTGGAGAGGCCTTGGGAATCGGAGGTGGCGTCGCGCACCCTCCCGTCAGCAAACTTGCAACAGCCACAGTCAAGACCAGTCCATAGTTCATCGTTTTCATCGTTATTCCTCGTTTAGTATTGTTTACTGTTCAGCCTTATCAAATAACATGTCCAAGAGACTCCACAGCGCTTCGCATGGCGTGTAGATCCAGGGGCTCAATCATTAGCGAACCGCCCTTCGCATTATCAACCGCCTGCCCCGGGTGCCGAGCGCCGGCCAGGGTATGGGTCACGCCGGGTTGCGACAGGGTCCAGGCGATAACCAACTGGGCGAGGGTGCAATTGTATTTATCCGTCAGCGGCTTGAATTCCGCCAACAGATCTAGAATCCGTTTCCGGTTTTCGAGCTTGTACCAGGGATTCCAATCTCCATTACTTCGGAAATCGCCGGGGGTGAAGAGTCGATCCATCCCCACCTTGCCGGTGAGCAAGCCCTGTTCCAGGCTCATGTAGGTGAGCGTTGCCAGCTTGTGCTTCCGGCAGGCTGGCAGGATGTCCTGCTCGGGAGCCCGGTGCAGCATGCTGTAACGGAACTGGTTTGTGGCAATATTCCCGGCTGCGATATTTTGGGCCAGTTCATCCGGCGACACATTGGAAACGCCAATGGCCCGGATCTTGCCCTGCTGCTTCAAGTTCATCAGGCACGCCAGGGTCTCGGCAATGGGCGTCTTGTCGGGTTCCACCGCCGGCCAGTGGGTCTGGTAGAGGTCGATGTAGTCTGTTCGCAGGCGGCGCAGGCTGTTCTCCACCTCAATGGCAATGGTGTCGGGGCGCAGGGAGCGCCGGATCGGCCGCCCGTCGAATTCGCAGAAGGTCGAGCCGCGCTGGTCGTCCCACCAGAGTCCGCTCTTGGTGGCGAGCACAACCTTGTCTCTCCGGCCCTGGATCGCCTTGCCCACGACCTCTTCGCTACGTCCGAACCCGTAGGCGGGAGCCGTGTCAATGAGCGTGATTCCCGCATCAAGAGCAGCCTGGATGGTGGCGATGGATTCCTGGTCGTCGGTATCTTTACCCCAGACCGTGCCTCCGCCCAGTACCCAGGCGCCCAGTCCGACCACCGATGCCTCAATCCCGGAATTCCCCAGTTTTCGTGTTCGCATGGCTGTCTCCATATCATCATCCAAGGTGTGTGGCCGGGGGTGTCCCAGCAAGACCTCGAAAAACATATCAAAGGGTTCCTGATAAAGCATCCACCCTTTCGGGTGGTTATAAG
>CAJBSZ010000132.1 GCA_903958395.1 uncultured bacterium | reverse complement strand
CTATCCAGCGTCAATGGGGTCTGCCCCCGAAGCGTATCATCCACAAAAAGCCGCGCCCCCGTCGGGGTTGAGATGACCGTCAAGACCGAGGGCAACGCCTTGAGGGGAATATCCAGGGTCTGTTCCTCATTGGCCTGCAATTTGATGCGAGCCCGATAGACACCATATTCCGGCAATGCCACCACGATCTCATTCTCGCCGGCCGGCAACCGGTCCAATTTGCAGGGCGTGACCCCCTTGGAAAGCCCATTAATCGTCACGGCGGCACCGGGAGGCGTGGATCCAATGGTGAGCATGGCGGAATCGGACACCAGGGAGACCAATACGGCCTTCGGGACACGATCCACGACTTCCATTTCAACATCGCGACTCAGGTATCCCGCTGAGGACGCCTTGATCCGGTATTGACCCGGCGGCAAATCCGTGAGCATCAGGGGTGCCTTCCCGCGGTGTGCCCCATTGATCTCAAGATCGGCTCCGTTCGGAATGGATCGCACCAGAATCAACCCCGTCAACCGTTCCAGGGGAATCTCCACGGATGTGCGCTGCCCCGCCGAGAGGGTGAGGGTTCGCTTTGCCGGAAGATAACCAGCCTTTTCAATCTCGATTAAATGAAGTCCGGGCCGCAAGCCATTGATCGTCGTGGGCGTCTCTTCCCGCAAAATTCCGTCACACCTCACGGTAGCCTTGTCCGGGATGGTTGCCAGACTTAACCGGCAGGGCAACTCCTGCGCACCCGCCGGCAGACCCAGGGCAAGCAACAAAACCGCCATTCCAAATTTTAGAGTCTGGAGTGCCATGCTATTTTTCCACCGACAGATGCCGTCCCACATCCACCATTTTTTTATCCACATTGCGATACCGCTCATCGGACGGATCGGGAATCATATCCCGCATCACCTTCAACTGACGATCCGCCTCTTTCCAGTCGCGCAGCTTGACCGCCCGCTCCGTCAGAAACAGAAGATCCTCATACCGTCGTTGCATTTCACGCTGGCAATCCGCCTTGGCGCTTACTGCCTCCCCGTAAAACCCGGGTTTGGGCTCAATGGTTTCAAGATACCACTCACATTCCGTGTAACTGCGGATCGCCTTGAAAAGATTCCCGTCGCGCACCTCGCGCTCGTCCCACATTTTCTTCCCCTGCAACAACGCTTCACGCGCCTTCACCAGCAATGTGGCCGGATCAATGGCCAATGCGGCGAGGCCCAGTTCGTTCTTTCCAAATTCCTCAATAATCGCCCGGACGGAGGCAAACACCTCGGGCTCAAGGTGATTGACCACCTTGACGCGTCGCGTCTTCACTCCGATGGTCACAGCCAAGTCAGAGGCCTCATGGATGCCCGGCGCCAAGCCCGCATACTCCTCACGAAGGTCAAAAAAGCCACCGGTTTCCAGTGAGCGCGCCAAGTCCCGCAGCAATTCGGGCGCCACCTTCTTTTCCCGGCGCACATGCCGGTTGCTGTCCAGATCATCCACCTGCACCATCAGGCAACCTCCCCTGATTTCAAGGGCATACCGGAAAATATTGGAAGCGGATCCTTCCACCCGTTCCAGGGCAACCTCAAGATCCGGGAACACTTCAAGTGGTACCGCCGCAGGAGGGTTTTTCCCCCACGTCAGACCCCCGGTCAGCTTGCTCCACGGCGTCAAGATCACTACGACCAACAGCGCAAGAACCCCGGCAATCACTATAAGGTTCCTTCGCAGAACCGGAGTGCCAGAGGATTCCGCTTTAACGCCCCCCCTCTTGAGCCCCAAATCGACGGATGACTCGGCGGACTCCCCTTCCGTCACGCACATGACACGAAAAAGAGTATCGCCGGCCAGCACCTCATCATTCACCTTCAATTGCTGTTCCTGGACAACCGCATTGTTGACGAGAGTTCCATTGGCGCTCCCCAAGTCCGACACCCAGAGCCCTTCGCCGGGTTTAAAGAAAAACCGGCACTGAAACCGCGACATGGCATCATCAACGATGGAAATGTCATTTCGGGACGACCGGCCAATCCGGACGCCTCCGGCGGGAACGTGAATTTCCCGGAGATCTCCCGGTCCCTTCACAACCGATAAATGAATTGTTTTCGCCATAACGGAACTACACCCTACATCTGCTTGAGAATCTGTAACACAATAGGACCCAACAGGACGAGGAAAACGGCGGGGAAAATAAAGGCGACGAGCGGGAACAACATTTTCACAGGAGCCTCATTGGCCTTTTTTTCAGCCCGTTCAAACCGCCGTTGGCGCATCTGATCCGACTGGATCCGCAAAATCGACCCAATTCCCACCCCCAATTCATCCGCTTGAACAAGGGCATTGATAACCGAGCGCAAATCCTTCTGGTTCACCCGTTCACCCATATCACGCAGTGCATTTCGTCGTGTTTTCCCCAGTTGAATTTCCCGAAGCACCCGCACCAACTCCTCCCCCAAGGCATCAATTTTCCCCCGCTCCACGATGCGTTGCATGGCGCTCATGAAGTCGAGCCCCGCCTCAACCGACAAAGTGAGAAGATCCAGTACAAACGGGAGCGATTTCTGGATCTTCCGGTGCCTTGCCTGAAGTTCGTGCCTCAACCAGAGCCCGGGATAGGCATAAAACCAGAGCAGGATGATCCCCATGAATGATACCTCATGACTCCGCAAAACCAGTCCGGCTTTTCCCGGCACCATAGACAGCAAAGCCCACATCAGCGCCACCAGCAAGATACCCAGCACTGACGGAAGCAGCACCTTCATAGCCAGGAGTTCTTCCGAGGTCAGCAACCCGCCATAGCCTGCCGAAGTGATTTTCCGGGACAGTTCAATATTGGTCTTTTCAAAGGTCTTCCGGCTGAAAACCGGATTGAGATTCGGAGCCAGGGGTATCAGCAGGCGGAACAGAAAAGGTAGCCGCCGCTCCTGGCGACGTCCATCCGCCAGCGTCACATAGGTGACCTGTTTCAGGATCTGGGCGCAATACCAGGACGAAAGCCCGGCAAACACGGCCCAGAGCAGGCACACCATCAATTCAATCACCGTATTCATGATTACACGTCAATCCTGATGATCTTCCGGATCACCAGCGCTCCTATGGTTTCGAGGACAAGCACCCCCAGTAGAATACTGATTCCGAATCCGGATCGCAGGAAGGCCAGCATCATCCCGGGATCCATGAAAAACAGGGCCACTCCGAGCAGCAGGGGCATGGCTCCAACAATCAGCCCCTGCAATCGCCCCTGTGCGGTCAGGGTCCGGATGCGCATTTCAATACGCATCCGTTCCCGGATGGTATGCGCGATTTTCTCAAAGACCTCGGTCAGGTTCCCCCCCGTCTGGCGGGCCGTCTCCAAGGCACCGATCATCAGGGCCAGGTCGTCGCTCCCTACCCGTGTCTGCATGCTCTCCATCGCCTCTTCCATCCGCATTCCAACCCGCGTCTGGTGCAGGAACATACCAAACTCCTGGGCAATCGGACTCTCCCCTTCCCGAACCACCAGCTCGATCGCCTGCTGGATACTGAACCCCGCCTTAAGGGCATTGCTCATGTTGACGAGACTATCCACCAACTGGATATTAAACCGTTGCAGTCGCCGTTTCCGCATTATCCCAAGAACCGTTCTGGGAATATTCCACCCGAGTCCGGCACAGACGCCCCCAAGAACCAGCCCCACCGTAAAGGAACTCCCGTCAAATCCCCCGAACAACAAAAAACCGGCAAGGAAACAGATTGCCGAGGAGGCGGACGCCAGCTCCAGGACGCGGCGTGCGGGAATGAAGAGGAAAAGGTCCTCCATCTGGCGCGAGGTCGTTTCGGAATAGGCGGTGGCATAATCCGCCGCCGCCGTCCGGAATGACTGAAGAATAAAGTAGGTCAATCCGCCCAGACAAAGCAGGTACAAGACCGGCACAAGCCATAAAATGACTACTGAACCCATGATTTGAATCAACCCTGTCGTTTCGGATCAAAAAGAGAGAGATCAATCGACACGCCCCGCGCCCGGAGATCATCCAGGAACGTGGGAATGGCCCCCGTCGGGGTAAACCGCCCGATCACCTTGCCCTCCGCATTCAATCCCTTTTGCTCGAACACAAAAATATCCTGCATGGTGGTGCGTTCCCCTTCGCTGCCAACCACCTCGGTGACATTCACCACCCGCCGGGAGCCGTCACTCAATCGCGCCTCATGAATAATCAAATCCACGGCCGCCGTGATCTGTTCGCGGATAGCGCGGATGGGAAGATCCATGCCGGACATCAACACGAGGGTTTCCATACGCGAAATCACGTCCCGCGGGGTATTCGCATGGACCGTGGTCAGGGAGCCGTCGTGCCCGGTATTCATCGCCTGGAGCATGTCCAATGCCTCTCCGCCGCGGCATTCCCCCACGACAATCCGGTCTGGCCGCATACGCAGGGAATTCCGAACCAGATCCCGAATGGTCACCGCGCCCTTCCCCTCAATGTTCGGGGGGCGGGATTCCAGGGAAATCACATGATCCTGCTTCAGCTGCAATTCCGCCGCATCCTCAATGGTGATAATCCGCTCGTTATCGGGGAGGAAACTACTCAGGACGTTCAACAAGGTTGTTTTTCCTGAACCAGTTCCGCCCGAGACGATAATATTCTTCCGGGCCTCGACGCAGGCTTTCAGGAAATCACGCATCCCTTCGGTCCAGGTCCCCATCCGGATAAAATCATCGGAGGTGAGGGGGATCTTTGAAAATTTCCGGATGGTCAGGCAGGGGCCGATCAGCGAAAGCGGATGAATGACGGCATTGACACGGGAACCATCCTTCAAGCGGGCATCCACATAGGGTTGACTCTCATCAATGCGCCGTCCCAGGGGCGAGACAATGCGCTCAATCACCGAAAGTACGGTCTTGTCATCCAGGAATGTGCGATCCGTCAGTTCAATCCGGCCCTTACGTTCCACATAGACCCGCAAGGCGCCATTGACCATGATTTCCGTGATATCCGGGTCTGCCAGCAGATCCTCAATGGCCCCCAATCCCACGGCTTCGTCATACACTTCCTTGACCAGGGCCTGGGGCGAAATCTCAGGGGGCAACCGGGGCGCCACCTCCTTGACAATTCCCTCCACCGTGGTCAGCACACGGCGATGCAACTCACCCTCTTCCACGTGGGACGCCGTCAGGCGCTTGATATCCATACGCTCCAGCAATTCCTTATGGATCTGCTGTTTGACCGCCTGTCGACGTGCCACAAGGCGTTCATCACGCTCCACCCGCAACGGCACACGCAACGGCGGGACTGGCGGCGTGGGCGGCGGAAGGGGCGCAGCAGGAACCTTCTCGGGTTCAACACGAACCGGAACCGGCTTCGGAAGCTCCGAAAGAAGACGGAGTGTGTAGCTCCCGACCTTCAGGCGCTGTCCTTCCAGAAGCTCACACCGTCCATGGATCACCGCGCCCTCCAGGAGCGTCTCCCCGAATGTCAGGTCTTCAATCCAGCAGGCACCGCCCCTGAGATTCAGGATCAGATGGCGACCAGACACCCCTGCTCCAGGAAGCATAATCTGATTTTCGGACTCGGAGCCCACCGAATAAAGCCCGGCAGGCAACTCCGACATCTTCACACTGTCATCAGGTTTTCGTATTTCAAGATACATTATCGGCCGCTCTTGTTCCGGATGATCTGCTGACGGTAGGCGTTCAATTCAGGCAATGCGGCTTCCACCCGATCAAAGTTCACTTCGGGAAGATTTTTCTCAAAACTGATGTCTTCCGGGTTCCGGAGCGACAAGGTCAGAGGCCCTCTCATATTCTCGACGAACACCAGCAGCTCCGCCTCACGGGGTGTCACCGCAACGGTCACCGTATTGTATCCGGCATTCGCGCGACTCCGGTCTCCCGCCTCGGTCCTGCCCAGCGTCTGGCCGGTGGCCAGGAGGGTGACATCCTGCAGCATGGTCAACGTCACCCACTCCGTTTTTTCAGGATCCTTGCGGGAAGGAAAGGTGAAGGAGCCCAGAACATCCACGCGGTCATTGGGTTGTAGCAGACCACTGACTCCGGCGGCCCCGCTGATGGCCAGTGATATGGCGCGCATTCCCTGCGGAATCACGGGAGCGAGGCCGGAACCGGGCCGGAAGGGCACATCCACATAAGACCACATGAGCGTCTCTTCGGCATCCATGCTGTACTTGAGCTTCTTATTGAAGATCCGCTCAGAATCCTCAACCGTGATGGTGTTTTTACTGACATCACGACCGGGAATACTTTTGGCGGCGAGATCCTTCTTGATCAACACCGTGCCGGCGGGAAGATCCCGCTTGGCAGCCAGGACATCGACGCGCTTCTCGCTGGAAAACAACCGTTCCCGTTCCCGGTCAATTTCCGCCAGTCGCGCCTGGAAATAACTCCGCGTCATCCAGAACGCCAATAACCCGATCACCACCGATATGATCAACACCATGCGTTGTTTCATGACTGCACACTCCTGTCGCTCATTTCACTGCACCCTGCTTATGTAGCAGGGTGACACGGCTTTCTCCATATGAATCTGCGGCGCTGACTCCGACGCAACACACCGTCGCCCCCTTCATGAAAACCATCAGTCCGCCTTCCCGTGATTCGGGAAACAGTCGTGACCAGCCATCCCGGGCCAGAATGGCATCATAATATCCGCGCACCCCAGCCTCGGGCATCCTGACCGCCAGCCGCTCCAGGGAGGTTCGCGACTCGTCATTTCTCTGAAAACTCAACACCCGTGCCCCTGAGGGAATGGGAATCTCGTCAATTCGGTGGCGCCCTTCACTGGATCGGGAGGCTTTCGCCTCGCCAACCGATTGCGACACGGCCACCATCAGCGGAGGGGAGTCGGGGGAAGGCTTCAGGGTAACGAGGCGAACGGTTCGCCCGTCCCCGGTCGCCTGTTCAACCTTAAACGCGGCGCGAAGGGGGGCCACCCCCCCCTCGCAGGCGATCACGCTCACCTCGGCCCGGCCGCCATTGATCTGCATCGCCGCCCGGTAAAGGCAGCGCCCATAGGAATCTGGATTCAGGAGATCGCCGCCCGTTTTCCCGCCCGTTTGAAAGACCGCCGCCTGCACCAGAAAGGCGAACAGACCCGCGACCAGTGCGAGGATCCCGATTTGAAGTGTTCGTGTGAGGCCTCTCATCAATACAGCCCCTTTGTCCAGGTCATCCAGACCGTTCCCTTCAGCTCAATCGAGTCCTTCCCATAAACCAGTTCCCGGATGATGGGAATAAGATCCACACGCTCCGTCTTCTCGCTTTCCACAAGGCCAAAAGTGAAATGAGGAAAGGCGCTTCCGGCCACCGTCGAGACCGGATTATCAGGACAAAGGTCATTGAGGGCATCCGGCTTCGCGTGACTAGCCACCCCGACCGTCAGATCCGATACATCCCCGTCAGTCTTCCCATCATCCAGGGAATAAGCGATTTCATCAGACCCAACGGTACAGGTGGAAATGAACTGGGGCCCAGCAAAGGAGGAGGCTTCAAGCATTGCCTTTTGGCCCGCCTCCCGTCGCGCTTCGCTCATGAGTTTGGACTGCTTGAACCCAAGCACGGCAATCTGGATAATTCCCGCCACCAGCACCAAAATACATACCAGTGCCACCACGAATTCCACCATGGCCTGCCCTGAGCACTCACTGAAATTTCTGCCATCGCTCTTCATCACGCTTCAATGCCCTCTACGCGATCCGCCACCTCGTCGCCCCCCGCCACCGTAGGTCTGGCAGGAGCCCTTGTTTTCCTCCAGCCAGTCAATACCCGTCTGTCTGAATACAGGATTTCCCCACACAAGCAGCGCCATGCAATAGTAACAACCCGGAACGGTCGCTCCCGTGGCCAGGTAATCATCGAGATGTTCTTCAATATGATCCCGCCAGTCCAGATTGAAAGAGCCGCCCGCAGGAGCCGAGGAGGCATCCGTGGGAATGAGTCTTACTTCTCTGAACGCCGGGAGAACCAGCCCGTACTCATTAGGCTTTATCTGCGATCCGCCAACCTCCAGATACCCAAAGGGCTTGGCGGCAGCGGTCCAGGTAATCTTGCTGGTTCCCGCCCCGGGTGTCAGGCGTGGTGACGAGGCCATAACACGGGTCACGGCATCGCCTCCTGCGTAATCATAGTGGGACTTAACCGGCCCCGTGGCTGGGAAATTGTTCTCACCCGCCGGGGAAATGGAATCCCAGGGCCCCCAAAGTGATTCATCATAGCAATACCAGGCCGACATCACGGAGCCCAGGGTGGGACTAAGGGGATCCGGCGAAAGGCCGCGCTCCACTCTCAGGGAGTCCATCGCCGGAAGGGCTCGGGCATCCCCAATCAAATCCAGCCGCCTGAGACCGAGCCCAAAATACTCGCAATTCAAAGGCTCCGGTGTGGGGATGATCTCAGGCAGGGGCGGCCAGGACTGGTAATCAATATACGTTTTAAAAAAATCATAGGCATGGTGATAGAACCAGCACCAATCGGTTCCTGCCACGGCGTCATAGAAATCTGGGATCAGCAGCAGGCTCCCTCCGGCAAAATCGGAATAATACCGCGCATTATCAGGCCCCACCGCCACCCCGTTCGCGGCAACCGCCTGAATCATTTGGGCATACTCGGTCCAGCACCCCGGAAAGGGCTCCTGGAATAACATCCGCCCGTCGGGCCCTGTCGCCCTGTAATCCGTCATCACCGTATCGGCATGCTTGATCAGGCGGGCGGTAAAACGGTCATTATTGAAAAGCCCGTTGTTCTTTCCGGCTTGCTGGGCGGCCTCGAGGCCAATCATGGGGCCGACATAGCATAACCGGGCCTGCAATTCACTGATGGCCGCCGCCTCATTGGTGTCCCCCCGGGTCAACGCCACCGCCTGCATCACATTCAGATCGCCTATGAGATTCAGTGATGTCGCCTGCCAACGTGCTCCCGCCAGCGCCGCCGCATCACCGGCATTCTGACTCAACGATTTGACATAGATGATCTTGTGCAGATCGAAATTCCACAGCGCCACAAACGCCAGGATCACCAGGATCATGATGATAAAAATCAGAGCCTGCCCTGATCGATTTGACATTCGGTTCACCATCCGGCCTCGTCCAGGTAAAGGGTGTAATGCTCGTCCAGAGTGCATTCTCCTTTCAGAGTAATGGTATCAGAGGCATAGAAAGCGCGGTGGAAAGGATTGTTCGTCAGGGAGACTTCCTGCTCAATGTCCTGCCGTAACGTTCCGTCACCCAGTGAGAAAGAAGCTCCGAAAATGATCGTCTCCCAGGCATCATAATCCAGAATCGCCCTTAACTGGCCGTCATTCTCGCCGCCGAGATAAAGAGGAATCCGAGCGGACTCAATCGCATACTGGCCGGAAGGTCCGCCGGAGTGGACAGGGTTGACGAGTCGCCCGGCATTAGGTATGGCTCCGACCCGGATAGTTTTTTCAACCATGAAGTGATTGAACCCTACCGTCCGGGCGCGGGCACCCCGCCCAGCGGCATAATTCAGAACTTCTTGCGCGGCAAATAGTTGCGAAAGCTGAAAAACACTGAAAAAGATCAGGCAGACCAAGGCGACTACAATACAGGATTCAATCAAACCCTGCCCGGAACGGGATCCGGAAATTGAATGGTTACGGTTCAAGGCTAGCCATGTAAAGCGAATGGCTTACTTCAAATCCTTCAGATACTGCTGGGATGTGGTCGACAAAGTGGCATCCGCCTCGGCACCCTTGTCGGTATCCAATTGCTTCACCCCACCCGCCATCTTGGCTCGGATGGTGTCGCCGAAAATTCCGAAAACCGCGATGGCCGCCAGAGCAATCACGGCAACAATGATAATGTACTCGACCATTCCCTGCCCACTTTTCCGATTCTGCTTCATATTCGCCTCCTATGGATATTCCGACCCAACCAGATTCAACACCCGTGTCCCATAATCCCGAAATACACTCAGAAAAAGCGTCATAATCGCGGTAGACGCCAGCAAAATCCCCGCCACCACGACATACTCAACCATGGCCTGCCCTGAGCGGCGTCGAAGGGCCTGCCCTGACCTGTCCTGAGCAACGCCGAAGGGGCGATGTCGAAGGGCCTGCCCGCATTTTGAGTGTGTGCCAATAATCATGATGACCAATAATTAAACAACTATACTCTTCAATTTATTTTAAGCAAATCGCAAAAATCTCTCGCGCAAGTCGTTCAATTTAAGCATTCTTTTGTCAGTCATGGCACCCTGCAAACATATCATCTGGGACTGGAATGGAACCTTGCTGGATGATCTCCAGGCCTGCGTTGACGCCATCAACATCCTCCTCGCGCGTCGACACCTGCCAGCCGTCACGGTTCAGCAATACCTGGATGTTTTCGACTTCCCAGTCCGGAACTATTACCTCAAACTCGGCTTCGACTTCTCCCGGGACAACTGGGACGCCGTGGCGGTCGAATACCATGCGGCTTATGCCACAACCTCACTCGCCTCACCCTTGCGCCAAGGTGTCAAAGCCACGTTGAATACCTTGAAAGCCCACAACATCGGCGTTTCTATTCTTTCCGCCTGTGAATTAGGACTCCTGAAACGCATGCTGAAGGAGCGGGGCATCATCCACTACTTCGAACACATTTACGGGCTGAACGATCTCTATGCCTCCTCAAAAGTGGATCTGGGCCATTCCCTCCTGAAGAAATCCGGCCTTCCCCGCGCGAATACACTGATGGTAGGCGATACCACCCACGATCATGAGGTCGCCCAAGCCATGGGAATCCCCTGCCTCCTCATGACCGGCGGACACCAGTCGGAGGCCAAGCTGACCGCCCTTCACAGCCCGATAGCCACCACGCTTGACGACGTCCTGCGCTATATCCTGAAACAACCATGAAGCCTCTCTCCAAGCGCCTGATCGCAACAGGGTCCATCATCCTGCTCTGGCTTGGCGCCATGGGCTGGCTGATCTTGAGTGAGGCCTATCCCGGACTCCGGAATCGCGCATCCATAGGGTACCGATCTTCCCTCGACCGCGGCATGATGGTCATGGATCGATGGATGATCATTACCCACCAGAACCAACCCATCGGTTACACGCATACTTCGGTGGATGTGGACGAGAAAAACGCCACCCGCCAATACCGCCTGAACAACCGTACCCTCCTCTCCGTCAGGATCATGGGATCCCCCCAGCGCATATCAGTCACCTCGGACGCCACTGTGGACGCCCTGTACACCCTGCAATTGTTCCACTTCTCGCTCTCCTCAGCCGGCTATACTATCGCGGTGGACGGGAAGCGCCTTCAGGGCAACAGCTTTGAGGTCAAAATCAAAAGCGCAAACTCCACCCAGAACCTCACGATTGTCATTCCTGATGACGCAGTGATCTACTCTCCCATGACCGAGCTATCGCTCAAGGCCCTCTCCCCGGGCAAGCAGGTCACGCTACGCATCTTTAACCCCGTCACTCTCGCGGCTCAGGATGTAACCGTGCGAGCCCTGCGCCGCGAAACTCTGGTCCTGCGAAACCGCACAAATGAGACCACCGTCCTGACCGCCAAAATGGACGGCATGGAAACCCTCTTCTGGATGGATGCCGAAGGGACGACGATCCGGCAAGAAGCTCCGTTTGGCCTGGCTATGGAAAGTTGTACGGCAAAGGAAGCCCTGTCCTTCGGCATGAATTCCGGTGATCGCGCCCGGGTCGCGAACGACGTGGCGGAACCCATGACATTGATGAATCTAATCAGACAACTAAAAGTGGAGATTCCATGATTTCAATCCAGCATCTCAATAAACGGTTCGGCACTGTGCAGGCGGTGGATGACCTGTCGCTTGAAATCCCGGCCGGTGAATTGTTCTGTTTTCTGGGGCCGAACGGCGCTGGAAAGACCACCACCATCAAGATGATGACCGGCCTGCTGCGCCCTGACAGCGGCACGATCCGCATCGGCGGCTTCGATGTCCAGAAACAACCGGTCGAAGCCAAGCGCATCATGGGGTATATCCCGGATATGCCCTTCCTGTACGAGAAACTGACCCCTGTCGAATTCCTCAAGTTTGTGGCCGGACTTTACAATGTCACCCACCCGGATTTATCCGGACATATCGAGTCATCGCTGAGTCAGTTTGGCCTGCAGGAGGCCCGAAATGCCCTGATCGGCGAACTGTCCCACGGCATGCGCCAGCGCCTGCTCTACATCGCCACTTTCATCCACGCCCCGCGGGTCATCTTCATTGACGAGCCGCTGATCGGTCTCGACCCCCACTCCATCCGCATGATCAAAAATCTGCTCCGGGCTAAGGTTCGGGACGGCATGACGATCCTGCTCACCACCCATATTCTCGCTCTGGCCGAAGACATTGCCGACCGGATTGGCATCATTTCAGGCGGCCGCCTCATCGCCCTCGGGAAACTCGGGGATCTTCGAACCCAATCCGGAGACAAAGGCTCCCTTGAAGACATTTTCCTTAATCTAACCGCCTCCCCCAAAAACCCTGAACCCTTACCCCCCAAAAAAAACCTGAACCCTGAACCCTGAACCCTGCCCACCCCTCCCCACCCCCCATGTCCCCCCTCACCGCCATCTGGATCAAGAACTGGAATACGCTCCGCAATCTGCGGCGTATCCTCCAGCGGGAATCCATTTTTAAAACCGTCTTCATCCTCCTTTTTGCAGCGGGAATGATCGGCGGATTTTTCATGATGTTCCTGAACGGCTTTCAATTCCTCGCGAGCCTGGGCGGCGGAGGCTTCATGATCACCCGCCGGCTCTTCTCCCTTTTCTTCCTTGGATTGGGCGCCATGCTGGTGATGTCCAATATCATCACCTCCTATTCCACCCTCTTCCGATCCCGCGAAACCCTCTTTCTATTAACCGCCCCCCTCGATACCCGGACCTTTGTCACCTACAAGTTCATCGAGTCCACCCTACTGAGTTCCTGGGCATTTTTCTTCCTGATGATCCCCTTTACAGCCGCCTATGCCTGGCACGAGAAACTGGGGCTTGTCTTTGCCGTCTGGACGGTTCTGTTCTCCCTGCCATTTGTTTTTTTGTGCGGAGCCCTCGGCAGCCTCATCAGTCTCGCCGCCGTCCGGTGGTTTCCCCGGAGCCGTCTCGTCTGGGGCGCTGCGGCCGTTATCCTGTTGATCCTCGCCATCCGGGTACTCCTTCAGATACGCCCCGTCATGCAGGAAGAGGCCACGTTTATTCTCAACCGGTTTCTGCCCGGCCTGCAATTGGCGACCCATCCCCTGATGCCGAATAATTGGACTGCAGAGGGGATCATGGCGCTGACAAACGGGGAATGGTTCCGGGGTAGTATGTTGTGGCTGGTGCTGGTTACCAATACAGCCATGCTGTTCCTGCTGATTCAGGAATTCGGGAATCGGGTATTTTACACCGCCTATCAGCAGGTCACCGGCTCGCCCGACATCCGGCGCCGGGCCCCGGAATTGCTGGGCTGGCTGGACCGGCTTCTGGCCTTTCTTCCTCATGACATCCGGGTCATGATCATGAAGGATATCCGTTCATTCCTGCGTGATCCCCTGCAATGGTCGCAGGCATTGATCTTCTTCGGCTTGCTGGGCTTGTATTTCTCCAGTTTCCGGTCATTCCATTACAACGAGATGCCCCCGATCTGGCGGAACCTGGTCGTGTTCTTGAACATTTTCAGCGTCTCGTCGGTGATCTGTTCACTCGCCGCCCGGTTTGTCTTCCCCCAGCTCAGCCTGGAAGGACACAACTTCTGGATCCTGGGGCTGGCGCCTACAGGCATGCGGAGAATCCTGCTGACCAAGTTTTTCCTGGCCGCGCTCGCCATGGTCACCATCAGTGCAGGCCTGATGGGACTGGCCACCTGGATGCTCCAGGCGGGGCCCGCCTTAAGCATCATCTCCATCGGACTGGCCGTGGCCATTTCAATCTCGGTCTCGGCACTGTCAACAGGTCTGGGCGCCCTATTCATTGACCTCAAGCAACCGAACCCGGCAGCCATCATTTCCGGATTTGGCGGCACCATGAATCTCGTTCTCAGCCTGGGCATGATGCTGGGGGCGATTCTTCCCTTCGGCCTGATCTGGCACTGGCGGGCATCGGAAGGTCTTGCAGACCCCCTCTTCATCAAAGCCAACCTAATCGCCGGCCTCTGGGTGATCCTGCTATCCGGTCTAATGGTGTCCCTTCCGTTATGGCTGGGAATTCGGAGCCTGAAGAATCGCGAGTATTAGGCCAATCGTAAGCTACTATAACAGTCCCGTGATCATTTTGAGGCCAATGACACACAGCAAAATGGCAAAGCCCCTCTTCAACATCGGCACCGGCACGCGATGCGCAAGGCGCGCTCCTAACGGTGCGGTCAGCGTGCTCAGAAGAGCAATGCCGGCCACGGCAGGCAAATAGACATAGCCGATGGAATATTTCGGAAGCCCAATCGTGCCCCACCCGGCCATCATACTGCCCGCAGCACCCGCCGAGGCGATAAAAAACCCGATGGCGGCCGATGTGCCAATGGCCCGGCGCATCGGGAGATTACACCAGGACAACAGGGGCACCAGCAGGCTTCCGCCCCCCACCCCCACCAGACTCGACACCCCGCCGATCAGGACACTTATCAGGGAGAGAAGGACACCATGCCGTGCTTTGGCCTGTGAATGAGGAACCTCCGCCTTCAGAAACATTTGCGCGGCAACGCCGTAGATGAACACCACAAAAACCCACTGAAGACAACGGGTGGAGATCTGAGAGGCCACCAAGGCGCCCGAAAGGGCACCGACGACAATCGCGGGCGACAATCGCCGGACCATTCCCCAATCCACCCCTGAACGCTGATGATGCGCACGCATGCTCGACAGGGAGGTGAACACGATACTCGCCAGGGACGTTCCCACCGCGAGGTGCTGGATCTGGCCGGTCAGAAATGATTGTTTGGCAAACAGCATCACCAAGGCCGGCACAATGATCAGCCCGCCGCCAACCCCCAGCAATCCGGCCAACACCCCGGCGATCCCCCCCAGCAGACAATAACAAAGCCAGACCATCATGGGATGTCCTTCATCAAACGCAGGAGCGGTCGAGAATCTTACCGTCTTTAATTTCCAATATCCGCGTCGCGAGCGAGCCGATCAGCCGATGATCATGGGACACGAAGATAATGGTGCTTTCGGTCTTGGAAAGGGCGAAGTTCAGCGCTTCAATGGACTCCAGATCCAGATGATTGGTGGGCTCATCCAGAATGACCATATTGCCGCCCTCCAGCATCATCTTGGCCAGCATGAGCCGGGCCTTTTCGCCACCACTCAAGACCTGGATGGGCTTAAAGACATCATCCTTGCTGAAAAGCATCCGCCCCATAAAGGATCTGAGCTCCGTCTCGGAAATATCCTTGTTGTCCGAAAATTGCCGCAGCCAGGTAATCGCCTGACTCTCGGGATCGAGAATTTCACCGGGATCCTGAGGGAAGATGCTGAACTGGAGCGTATCGCCCAACACCACGGAACCGGAATCCGGGGAAAGTTGCCCGCACAGGATTTTCAGAAGCGTCGTCTTACCGACTCCGTTCTTTCCGATGATCGCGATCTTTTCCTTCGGCTTGATCTTACACGAAAAATCCGAGAAGAGCGGGGTCGCATATCCCTTGGCGATGTGATTGACCGAAATGACTTTATCGCCCAGCCGCCGTTTCGGATTGAATTGGATATAGGGAGAGACCCGCGAACTGGGCTTCACTTCCTCCAACTCGATTTTACCAAGCAACTTCTGGCGGGAGGTGGCCTGTTTGGCCTTGGAGGCATTGGCGCTGAACCGGCTGATAAAGGTTTTCAGGTCATGAATCTGCTTTTCAAGCTTCTTGTTCGTTTTTTCCCGCAGCTCCCGGGCGTCCAGGCTCGCGATGGTAAAATCATCATAGTTCCCGGTGAACATCCGGATTTCATGATAGTCCAGGTCGGCAATATGGGTGCACACCTGGTTCAAAAAGAAACGGTCATGGGAGATGACGACCACGGTGCCCTCATACCGCTTCAACAGCTCAACCAGCCACTCGATGGATTCCATATCCAAATGATTGGTAGGTTCATCCAGCAGAAGGATATCAGGATGAGCGAACAGGACCTGGGCCAGAAGGACCCGGAGCTTGAAGCCCCCCTGCAGCGTGCTCATTTCACGGGTAAAGACATCTTCCGTGAATCCGAGGCCGGCCAGCAATTTTGCGGCATCCGCCTCCATGGTATAGCCGCCCGCCTGGCCAAATTCATCCTCAACGACGCCACTGCGGTCATGCTCGGCATCGGAAAGATCTGTTGAAGAGTACAGGGCTTCCCGCTCCAGATGGAGATCCCAGAGTTTCTTATTCCCCATGAAAACCGTATCCATGATTGAAACATGATCGAATTCAGCATGATCCTGGCGCAGATACCCCAGCGTGCAGTCCCGACCGATGATCACATCGCCCTGACTGGCGGGAATCAGGCCCGCGAGGATTTTGATGAAAGTGGATTTCCCTGATCCATTGGCCCCGATGAGACCGTAACAGTTCCCGGGTGTAAATTGGACGCTGACGTCCTCAAACAAAATATCCGGCCCGAATCGCTTGGTTAGTTTTGATGTCGCAATCACGCATTCATTCCCATCTCAAAAAGGCTGATGTCCACTACAACGGCGGGGGATACTGCCAGACAGAAGGGCACTCCGCAAGTTCTTCGATGATTTTCAATGGGGATCGCCAGATTCGGCGAAAGAACTCAGCGGGGAGGTGGTGGGATGGTCTTCATGTTTGCGGGGGAGCATCCATGCGCCATCTGCCACAGGGGGGCTGTGACAACGTCTTGACTATCACCACCTCACCCACTGACAAGCCACATCATCATCCAGGGAGGCCAAACTCGCAATCAGAAATATCCTGATTCTGTATCAGGGTTTTTCTGATAGCGATCCTCTCCCTACTACAGCTCTACCGAGGCTTCGGAATTGCTGTCAATGCCCCATCTGCCACTGCTTGACGGCATCAATCGGGCAGATGAGCATGAGGATATTCAGGGTCAGGTTATCCCGTACCATCCACGCCAGAGCCAGTTCTACGATCACGAACAGGGCGAGAGCCAGGCGAAATCCAAGCTTTCGAGCCAGCAGAACTCCTGCGGCGCAGCAGAGGATATCGGACAGCGAGTTGACAATCGAATCCCCTGTATAGCCCTGTCCAATGGTGGCCTCCCGATAGCGCTGAATAATGAAGGGGGAGTTCTCGAGCACTTCCCAGACTGCCTCAAGCAGGATAGCCAGGGTCACCTGCCACTTCAGGGCCATCCGTTTAAACACCCAGGCCAGAAGCCAGAACAGTAACAGACCATGCAGCACATGGGTAAAGCTGTAGGGATCGAAAACGTGCTGCGAATTGTGAGCGCTCCAGATATCCCCGTCCCAGAAGTTAAGCCTCCCGCACTCACACCACCAGATACGCCCCTCCGAGCGCAACAGCAGAACCGTCGCGGCCAGCCCCAGCAACACAATCCATCCCGGACGGAAACGCCTCATCATCTCGCGCCACCCGCTGCTTCCCGATTCATTCATAAGCCCTCAGAATTTCCGGCCTTCAGTAAACGAAATATCATCGATGAAGCAGTTTTCGTAATTCCATGGTTTTGCGCCTCCCGCGGTGATCCACAACTGGAGATCGGCAGTTTGTCCGGAGTAGTTGGTGAGATCAAACCTGCACTTAGTCCATTTCAAGCCATCCAGCACATACTCACTGATCTTGCTGCCATTGACATACAGCTGGAGCAGGCAATCGCCATGGATGCTCCCTCCTCCAACCACCGTGAGTATGGGGGTTTGCGATGAGACGATCCCCGTGAATTTCAATTTGGCGGATTCAGTAGGAGAAACGGGGTGTATCTCCAGAATCCCGACATGCGCCCCAATATAATCAAAATGGGGCCGGTTCCCGTATTTATCGGGAGTCATCTCACCCGGATGCCAGGCCCCCTCGTAACTTGCGGAAACTTTGCCATCCCCGGTCAGCGCGTCCCGCACCAGGATCTGCCAGTCATTGCACCACGGCTCGTAAACGATCGGTTTCACACAAGCCGCAGTCAGAAGAAGAAACGTGAAAAGTATTAATAATTGCGACATGCCACCCTCTTCCTATTCTTGAGACCCACTCATTCCTTGATCAATGCCTGCGATCTTTAGCCTGATGATGCTCCCGATGACCCTTGTGTCCATCCGACATGCCTTCGATCAGCGAACAGGTTCCAACGGGATCCGCGAGAAAGACATAAACACCCACCACGACGACGGTGACGGCCGCATCCACAACGAGAGTGACGGGAGTGCCCAATGCCCGGAGTTGATAATCCTTCATCCGCTCCAGCCCGCGCTTCTCGATCAGAAACCCGGACACCCCCTGCTCATTGTAAACCTGATAATGCAATCCCCGCTCCTTCAAGGCCGCCTCAGTCGTCTTATCCGCGTCTATCCAAATACGGGCATTCGGATCGGCATCCTCCCATAATTTCGCGGTAGAACAAGCCTGGCAGCTGAAGAGAAACCCCATGAGAATCATTCGCAATATTTTTTTAGTCATATTCCCCACCATCACCTCTAGCACGACTCTGGACAGAACCTATCATGATGCCCGCAAAGCTTCCAAAACAGCCTTGGGTTGTTTTTCCACGATACGTAAAAGGGCTTGCGCAGGCCCCTCCGGATCACGGCGCCCCTGCTCCCAGTTCTGAAGAGTCGCCTTGCTCACTGCGTATTCCGGTCAAATCGGCCACCCATTCCGATTTTGGCCGGACACTGAATCCGGTGATATCGGACACTTATCGGAGCGTAGCGACGCTGGTTGCTTGAACTTGTAGCATAGTGAGCCCGCTGTGAGTCAAGATCGTGTTGTTTTTTGACTCAGTCCGAGCCCCGCCTGCGGGACGACGCTGTCTCCTTTCTTCTCTTTTAAATCTCCCCCCCTTTATGAGATTGAATGGCTTGGGTTGAGCTTGGAGAACATTGCTGATTATATTTAAGGACCGGCCGGGTCAGACTGTAAATTACAACATGCGTCACAAGAGCTTTCGCGGCGGCCTTGGCATGCTCGCACTTTCTCATCTCGCCCCCGCCTTGTTAATCTATTTGCAAATTACAGCCTGACCCCGACTGGCCCTGACCCCGACTGGCCCGCATCCGGACTCCTTAGGCGTAAAACTTAGAGTGATGTATGCCTAGGTGAAACAGCGGGTGCCCCCGTTAATGTCCGAGAGCCGACCATCCTTCGCTCGGCGCTGATTAACTGGTCGTAGACCATCCGTAGCTCAAGCCGAACGGCGCCGTGCGAAGAAATGGTCGGGGCGGCGGGATTTGAACCCGCGACCTTTTGGTCCCGAACCAAACGCGCTACCAGTCTGCGCTACACCCCGATT